>NZ_MUNF01000512.1 GCF_002154555.1 Streptomyces murinus
GCGCAGGGCGCGGGCGATGGTGGAGACGCCGGTGTCCGCGCTCGCCCCGGGGGCGAGCCCGGTCGCCAGGACCAGGGCGAGCACGGCGAGCAGCAGGGCGGGGAGGCTTCGGGTCCGCGGGACGGCCTTCATGTCTCGACGCTACCCGAAGCCCTCCTTAAGGGGTGATTCAGGGCAGACCGGTCAGGCCGCCCGGTACGCCTGCGCCAGCTTCGCCAGCGCCTGCCCGTAGTGGCCGGTCAGCAGGAGATGGTCCGCGTCCGCGAAGGGCTTCGCCACGGCCGCCGTCATCCGCTGCCCCACCTTCCGCTGGACCAGCAGCCGGGCCTGGTCGACCAGGTACCGGCCGGTCGTCCGGTCCCCGCGCCGCTCCGCCGTCGCCGCCCGCGCGGCCAGCGACGCCAGGGTGCCCGCGCCGCCGTGCGGGACGGTGGTGCGGGTGGTCAGGCCCCACCCGTAGGGGAACTGGGGGTCGTACGAGGCGTCGCCCACGTTGATCGGCAGCTGGGACTCGGACCTCGGCCAGGTGACCGGGAGCTGTCCGGTGAAGGGGCGGGCGCCGTAGAGGACGTCGGCGACGCCCTCACCCTCGGTGCCGGGCAGCCAGGAGGCCACCAGGGAGTCGATCTCGCCGAGCCGGTCGCCGATGAGCTGGGGCCGCCCGGAGACGGTGAGCACCACGCACTTCATGGCACCGCACACCTTGTCCACCGCCGCCTGATCGGCCGCCGACAGGGACAGCGAGTGGCCGTTGCCCACATCGCCGACGCCCTCCGCGTAGGGGGTCTCCCCGACGACGACCACGCCGACGTCGTACCCGGCGGTCGGGGCGGAGGCGTCCTTGGAGTAGGTGACGTCGCCGCCCGCCTGCCGCATGCCCTGGAGGATGGTGGTGCCGGGGACGGTGTCGCCGGAGGCGCCCTGCCAGGTGAGGGTCCAGCCGCCGGTCTGGTTGCCGATGTCGTCGGCGTTGGACCCGGCGACGTACACCTTCTCGCTCTTCTTCAGCGGCAGCAGCCCGCCGTCGTTCTTCAGCAGCACCTGCGACTCGGCGGCAGCCTGGCGGGCGACGGCGCGATGGGCCGGGGAGCCGATGGCGGCGGCGCCGCTGGTGTCGGCGTACGGGTGCTCGAACAGGCCCAGTTCGAACTTCTGGGTGAGGATCCGGGAGACGGCGTCGTCGATCCGCGCCTCGGTGACCCGGCCGGCCTTCACCTCGTCGATCAGCGTGGAGCTGAAGTCCTTGTAGGTGTACGGCACCATCATCATGTCGACGCCCGCGTTCACGGCCGTGCGGACGTGGTTCGCGTAGTCGCCGGGGAGCTGGTCGATGGCGTTCCAGTCGCTGATGACGAAACCGTCGAAGCCCAGCTTGCCCTTCAGCTCGCCGTTGATCATGTCGCCGCGGGCGTGCATCTTGACCGCGCCCTTGCCGTCGCCGGTGATGTCGAGGGAGGAGTACGAGGGCATCACGGTGCCGATCCCCCGCCGCACCGCGCTCTGGTAGGGGGCGAGGTGGATGTCCTCCAGCTGCTGCCGGGTGACGGTGGTGACGCCCTGGTCGATGGTGTAGGTGCCGGTGGTGGAGGAGCCGTAGGCGGTGCCGCCGTCGCCGACGAAGTGCTTGGCGGTGGCGAGGACCTTGTCGTCACGGCTCAAGTCACTGCCGTCCGCCCGGCCTTGGAGGCCCTGGATCATCGTCTCCATGGACTCCACGAGCGCGGGGTCCTCGCCGAAGGACTCGTAGGAGCGGCCCCAGCGTTCGTCGCGGCTCACGCACAGGCAGGGCGCGAAGTCCCAGGGGACGCCGGTCGCGCGCACCTCGGCGGCGGTCACCGCGCCGGTCCGCTCGGCCAGTTGGGGATCCCTGGTGGCGCCGATGCCGATGTTGTGCGGCATGACGGTGGCGCCGTAGAGGTTGTTGTGGCCGTGCACCGCGTCCACGCCGTAGATCAACGGGATCTGGAACCGCGTCGCCCGGGCCTGGAGTTGGAAGCCGTCGATCATCCGCGCCCAGCCCTCGGCGGTGTTGGGCGTGGGCGTGGAGCCACCGCCGGACAGCAGCGAGCCGAGGTCGTACGACGCGATGTCGCCCGGGGTGGTCAGGCCCGCGCGTTCGGCCTGGGTCATCTGCCCGGCCTTCTCCGCGAGCGACATCCGGGACAGCAGATCGGCGACCCGCCTCTTCACCGGCAACTTGGCGTTCAGGTACGGCAGTCCATGGGCGTCGATGACGACCTGCGGGGTCTCGGTGGGGGCCTTGGCGCCGTCGACGGTGAGCTTGAGGGGGATGGTCTCGGCGGACTCGGCGGCCCTGTCCTTGCGGGTGGGCACGTCGATGGTGCGCGCGGTGCCGGACGGTGTGCCCGCCGGGAAGGTGAGGGTGCCGGAGACCGGGGTGTAGTCCTGGCCTGCGGTGGCGGTGCCGCCGCCGGTGGCGTAGGTGACGGTCACCGGGTCGTCCACGGGCTTGCCGCCGGTGGTGGCGAGGGCGACCTTCACCTTGGCGGTGCCGCCCTCGGCCACCGGGTAGACGGAGGCGTCGGTGGTGACGGAGGCGACCAGCGCCTGGTCGGCCTTGCCGTACAACTCCACGTCGTCCATGGCGAATTCGCCCTTGAGGCCGACGGGCAGGGTGACGGCGTAGCCCCACATCTGAGTGAGGCCGAGGATGTGGTCGATGCCGCCGACCGGCTGGTAGTCGGTGCGGTAGGTGAAGTCGCCGAACGGGATCCGGATCTGCTTCCAGCCGCTGAAGTCGTCGGTGAAGGACGTCGTCCACAGCTCGGACGCCTCGCCGTTCGCGCCGCCGTCCTTGATCTCGAAGGCGATCTTCCTGCCGTTGTCGTGCCCCTCCCACCAGAAGCGGATGCCCTGGTGGGCGGACCAGTCGTGGGCGGGCTGGTCCGCGGCGAAGTCATGGGTGAAGCCGCCGTAACCGCTGATGTCGTAGCTGCCGGTGAGCACCTTGGCACCCTCGGGGGCGTCGGCGCGGTCGGCGAGGCTCAGCGTGGGCGGGTCATCGGTGTCGCCGCCCCAGGTGAAGATGCCGTCGGCGGGCTGGGACGCGAAGGGCACCTCGCCCTCGAAGCGGTCGACGGGCACCGGCGGCGGATCGCCGGCGGCGTGCGCCGCGGCGGACAGGGGCAGCAGGGCGGCGAGCAGGGCCCCGGGGACGAGCAGGGCGGTTCTTGGCCTTGGCATGGACCTTCCCTCGGCTCTCATGGTTCACTCATGGCTTAGCTCACGGCGTGAGTTAACTGACGCCTCCCCAACTCGTCAAGACCACACGTCAGTTGCACCGCTCCACTCGGCACCGCTCAACACCGCTCATCATCGTTCTGTCGACCCGAGAGGAAGGGCGACGCACCATGAGGAGATCCCCCCGCGCACTCCGGCTGCTGCTGGCCGGGCTGCTCTCCGCCGCCGGATTCACCGCGGCCGCATCCCCCGCGCATGCCACCGGTGAGCAGGTCACCGCGTGGCTCACCACCACCGACGACTCCGGTGGCCGCCATGTCGTACGCGGCCTCGAAGCGCAGGCGCCGTTCGCCTTCCAGTCCGGGACGGGCGGTGGCGGCACCAATATCACCGTGGACGAGAACACCCGGTACCAGACCTTCACCGGCGCCGGCGCCTCGTTCACCGACACCGCGGCCTGGCTGCTGAACAGCAGCGGCGCCCTGTCCCAGGCGACCCGGAACGCGACGATGCGCAAGCTGTTCTCGCCGACCGACGGCATCGGGCTGTCCTTCCTGCGCAACCCGATGGGCGCCTCGGACCTCGCCCGCTACGGATACACGTACGACGACGTGCCGTCCGGACAGAGCGACCCGAACCTGAACCGGTTCTCCCTCGCGCACGACCTGGCGGACGTCGCGCCGCTCACCAGGCAGGCGCTCCAGCTGAACCCGTCGCTGACCGTGATGGCCTCGCCATGGACGGCCCCGGCCTGGATGAAGGACAGCGGCTCGCTCAACGGGGGCTGGCTGAAGGCGGAGGACTACGGCGCGTACGCCGCGTACTTCGTCAAGTACCTCCAGGCGTACCGGGATCAGGGGATCGACGTCTCGTACGTGACCCCGCAGAACGAGCCGACCTGCTGCTCCGGCTACCCGTCGATGAGCTGGAACGCGAGCGGTCTCGCCTACTTCCTCAAGAACGACCTGCTGCCGCAGCTCCAGTCGGCGGGCCTGAGCACCAAGGTCCTGGCGCACGACTGGAATTGGGACAGCTACGACTCGTACGCCGCGCAGTCGGTGGACGATCCGGCGATCCGCGACCACCCCAACTTCGGCGGCATCGCCTGGCACGGCTACGGCGGCGATGTCTCCGAGCAGTCCACGGTCCACGCCAAGTATCCCTCGCTGGACGCCTTCGGCACCGAGCACTCCGGGGGCACCTGGATCGCCGACCAGCAGCACGAGGACATGTCGAACATCATCGACTACACCCGCAACTGGGCGAAGTCGGTGACCAAGTGGTCGCTGGCCGTGGACCAGAACATGGGCCCGCACAACGGGGGTTGCGGCACCTGCACCGGCCTGGTCACCGTGCACGACGGGGACAGCAGGAGCGGGAGCGTGGACTACACCGTCGAGTACTACGACATGGGCCAGCTGACCAAGTTCGTACGGCCCGGCGCGCAGCGGATCGCCTCCACCGCGTCCACCACCGTGCCCAACGTGGCCTGGCGCAACCCGGACGGCAGCAAGGCGCTGATCGCCTACAACGGCTCCTCCTCCGCCCAGACGGTCACCATCGACTGGGGCTCACAGCACGCCACTTACTCGCTGCCCGGCAAGACCTCCGCGACCTTCACCTGGTCCGGCACCCAGTCCGGCACCGGCGCCACGAGCGGTGCCTTCGTGGGCCTGGCCGGCAAGTGCCTGGACGTGGCCGGCGCGTCGAGCGCGAACGGTACGGCCGTACAGCTCTACGACTGCAACGGCAGCGCCGCGCAGCAGTGGAGCGTGCAGCCCGACGGCTCCGTGCGGGCGCTCGGCAAGTGCCTGGACGTCACGTCGGGCTCGACGGCCGACGGGGCGAAGGTGCAGCTCTACGACTGCAACGGGACCGGCGCCCAGCAGTGGTCGTACGACGCGGGCACCCATGACGTGGTGAACCTCGCCGCGGACAAGTGCCTGGACGTCACCGACAACTCCTCGGCCGACGGGGCCCGCGCGCAGATCTGGTCCTGCACGGGCGCCGCGAACCAGAAGTGGCAGCTGGGGTGACGAGCGGTCCAGGGGCGGCCGGGGGACGATGAGGGAGTCGGTCGTCCCCCGGCCGGTTCGCCCCCCGGCCGGGTCATCCACCAGCCGGTTCGTCGGTCGCCGAGGAGTGGGATCGTGCGCGAGTTCCTGGTCGAGATCACCACGTCCGTGCCCGCGGGCGTCACCGAGGAGCAGGTCACCGAGCGGCGGGCCGCGGAGGCGGTGCGGGCCCGGGAGCTGGCGGCCACCGGGCATCTGGCCCGGCTGTGGCGTCCGATAGGCGAGACGCGCAGCATCGGCGTGTGGCGTGCCGACGACGAGGCGGAGCTGCGTGAGAAGGTGCTCGGTACGCTGCCGCTGCGGCCCTGGATGAGTCTCACCGTCACTCCGCTGGAGTCCCATCCGAACGACCCGGGCCGCGTCTGACGCCCTGCCGTCCCGGCGACCTGGAGTCCCTCATGACCACACCGCAGGATCTGTTCCTCGTCAGCGTGGACGTCCCCGGCGCGCGCCCCGTCGAGCAGGGCGATCTGTCGCTGGCCCTCGCGGGGGCCGAGCTGATCGATCTGCTCGGGACGCGGGCGCTCACCCTGGACGGGGAACGCATCGTGCCGGGGGCGGCGCTGGACACGGGTGACCGGATGCTGGACGAGGCGTGTGCGGCGCTGGTGCGCGCGGAGCCGTACGAGAGCGTCGAGGACTGGCTGTGGCGCCGGGGCCGGGGGCTTGCCGCGGCCTACCGGGACGACCTGGACCGCGCCGGTCAGCTCACCGGGGAATCCCGGCGCTGGCTGCCCCGGCTCGGCGGCGACGCCCCCCAGCCCGACACCCCGGCCCGCCGGCACGCGGCCGACCGCTGGTGGTCCGACGAACCGGTCCTGACCGCCCTCGCCGTCCCCCTGGGCATCGGCGAGGACCGCACGGACGGCAACGAGAACGCCGACGACGCGGTCCTCACCGTCCTGGCCACCGTCGGCGACGCGATCACCGAACTGACAGCGGTCCGCGAACGCCGCCGCATCGAGAACGCCGCGTTCGACAACATCTGGCGGGCACCTTGAGGGCAGGCGCCGCCCGGCCAGCTACTGGGAAGCCGGAGAGCCTTGGGGGCAGGCACCCCGAGCTGTGCCGGGGCGCCGGACGCCCGACGGCCCGACGCGTCAGGCACTCGGATCCCCCGGGGCAAGCGCCTCCAGGCCGGTCGGGGTTGAGCGCCCGGTCCACAGACCCGTCAAGGCGGACACTCTCCGCGTCACCACCAGGATGGCCGGATGCCCGAGGCCCGTCCGGGCCGACGCGCGGATCTCCGTCAGGCCGGGCCCCTCTGGGGCCGGTCCGTTCGGGCGCCCGGAACCCGCCGAGGAAGGCAACCCGTACCCCGTCCAGGTGGCCACCCGGAACCCGCCGGGGTGCACGGTCCAAGACTCCGTCGTAGCGGGCACTGCGGATCCCCCCAGGGCACGGCACCCGGAAACCACCCCGGGACGGACGTCCCGGACCTCGCCGGGGTCACGGCCCGGACCCCATCAGGGTCGCCACCCGGCCTCCGCCAGGGCGGACGATCCCGGGGCCCGTCCAGGCTTGCACTCCGGATCCCCTCACGGCGCGGCACCCGGAACCCGACCCGGGACCGCGGTCCGAACCCCACCGGGGGCGCGGCCCGGCCGGGAGGCGCGGCCCAAAATCCCGGCCGGGAGACGCGGTCCGGAATCCCGTAAGGGAGGGTGTCCAAAACCCGAGCCCCTCAGGGTGGGGTGTCCCGGGCTCTCGTGCCCGCGGAGCGCTACGCCGGTTCGACGCCCGCGCGGAGCAGGCCGTATGTGTAGGCGTCCTCCAGGGCCTGCCAGGACGCGGCGATGACGTTGTCGGCCACGCCCACCGTGGACCACTCGCCGGTGGTGTCGGAGGTGGAGATGAGGACGCGGGTGGTGCTGGAGGTGCCGTGGCGGCCTTCCAGGATGCGGACGCGGTAGTCGACCAGTTCGAGGGCGGCGAGCTGGGGGTAGATCTTCTCCAGGGCGACCCGCAGGGCGCGGTCGAGGGCGTTGACCGGGCCGTTGCCCTCGGCGGTGGCCACGATGCGTTCGCTCTTGGCCCACAGCTTGACCGTGGCCTCGTTGGCGTGGCTGCCGTCGGGCCGGTCCTCGGCGATCGCCCGCCAGGACTCCACGTCGAAGTACTTCAGCGCCCTGCCCTCGACCTCGCCGCGCAGCAGCAGCTCGAAGGAGGCGTCGGCGGCCTCGTACGTGTAGCCCTTGAGCTCGCGTTCCTTGACCCGGGCCACCACCCGCCCGATCAGCTCCCGGTCGCCGCCGAGATCGACGCCGAGTTCCTTGCCCTTGAGCTCGACGGAGGCGCGGCCCGCCATGTCGGAGACCAGCATCCGCATGGTGTTGCCGACCAGCGCGGGATCGATGTGCTGGTACAGGTCCGGGTCGACCTTGATCGCGGAGGCGTGCAGCCCGGCCTTGTGCGCGAACGCGGAGACGCCCACGTACGGCTGATGGGTGGAGGGCGTGAGGTTGACGACCTCGGCGATGGCGTGCGAGATCCGGGTCATCTCGCGCAGCCGGCCCTCGGGCAGCACCTGCTTGCCGTACTTCAGCTCCAGGGCGGCGACCACCGGGAACAGGTTCGCGTTGCCGACCCGCTCGCCGTAGCCGTTGGCCGTGCACTGCACATGCGTGGCCCCGCCGTCGACCGCGGCCAGCGTGTTGGCGACCGCGCAGCCGGTGTCGTCCTGGGCGTGGATGCCGAGCCGGGCGCCGGTGTCGGCATGCACGGTGGCGACGACGGCGTGCACCTGGGCGGGCAGCATGCCGCCGTTCGTGTCACACAGCACCACCACATCGGCGCCGGCCTCGGACGCGGCGCGTACGACGGCCTTGGCGTACTCGGGGTTCGCGCGGTAGCCGTCGAAGAAGTGCTCGCAGTCCACGAACACCCGGCGGCCCTGCTCGCACAGGTAGGAGACGGTGTCGCGGACCATCTCCAGGTTCTCGTCCAGCGTGGTGCGCAGCGCCATCTCCACATGCCGGTCATGCGCCTTGGCGACCAGCGTGATCACCGGGGCGCCGGACTCCAGCAGCGCCCTGACCTGCGGGTCGTCGGCCGCCTTGGCACCGGCGCGGCGGGTGGCGCCGAAGGCGACCAGTCGGGCGGTGCGGAATTCGATCTCGTTCTTGGCGCGGGCGAAGAACTCGGTGTCGCGGGGGTTGGCGCCGGGCCAGCCGCCCTCGATGAAGCCGACGCCGAAGTCGTCCAGGTGCCGGGCGATGGCGAGCTTGTCCGCGACGGTGAGGTTGATGCCCTCGCGCTGCGCGCCGTCGCGCAGCGTGGTGTCGAAGACGTGGAACGAGTCGTCGAGCTCGCTGGTTGCCGTCTCGGTCATGGTCTCAAGGCTCCTGTTGTGGATCTTCGGTCTTACCGGAATGACCGGCTCCACCGTCCCCCCAATACTCCCCCGCGCTCGGTTCACGGCTGAAGGTGGGCCGTAAAACGAAAAAACCCCTCGCGGATGCGAGAGGTCTGCGCGCGGGTCGAGGACGAACGGTGGCCACCCGCACCTGGTCGTACGAGATGGTCACTGCGGACCGGCGCGCCTGCTGCCAATAATCGTGGCGAACGTAAGCACGGGGGAAGTCTGGCACAGCACCGCCCCCGGCTCACCGTCCGTCTCAGGATGCGGTCGTCACACTGGACTCCCCCACTCCACTGGCCCCCCGCGTTCCGGTCAGATCCAGGTCCTTCGTCTCCCGCATGGTGACGTACACAACAAGCGATACGGCCGCACATCCCGCCACATACCAGAAGAATCCGGACTCTATCCCGGCCTTCTTGAACCACAGCGCGATGTATTCGGCGGTGCCGCCGAAGAGGGCGTTGGCGAGGGCGTACGGGAGGGCGACGCCCAAGGAGCGGACATGTGTCGGGAACAGCTCGGCCTTCACACAGGCGTTGATCGAGGTGTAGCCGGTGACGATCACCAGCGCGAGCAGGGAGAGACCGAGCGCGGGCCAGTAGCCGCCGGTGCGCCCCAGCAGGGTCATGATCGGCACGGTCAGGACGGTGGAGCCGACCGCGAAGGTGATCAGCAGCGGCCGGCGCCCGATCCGGTCGGACAGGGCCCCGGCGAGCGGCTGGAGCCCGGCGAAGACGATCAGCGCGGTGAAGGAGACCAGGGTCGCGGTGTCCTTGGACAGGCCCGCCGAGTTGGAGAGGTACTTGGTCAGATAGGTGGTGTACGTGTAGTACGCGACCGTGCCGCCCATGGTCAGCGCGATGACGAGGAACGCCTCGCGCCGGTACCGCCACAGGGCGCGCAGGGTGCCGCGCTCCTCGGCGGCCGAGGCGTCCTCGTCGTAGACCTCGCTCTCCGGCATGGTGCGGCGCAGATAGAAGACGACGGCCGCGCCGAGGGCGCCGACGACGAAGGGGATGCGCCAGCCGTAGCTGTGCAGGGCGGAGTCGGACAGGGTGCGCTGGAGGATGATCTGGAGGCCGAGGCCGATGATCTGGCCGACGGTCATGGACACGTACTGGAAGCTGGAGGCGAAGCCGCGCCTTTTCGGGTCGGTGGCCTCGGTGAGATAGGTGGCGCCGGCCGCGTACTCGCCGCCCACCGACAGTCCCTGGAGCAGCCGGGCGACGAGCAGGACGAGGGCGCCGCCGTACCCGGCGACCGCGTACGTGGGCGCGACGGCGATCAGCACCGCAGAGGCCGACATCAGCGTGACGGTCAGCGTCAGCGCCGCCTTACGGCCCCGGCGGTCACCGACCCGCCCCAGCAGCCAGCCGCCCACGGGCCGCATGAAGAACCCGACGGCGAAGATCCCGGCGGTGTTCATCAGTTGGGCGGTGGGGTTCCCCCTCGGGAAGAACGCCCCGGCGAAATAGGTGGCGAAGCTGGCGTACACGAACCAGTCGAACCACTCGACCATGTTCCCCGCCGACCCGACCCAGATCTTCTTCCAGTGCTGGATTCCCATGGCCCGTTACCTGCCCGGCAGTTGACCGGACGATGCACCCGAGGACGCGCCCCGCAGGGGCGTGGGGAACTGCGCGAGCGACCACACCGGGCCCGCACCCACGGGAACCCATCGACCCCAGTAGGGCGGCTGGGCGGTTCAGGAAAACCAGCTTCCGTTCTGCTTTCCTGGAACCCAGTCAATGATCGAAGGGCGTTCCCCTGAGGAACGGAGATATGCCTCGACAACCTTCCGCACGGAATGGAGCGGTATGTTTTGGAAATTTGAAATTCACTCAGATCTTCCAGCCCTGGAGACGCACTGAATCGATCTGGCTCCCACGTGTATCAGATAACTCCACCGTAGCCGGTCTCGAGGTTCACGCTGGCTTCAAGCATGCTGACCGGGAATTGGTCTTCCACAGCGTCGAAGAAGAGCCATTGCCCTGCGGCGTTGTGCTCGTATTCCGGGGTTTCCTTGAGATTCGCGTCGATGGAGGCGATCGCTTCCTCTAGATCCTTGAAGAAGCACTTTTCCCCGTCACGATACAGTGCGATGGTCACGGCTTCACCCTCTTCCCTGTGATGCGCTTGAAACTCCCTGCGCCCGAATAATGCACGCCGTCATTGTCATTGAGTGGTCCCCGCAGCGGTGATCGGCCGGACGAGTACTGAGAGCTGTCCCGTAAATGGTCTTCCGGTCAGTGTGGACGTGGCTGTTCATTGTGCGGCCCGCCGGCCTATCCGGCGAGAGCGAGGTTGTGCAGGCGCGCGATGCCGCGCATGGCGTGGTGGACTCCGTCGCCTTTGAGGCGGCAGTCGCGGAGGATCTTCCAGGTCTTCATACGAGCGAAGACGTGCTCGACGCGGGCGCGGACCTGCTTGTGGGACTTGTTGTGGGCTTCCTTCCAGTCGGGCAGCCCTTCACCCTTGCCCCGGCGGTGGGGCATGACGAGTCCGGTGCCGGGATAGCCGCCGTCGGCGATCGTGGTGGTCTTGCCGACGGCGGCTTTGGCGCCGGACTTCTCCCATGCCTTGCAGTCGTTGCGGTTACCGGGGAGGGTGCGGCCGATCACCACAACGAGTCGGGTGTCGGCGTCGATGATGACCTGGTGGTTGGTGGAGTACCGATAGTTCTTGGACTGTGCGGCGATGGTGTGGTCGCGGGTGGGCACCAGGGTGCCGTCCACGATGAGCACGGTGCCCTTGGCGAACCGCTTGCGGGGCTGGAGCGCGAGCATCGGCCCGAGGTGGTCGATGATTCGGTCTGCCGCCGACTTGGACACCCCGAACAGCGAGGCGAGCCGGCGCATCGTCAAGTTTGTCCGCCAGTAGACCGCGACCTGCAGCACCGGGTCCTCCAGCGGAAGGCTCCACGGCCTGCCCCTGCGGACCGCGTCCGCACCCTCACGCCGCAGCATGGCCACCAGCTTCCCGAAGCAGCGCGGGCTCAACCCGGCGAATGGGGCTGTCCAAGACGGCTCCGACGCCGTGATCACACCAGCCACAGCGAAAGCATCTCAGCCACCGGCGCCATTCGCGGTGGCCTCGTGCGGCTGGCTTCGTTCGCTTTCAGTAGCAGCGTTCGTCTGGTTGCTTGAGTGGAGGTGAGCCAGGAGCGCGGACTGAGGAAACGGCTTTGCGCCCCGTGTGATCGGCGTGGATGCTGACTGACCGGAGGTACTGAAGATGATCAGTGTTGTGCTGAAGCTGTCAGCCCGTGATTTGGTGCATGCGGACCTGGCGTCGTGCGGGTGGGCAGGGTCTGACCACCACTTGGCTGGCGTCGCCAAGCAGTTGGAACGTGCCCGGACGGGTGAGGTCGACTACCTGGCGGTCTGTCCTGCAACGGACATCCCTGTGGCGAAGGGCGGCGTCGACTACCAGATCAAGGAGGGCGTCGGCACCTTGTGGCAGTTGGCAGTCCACCCCGCATTGCAGTCGTGTGGGATCGGCACGTTCCTTGTCGAAGCCGCAGAACTGCGGATCAGGGACCGCGGTTTGCGGCAGGCCGAGCTGGCTGTGGAGGAAAGCAACCTCCGGGCGCGTGCGCTATACGAACGACTGGGCTACGTCGAGTACGACCGCCAGCCAGACTCGTGGGACGAACAAGCCCCTGATGGATCGTTGCGCCGCTACGAAACGATGTGCACGTTGATGCGGAAGCAACTCTCGTAGGCTTAGCCACGGCCACAACCCTCCAAGGCCGTCAGCCATGGCGGAGGCTTCTTCCTCGGATCCGGCCAGAGTTGCGGGTCGCGGAGTGGCTCATCCGCATCCAGCTCGCCCTGCCCGTGCGTGACCCGGCACGCGCGTACTACGTCGACCCCACCTGGACTGCGTGGGAGGGCTTACCCGACGACGAGAGCGCGCGGGACTACCTGCGGACAACCAGCTGGCGTATCTCGATGCCGCCCGAACGGTCGTGGGACAGCCCGCCACCGAAGTCTGAAGATCTATTACGGGACAGCCCTTAGGCGATCAGTCCGTCCTCGATGAACTCCCCCACATGCGCGAGCACTTGCTCCCGCGAAACCCCCCGCAACCCGATGGCGACATGGATCGAGAATCCGTCGAGCAGCGCACGCGTCCTCGTGGCGAAGCGGTCGGCGTCCACCTCTCTGAATTCGCCCCGCGAGATGCCCTCCGCGAGCAGGGCGACGAGGTCCCGGTGCCAGGCCCCCTCGATCGCGGACTGTCGGGTGCGGGCGTCGGCGTCGGCGTTCTGGGAGCGGTTCCAGACCTCCAGCCAGAGGGTCCAGTGCGGGTCGCGGTGACCGTCGGGCACGTAGAGGTCGACGTAGGCCGCCAGCCGTTCCCGGGCCGGGCCCGGCCCCGCGAGCAGTCGGCCGCGGGCCGCTCCGAGCCGGCCCTCGCTCCACTCCAGGGTCTGCAGCAGCAGTTCGTCCTTGGAGCGGAAGTAGTAGAGGAGGTGCCCGCTGCTCATCCCGACCTCGCGGCCGAGCGCCGCCATGGTGAGCTTCTCCAGACCGCGCTCGGCGATCATGCCCATGGCCGCGGCGAGCAGCTCCTCGCGGGGCGGGGCGGGGGTGCGCCGGCGCGGCGCGGGAGCCTCGCTCATGCGGACACCAGCCGTACGGCGGCGGGCAGGAAGTGGGTCTCGTAGGGCCCGTAGCACTCGGCGAACAGCGTGGCCACCGGTGCCCGGCAGCCCGGGCACAGGAAGTTGGGGCCCTGCTGACCGGTGGGTCCGCAGCACCCGGAGTCCTGGCAGTCGTCGTCGCCCAGGAGGTGGCCGCGGGTGTCCTCGGGGTGGACGACCAGGGTGTCCCGGGGCCCGGCCGACACCAGGAAGCCCGGCCCGTCGGGGTCGGCGACGGCCACGCCGGGCACCGCGGCCCCGGCCCACTCGGGGTCCGGGTGCGGCACGAACGGCGCCCCCGACGGCTCGGGGTCCACCGCGCAGGTCCCGCGCGGCACGGTGGAGGGCGCCTGCCGGGACCCGTCGGCGTTCTTGCGCCCGCTGTTCAGGGGGCGCTCGGGCAACTCGGCCAGCAGGCGCACCGGCTCACAGAGCCGGTGGCCGCAGCCCGCACAGACCAGGACGTTCACCCGTATGTTCTACCCGACCTGAGGCGCCGACGGCTGCCGGGCGGCGGTTCGCGCCACCCCCGCGGGCGGCCGCCCCTGGGTCCAGACCGCGCGGACGGCCGTCCGGGCGAACCGCCAACCGTCGCCGGTCCACGTCAGCTCGGCCTCGAAGACCCCGCCCACCTGGAACAGCGTGGCGTCGTGACGGACATGGACCATCAGGGCGTTCCAGGAGGCCCGCGCCGTGCCCGCGGCCCCGTCCGTCCCTTCGTCCGTGTCGGCGATGACGCCGGAGGCGAGGTGCTGCGTACGGTCGTACCGTCCGAGCGCCTCCTCGGTGACCCGGACGGCCGCCGCGCCCTCGGACGTCCCGAGCGGGGTCTTCATCCGGGCGTCCGGGGTGAGGAAGCCGTCCGCCCAGCCGGGCGTGAACTCCCGTGCGTCCAGGGCCCGGAAGAAGCGGTCCACAAGCGCGGTGATCTCTGCCTGATCCGTCTGCGTGGTCATGTCCTCAGCCTCCGACCCGAAGCGGACTTGAGGTCAAGGGCGGCGGGTCCTGGGCTGCTGCTGGGTGATGCAGTGGATGCCGCCCCCGGCCGCGAAGATCTGGCGGGCGTCGACCAGGGTGACGGTGCGCTCGGGGAAGAGGCGGCGGAAGAGGGCGGCGGCCGTCTCGTCACGGGGGTCGTCGAAGGCGCACAGGACGACGCCGTCGTTGCAGAGGTAGTGGTTGATGTAGGAGTAGTCGGCCCAGTGGCCGTCGGCCTCCAGGACGGTCGGCGCGGGGACCTCCACGACCTCCAGGGGGCGGCCCTGGGCGTCGGTCGAGGACCTGAGGAGGCCGATGACCTCCTTGCTGACCTCGTGGTCGGGGTGGGCGGGGTCCGGCTGGTGGTGGGCGAGGACGACACCGGGGCGGGCGAAGGCGGCGACGATGTCGACATGGCCGAGGGTGCCGTAGCCGTACGGGGGGTAGTCGGCGGTCAGGCCGCGCGGCAGCCAGATCGCCTTGCTGGTGCCGAGGTGGGCGTGGATCTCCGCCTCGACCTGCTCTCGCGTCCAGTGCGGGTTGCGCTCGGGGCCGAGCTGCACGGTCTCGGTGAGCAGCACCGTGCCCTCGCCGTCGACATGGATGCCGCCGCCCTCGTTGACCAGCGTCGAGGCGTACGTCGTCGCGCCCGCGAGGTCGGCGACGTGTCCGCCGATCTTCGCGTCGTGCTCCCAGCGGGCCCAGTCCTGGGCGCCCCAGCCGTTGAACGTCCAGTCCACGGCGGCCAGTTGACCTTGGCCGTCGGTCAGGAAGGTGGGGCCGATGTCCCGCATCCAGGCGTCGTCCAGGTCGCGCTCCACCAGGTCGATGTCCGGCCCGAGCAGTTCCCGCGCCCCGGCCGACGCGCCGGGGCCGCAGACCACGGTCACCGGTTCGAAGCGGTGCACGGCGCGGGCGACCGAGGCCCAGGCGCGGCGGGAGGCGGCGAGGTCGTCGGCGTCGTCGAAGGTGGGGTTGGGGCCCGGCCACGCCATCCAGGTGCGCTCGTGCGGGGTCCACTCGGCGGGCATGCGGAAGCCGTCGGCGGCAGGGGTGCTCATCTGGGGGTCCGTTTCGGGGTTCACAGGAGGTGTGCCGGGCTCACAGGAGGTGTGCCAGGTTCACGGGAGGTCTTCGAAGGTCACAGGAAATAGGTCACAGGAAATAGAGGCGGTTGAGGGAGACCGAGTCAGCCGGCTCCGAGCGCAGCGGGTCGCCGTCGAGGGTGACAAGGCCGGTGCGCTGGTCGACGTCGACCGCTCCGGTACGGGCGTTCAGCCGCAGGTCGGCCGGGCCGATGCCCCGGGTGCCGCGGACGGCGACCCGGCGGCGGCGCGTCGGCATGATGTCGTTGCCCTGGTCGACGGCGGCCTGTGCGACGAACGCGACGGAGAGGTCGGCGGCCGTCGCGCCGTACGCCCCGAACTGNNCGCCGTACGCGGGGAAGCCGGACTTGAGGACCAGCTGGGGCTTGGCGCCGAAGTACTCGGGACGCCAGAGCACGATGTCCGCGAGCTTGCCGGCCTCGATGGAGCCGACCTCGTGCGAAAGGCCGTGCGCGATCGCGGGGTTGATGGTCAGCTTGGCCATGTAGCGCAGCACGCGGGCGTTGTCGTCGCCCTCCCCGTCGCCCTCCAGCGGGCCCAGTTCGGCCTTCATCTTGCCGGCCATGGCGAAGGTCCGCCGTACCGTCTCGCCCGCGCGGCCCANNCCGTAGTGCTCGGCGACCGCGTCCCGGCCGAAGGGCAGGGTGGGGTTGGTGGAGGAGCCGATGACGTTCGGCACCCCGGCCATCTTCAGCACGTTCGGGACGTGCCCGCCGCCGCAGCCCTCGATGTGGAAGGCGTGGATGGTGCGGCCCTCCAGCACCTTGAGGGTGTCCTCGACCGAGAGGCACTCGTTCAACCCGTCGCTGTGCAGGGCCACTTGGACGTCGTGCTCCTCGGCGACCCGCAGCGCGGTGTCCAGGGCGCGGGTGTGGGCGCCCATGTCCTCGTGCACCTTGAAGCCGCTCGCGCCGCCCTCGGCCAGCGCCTCGATCAGCGGGGCCTCGTGCGAGGACGAACCCCGGCCCAGGAAGCCGATGTTGACCGGCCAGGCGTCGAAGGCGTTGAAGGCATGGCGCAGCGCCCAGGGGGAGTTGACGCCGACGCCCCACACCGGGCCGAACTCCTGCCCGATGATGGTGGTCACGCCGGAGGCGAGGGACGCTTCCATGATGCGCGGTGACAGCAGATGGACATGGGTGTCGACGGCGCCGGCGGTGGCGATCAGGCCCTCGCCGGAGACGATCGAGGTGCCGGTGCCGACCACGACGTCCACCCCGTCGAGGGTGTCCGGGTTGCCCGCGCGGCCGATCGCGCTGATGCGGCCCTCGCGGATGCCGATGGACACCTTGCGGATGCCCTGCACCGCGTCGATCACCACGACGTTGCTGATCACCACGTCACAGGTCTCGCGCACGGCGGCGGCCTTGAGGTGCAGTCCGTCGCGGGCCGTCTTGCCGAACCCGGCGAGGAACTCGTCGCCGTAGCGCTGGGCGTCGGACTCCACGCGGATGGTCAGGCCCGAGTCGCCGAGGCGGACCCGGTCGCCCGCGCGGGGGCCATGAGTCGCGGCGTAGGCGCCCGGATCGACATGGATCGCCCGGCTGACCTCGCGTCCCTTGGAACGGCTCATCGCTCCTGCCCCTTCTCCTCGTCGCACCTGACCGCCGGGGGTCCGCTCTCCCCGTCGCTCCCGCCCCCCGGACATCCGCTCACCTCGTCGGTCCCGAACCCCGGACACCCGCCTTCCTCGTCGCCCATGACCCCCAGATATCCGCAGGCCGCGGCCCTGCGC
>NZ_MUNF01000513.1 GCF_002154555.1 Streptomyces murinus
GTGCCCTCGGGCCCGCCCGGCGAACCGACGATGCGCAGCCGGGCCCCGGGCTCCCGTCTGCGCACCTCCGCGAAGGCGTGCAGCAGGGAGACGAGGTCCTTGGCGGGTTCGACGCGCCCGACCCAGACCAGGGTGTCCGGGTCCGCGCCGTCCGGTGACTCACCGGCCTCGGTGAAGCCGTCGGCCGCCATGCCCGGGTACACCGTGCGGATCCTGGCCCGGTCCGCCCCGCACCGCTCCTGCCAGCGACGGGCGTGCGCGTTGCCCGGGGTGAGGATCTCGGCGCGCCGGTAGATCTCGGTGGCGAGCCGCCCGTGGAACGCGGCGAGCAGGGCCCGTACCGCGGGCGCCGCCCCGGGCCCTTGGCCCAGGTAGTGGGCGCGCAGATGGACGCCGTACTCGGTGACCAGCAGCGGCACCCCGCAGAAGTGCCGGGCGAGCAGCCCGGGAAGGGCGGCGGGCCCGCCGGACGCGGCGTGGCAGAGGTCGGCCGCGCCGAGCGCGTCCTCGCCGTACCAGTCGAGGGAGAGGGGGCGCAGGGCGCGTTCGAGGTGACCGGTGACGGTGAGCAGATCGGCCACGCGCGCCTCGCGCGCCGTGCGCGGCGCACCGGGCGCGCGGCAGGCGCGCTCCAGGGTGCGTACGCCGAGGTCGGAGCGGAGCGCCGCGCCGAGTCCGCCTTCCTCGCGGGCGAGTTCGGCGAGCCCGTACAGGGCGTTGGCGAAACGGTCCGCCACGGTGCCGGAGGCGCTGCCGTCCGCCGCCGCGCACACCGCGCCGGCCAGTTCGCCGTAGTGCTCGGTGAAGCGCCGGCGCGCGCGCCGTCCGTACCCGACCGCCCCGCCGTCGCCCTCGGCCGTCCACAGCGGTGCCGTACGGACCCGGGTCACCTGGGGCGGGAGCGGGAGCAGGCCCTGTTCCTCCTGGTGCCTGCTGCGGCTGAGCGCGTAGAGGTCGAACTCGTGCTGCCCGAGCCCGCGCACCAGCCGGTCGCACCAGAGGCCGGCGTCACCGCTCGCATACGGATAGCCGCCTTCTGTCAGCAGTCCCGTGCGCACGCGTGCACCCCCGATCTTCCTTCTGGTCGGCCGCCGTTGGTCCCGGCGGCTCACAGCGGGACGAACGTAAGCGGACAAGAGGGTGGCGCGACGGACGGTTGTCCGTCGCGCCACCAAAAGGGGTGAACACGCGTAACTTTCTCGTGCGGACCGCGTTCTGTCGCGCTAGGCGTTCACGCGGGTACGGGACGTCACGCCGGGCGCGGTGTCCCGCGCCCGGTCAGACCGCCGCCGGTGCGCGCCGCGCGGCCCGGCGCCGGGCCGCCAGCTCCGGGTCGAGGGCGGGTACGGCGGCCAGCAGCTGCCGGGTGTACTCCTCGCGCGGGCTGTCGTAGACCTCGTCGGCGGGGCCGTACTCGACCAGCCGGCCCCGGCGCATCACCGCGAGCCGGTCGCTGACCTGGCGGACGACGGCGAGGTCGTGCGCGATGAAGACCAGCGCGAGGCCCAGTTCCCGCTGCAACTCGCCGAGCAGGGCGACCACTTGGGCCTGGGTGGTGACGTCGAGCGCGGAGACGGGTTCGTCGCAGACGATGACGCGCGGGTCGGCGGCCAGCGCGCGGGCGATGCCGATGCGCTGGCGCTGGCCCCCGCTGAACTCGTGCGGGTAGCGGTCGTGGTGCGCCCCTTCGAGCCCCACGCGCTCCAGCAGTTCCGTCACCCGCCCCCTGATCCGCTCCTCGGCCCCCGCGCCCTTCTCGCCGCGGGCGCGCAGCGGGTCGGCGATGGACTCGCCCACGCTGCGGCGGGGGTTGAGGGAGGAGACGGGGTCCTGGAAGACCATCTGGACGGCCGGGTTCACCCCGGTGTGCGGCTCGCCCGCGTAGCGGATCCGGCCCGCGGTGGGCTCCAGGAGGCCGACCAGCATCCGGCCGAGGGTGGTCTTGCCGCTGCCGCTCTCGCCGACGACGCCGAGGGTCTCGCCCCTGCGCACGGTCAGCGAGACATCGTCCACGGCCGCGAACGCCCGCTTGCCGCGCCCGAATTCGCGCCGCAGCCCGGTGGCCTCCAGGACCACCTCGCCGGTGGCCGGGGAGCCGGTGCGGCGGGCGTCCACGCGCGGGACGGCGTCGAGGAGTTCACGGGTGTACGACTCCCGGGGCGCCGCGAGGACCGTCCCGACCGGACCGTGCTCGACGGCCCGGCCGTGCCGCATGACCAGCACCTCCTCGACGCTCTCCGCGGCCACGCCCACGTCATGGGTGACCAGCAGCAGGCCCATGCCGGTCTCCGTGCGCAGGGTGTGCAGCAGGTCGAGGATCTGGGCCTGCACGGTGACGTCGAGCGCGGTGGTGGGCTCGTCAGCGATCAGCAGCTCGGGTTCGCAGGCCAGCGCCATGGCGATGAGCGCGCGCTGGCGCATGCCGCCGCTGAACTCGTGCGGGCGTGAGCGGGCGCGCCGGGCGGCGTCCGGGATGCCCACCCGGTCCAGGACCTCGACGGCCCGCGCGCGGGCGGCGCGGCGTCCGGCGCGGGTGTGCACCCGGTACACCTCGGCGATCTGGTCGCCGATGGCGTAGTAGGGGTCGAGCGAGGACAGCGGGTCCTGGAAGACCATGGCGGCCTTGGCGCCGCGCAGCCGCCGCAGCTCCTGTTCGGTGGCCGCCCGGACATCGGTGCCGGCGACGCGCACGGAGCCGCCGACCCGGGCGCCGGTGCCGCGGTGCAGGCCCAGCAGGGCGCCCGCGACCGTGGACTTGCCGGAGCCGGACTCGCCGACCAGGGCCAGCGCGCCGCCCTCGGCCAGGCTGAAGGAGAGCTGGTCGACGGCCCGCAGCGCGCCGAACTCGACGCTCAGGTCGGTCACTTCCACCAGGCTCATGCGAGCACCACCCGTCGGTCGGCCACCGCGTACAGCACGTCCGCGACGGCGTTGGCGAGCACCACGAAGAACGCGATGACGAGGACCATGCCGACGACCACCGGCAGGTCGACGACCTTCACCGCGTGCACCAGCTCCTGGCCGATGCCGGGCAGCCCGAACAGGGTCTCGGTGAGGACGGCACCGCCGACGGCGGAGCCGACGTTGTTGGCGTTGAGCGCGATGACCGGGGCGAACGCGCCGCGCAGCGCATGGCGTCCGACGATGGCCCGCTCGCCGACGCCGTACGCCCTGAAGGTCCTCACGTGGTCCTCGGCGAGGGTCTCCAGCATCGCGGCGCGGGTCAGCCGGGCGAAGGTCGCGGCCTCGATCAGGGCCAGCGACAGCCAGGGCAGCAGCAGGTTCCAGGCCCACTGCTCGGGGTCGTCGGTGAAGGCGACGTACTCCGGGAAGGGCAGCAGCTGGAGTTCGCCGCAGACGACGATCATCAGCACCAGGCCGATGACGAACACCGGCGTGGCGGTGCCCGCGAGGGTGATCGCGGTGAGCACCCGCTCCGAGACGCGGCCGCGCCGCCAGGCGGAGAGGACACCGGTGCCGACGCCGAGGGCGAGCCACAGCACCATGCCGCCGAGGACCAGCGAGAGGCTGACCGGCAGCTTGCCCAGGATGATGTCCAGGACCTGCTGTCCGGTCTGGTACGACTGCCCGAGGCAGGGCGCCGCGCAGTGCTCCAGGGAGGTGCCGGTGGAGAAGTCCTGGCCGACGAAGAGGCCCTGGAGGAAGTGCCAGTAGCGCACGTAGAGGGGGTCGCCGAGGTGCAGCTGTTCGGCGACCTGGTGCACCTGGGCGGGCGAGCAGCGCGGGCCGCAGGTGATCTGGGCGACGTTGCCGGGGGTGACGTAGAAGACGACGTAGACGATGACCGAGATGGCGAGCAGGGTGATGACCGTGCCCACGGCCCGGCGCAGCAGGAATCCGCCGAAGCCGCTCATGCGGTCGCCTCCTTCTTGGTCGCGTCCGCGTCCGTAGCCGTAGCCTCGGCTGTGGCTGTGGCTGCGTCCTTGTCCTTGCGACCGGTGCCGATCCGCAGCCGGGAGGCGGCGCGCGGGTCGAGGGCGGTGCGCACGCCGTCGCCGAACACGGTGAGGGCGAGGACGGTGACGAACAGGGCGCCGGCCGGCAGCAGCAGGTACTGCGGGGCGGCCTGGTACCAGACGTCGGCGGCGGTGAGCATCTGTCCCCAGGAGGGCGTGGGCGGCTTGACGCCGACGCCGAGGAAGGACAGGGCCGCCTCCACCGAGATGTTCATGGGCACGAGGAGCGCCGCGTAGGTGATGACGGGCGCGGCGAGTCCGGGCAGCAGCTCCCGGCGGGCGATCCGCCACGTCTTCCAGCCGCTGAGCCGGGCCGCCGAGACGTAGTCGAGGCCCTTCATGGACAGGGTCTGGGCGCGCACGATCTTCGCGATGCTGCCCCAGGCGATCAGGCCGATGACGAGGGTGACCAGGACGGGTCGCGGGAAGCTCGCCGGGACGACCGCCAGCAGGGCCAACGACATGATCATCAGCGGCATGGCGACGATGATGTCCGTGATCCGGCTCAACAGTTGATCAACCCATTGATTGCCGAGCGCAGCCGCCACGCCGACGGCCACGCCGATGGCGACCTGGATGACGGTGGCGGCCAGGGCGACGCCGAGCGAGACCCGGGCGCCGTAGACCAGGCGCGCGAACAGGTCGCGGCCGGTCTGGGGTTCGACGCCCAGCCAGTGCTCCGCGTCGATGCCGCCGAGGGAGCCGACCGGTACCCCGCCGCGCGCGGAGTCGATCAGGGACGGGTGGTAGGTGAAGGGGTCCTGGCCCTCCAAGGCGGTGAGCAGCGGCGCGGCGAGCGCGACCAGGACGAGCAGCGCGACGACGGCCGCGGCGACCAGGGCGGCGCGCTGCGCCCGCAGCCGCCGCCAGAACCGGCGGGCCCCCGAGGCCGCCGGGACGGAGGCGTCCGTCCCGGCGGCCGGGGTGGCGAGGGGTGACTCGGTCACGGCGTCACTTCACCGCGACCTGGGAGATGTCCAGCACGCCGGTCCAGTCGCTGATGACGACATTGCGGATGTCCTTGCCGACCAGGCGCTTGTAGACGGGGTGGAACAGCGGCACCACCAGGGCCTTGCCGCCGATCTTCTGGTCCAGGGCGCCCCAGCGCTTGGCGGCCGCGTCGAGGTCGGTCAACTTGTTGATCGAGTCAATCTCGTCATTGACCGACTTGTCGTTGAGCCGGCTCGCGTTGAAGTTCGCGCCGTCCTTGACGATCTGCCGGCCGTCGAAGATCGGGGCGAGGAAGGGACCGCCGGAGGGCCAGTCGGCGCCCCAGCCGGCGAGGAAGAAGCCGGGCTCGGTCTTCACGCTGTGGACGGTGTCCCGGTAGTCGTTGTCCTCCAGGCCCTGGAGCTTGACCGTGATGCCGGCCTTCTTGAGGGCGTCCTGGAGGGCGGTGGCGATCTCCGGGCTGGTGGCGAAGTCCTTGGCGTTGGAGTGCGTCAGGGTGACGGTGAGCCCGTTCTTGTAACCGGCCTGCGCCAGCAGCTCCTTGGCCTTGGCCGGGTTGCCGGACGCGCCCGCCGGGAACGGGTCGTACGGCGTGTACCCGAAGGACTTCTGGTTCGGCAGGAAGGTCGTGGCGGGCTCGGCGAGCGCGCTGCCGCCGGCCGCGTTGACCACCGAGGAGCGGTCGACGGCGTAGGCGATGGCCTCGCGCACCTTGGGGTTGTCGAACGGCTTCACGGTCGGGTTGAACGCGATGTAGTTCGTGTAGCCGAAGTGGCCGGTGCCCACGCGCGCGGCCAGCTCCTTGTCGCCGGTCACCTTGGCGAGCTCGGCCGGGCCGAGGTTGGTGTCCGTGGTGACGGCGGCGGCGTCCGCGCCCTGGGAGGCGGACAGCCGCTGGTCGATCACCGAGGAGTCGAGGCCGGAGCGCACATCGATGGTGTCCGGGTACGCCTTGCGCTGGTCGTCGGTGGCCGCCGACCAGTTCGGGTTGCGCTTGAGCAGCACATGCTCGCCGTCGTTCTCGTTCTTGACGACCTCGTAGGGGCCGGACGAGACCGGGTGCTCCTCGTACTTGGTACCGGTGTCCTTGGCCTTGGGCACCGGCGCGAACTGCGTCTGGGTGGCCAGGAACGGGAACTCGCCCTCGGGCTTGTTCAGATGGAAGACGATGGTCCGCTCGTCCGGCGTCTCGATCGCCGACAGGCCCTTCTTGTCCTTGTACGGCCCCTGGTAGTCCGCCGCGCCGGTCAGCCAGTCGCGCAGGTAGGGGGCGCCGCCGGAGAGCTCGGGGGCGAAGGAGCGCTCGATGCCGTACTTGATGTCGGCCGAGGTGATCGGGGTGCCGTCCTCGTACTTCAGGCCCTTCTTCAGGGTGTACGTCCACACGGTCGCGTCCTTGTTGGGACGCCCGGTGTCGGTGGCGAGGTCCGGCACCACCTTGGCGCCGGCCGCGCCGTTCGCCCGGTTGCGCGTGGTCAGGGTGCGGAAGACCAGCGAGGGGACGTTTCCGCCGCCGGAGGTGTACAGCCGCGCGGGGTCGAAATCGGTCTGCGGCTCGGAGTTCAGGACCGTGAGCGTGCCGCCCTTGTGGGGCGTCGAGTCGCCACCGGAGCCCTTCGCACCGCTGTCCTTCGGACCGCAGGCGGCGGCGCCCGCGGCCACGACCAGGCTGACGGATGCCGCTGCCACGCGGCGCGCTATGACGGACGGTTGACGCATCGGAATGACGACCTCTCGGGGGGTGTTTCGAGGTTTTCTCGAAGAGTGAGACAAAGAGACGAGGAGTGAGACGTCCCTGGACAGACGTCGGCCCCGGCGTCGGGTCGTCGAAAAATCCGCGACCGGGGTCACGGACGGAGAAGGAAAGAAAGGTCGCGACGCGAACGCCAGGGGGCGGCGTCAGCGACAGTGGATGTCGGCCACGCAGAGCGCGGTCACGCCGATCAGCGCCAGCTCGATGGCGGCGCTGAAGGAGACGGCATGACTAGACCACATGCGCAGAAATATGAACGAACTTGCGGCTCATGTCAATGTGACATAAGTGCAGGTTGTCAACTCCTTGGATAGGGCCAGGCGTTGGGCAGACAGTGGATCCCGTCATGGTCGAGGAACTTGGTCTGCTGCTGCATGACCGGCGCCAGTTCGCCGCTCTTCTCGCAGGTGACGTGGTTGTGGCCGAGCCGATGACCGACTTCATGGTTGATCAACATTTGCCGGTACATATGGATTTTGTCGCCATATGTCTTGCTTCCTTGAGCCCACCGGTACGCATTGATCATCACGCGCTGGGTGGCGGCCGAGTCGCAGGAGACGTTGTCCTCGGTGGTGTCCAGGCCGGATTTCGCGCACCAGGTGGCGGTGGTGCCGGGGCTGGCCAGGGTGATCACGAAGTCGGGTTTGCCGGAGGAGATCCGCTCGAAGGTACGGGTGCCGCCGTGTCCCCAACTCCGGTCGTCGTTCAGCGTCTTCTGCACCGCCTCGGCGAACAGCGCGCCGTCCAGGCCGAGCCCCTGCTCGATGTCGACCCGGTAGCGGTACTTCTGGCCGGTGCCGGGCGCCTTGTCGAAGCCGGGGACCGTGTCGAACGTCCCGGACGCCTTGAGGGTGGCGCCCAGCGGATACGTGCGGTCCATCTTCTGCTCGTACGTCAACGGCACCGCGCTCGGTTTCACGGAAGGCCCGGGGTGCGCGTCGGCGCCTTGGTCCGGCGCGGAGTGCCCCGTCCGCGCGTCGTTGTCGCGCCCCTCGGTCACCTGTCCGGCGACGACCACCGCGAGCACGGTGGTGACGGCCGCCGCGGCGATACCGGTGAAGGCCCGCCCCTTGTTGTTCCCGCGCTGCGCGGGAACAACAAGGGGCG
>NZ_MUNF01000514.1 GCF_002154555.1 Streptomyces murinus
ACGGACTGATCGCCGTCCCCCTTGACGGCGCCGAGACCAGCCTGACCTGCATCTTCCACCCGCCCGGACTCCGCCTCGGCACGGCCGTCGGCCTTGCCTCGCTCGCGGCGCTGCTGCTGCTCAGCGCCGCGACCGCCGTCCGCCGCCGACGCTTGTCGACGCCCGCCCCGACCACACCACCGGCACCGCGCGAGCGCGTGACAGCCGCGCCCTGACCGCGATCCGACCGCGCCCCTGGGGGACCTCCGCCATGCTGATATCGATCGTCGCGCCGTGCTACAACGAGGAAGACGTCCTGGAACGCTTCCACGAAGCCGTCCAGAAGATCGCCGACGAACTGCTGCCGCTCGGCCACGACATGGAGTTCGTGTACGTCGACGACGGCAGCCGCGACCGCACCCTCACCGTCCTCGAACGCCTCGCCGCCCGCGACCAGCGGGTGCGTTACGTCTCCTTCAGCCGCAACTTCGGCAAGGAAGCAGCCCTGTTGGCGGGGCTGCGGCACGCCTCCGGTGACTCGGTCGTCGTCATGGACGCCGACCTCCAGCACCCGCCCGAGCTGATCGCCCGCATGGTCCGGCTGCGCGAACAGGGCTACGACCAGGTCATCGCACGCCGCACCCGCACCGGCGACCGCCTCACCCGCACCCTCACCGCCCGCCTGTACTACCGACTCGTCAACCGCCTCGTCGACGTCGAACTCATGGACGGAGTAGGGGACTTCAGGCTGCTGTCCCGCCGGGTGGTGGACGCGGTGCTCGGCCTGACCGAGTACAACCGCTTCTCCAAGGGCCTGTTCGCCTGGGTCGGCTTCCCCAGCACCACCTTCGCGTACGAGAACGCCGTGCGCGAGGCCGGCAGCAGCTCCTGGAACCTGCGCGGACTGCTCGACTACGGCCTGGACGGCGTCCTCTCCTTCAACAACCGTCCGCTGCGCGCCGCCCTCTGGCTCGGCATCAGCCTGCTGCTGTGCGCCGGTCTCTACACCGCCTGGATCGTGGTCGCCGCCCTCCTGCACGGCGTGCAGACGCCCGGATATGTCACCATCATCACCGCGGTCACCGCCCTCGCCGGGGTGCAGATGGTCATGCTGGGAGTGATCGGGGAGTACACCGGCCGCATCTACTACGAGGTGAAGGGCCGCCCGCACTTCCTGGTGAAGGCGACCAATGTGGAACGGACGAAAGATCTCATTCCTTGATAGCGCGACAGATCATCACCTTCGCCGCGGTCGGTGTGCTCAACACGGCCGTCTACTACGGCCTTTACCTGCTCTTCCTGACCTGGCTCCCGTATCTCGCCGCGCATGTTCTCGCATTCGCGCTGAGCATGGTCGGATCCTTTTTCCTCAATGCGCGGTTCACCTATCGCATCCGCCCGACCTGGCGGAAATTCCTGCTGTTCCCGCTGACCAACGCGGCGAATTTCGTGATCACCACGGTGGGCGTGTACGTGATCGTGGACGTCCTCGGCGCCGGCAGCCGCTTCGCCCCCCTGCTCGCCTCGGCGGCGGCGATCCCGATCACCTTCGTGGTGTCCCGCTGGATCATGCTGCCGGGGGCGTCGCCGCGGGTGGCGGTCGAGGAGTGATGGCGGCGGACCACCGCCGGTGACGTCAGCGGGCCGCCTCGATGCCCCGGGCGGCGGCCCGGGCGGCGGCGGCCGCGCGGTTGGGCAGGTCGAGCTTGGCGAGGATGTGCTCGACATGGGTGCCGACCGTGCGGGGCGTGACGTACAGGCGCTCGGCGATCTCGCGATTGGTGCGGCCGGAGGTCAGTTCGGCCAGCACCTCGAGCTCCCGCGCCGAGAGTCGCCGCAGGTCGGGAGGCAGGGCGTCCGAAGGCCGTACCTCCGTACCGGCGGCCACGGTCGCCGCGAGGGACTCGGTCAGCAGCGTGACCACGGCGCGTGCCGCGTCGGGGGCGCGCCGCGGCGGCCGGGTGCTGATGTTGAGCATGCCGACGTACCGGCCGTCGGCCGCGAACAGGCACTGGGCCACGCCGTCCGTGATGCCGAGCGGGCGCAGCACGTCCCGGAAACCCGGTGAGGACGCGAGCAGGCGCGGGGCCACGTCCCGGAGCCAGAGCCCGTCCCGCTCCGGGCCCCGGAGCACGGCGAACACCGGGTCCCGGTGCAGCAGGGTCTCGATGTAGGCCGTGGCGGCGTCCGGGTAGCTCCCGGCGAGGGTGGTGTGGCGGCGTCGTACCGGATCCCAGCGGGTGAGGGACGCGTGGTCGTACTCCATCACCCCGGACAGCGCGTCCAGGACCGCCGCCGCGCCGGTCGCGCTCCCGGTGGCCTCCCGGGCGGCCGCTCGGACATCGACGGCCGCCTCCAGGATGTCCGCCGTGCTCCGCCGCGCTGCCACCCCTCAAGGATGATCATCTGCCCGGAATACGTCAATCGCGCAGGACGTCGTGCACGATCCGCCCGTCCATCACGGTGAGGACGACGGGCATGCCGGGGATGTCATGGGGGTCGGTGGTGAGCAGATCCCCGTCCAGGACGCACAGGTCAGCGGCCTTGCCGACCTCCAGGGAGCCCTTCCAGCCGTCGGCGAAGTCCTGCCAGGCCGCGTCGATCGTGTACGTGCGCAGCGCCTCGGCGAGCCCGATGCGCTGCTCGGGACCGCTGACCCGGCCCGCCGCCTTGGACTCGCGCAGCATCATGGTGGCCAGGCCCTGGCGCCAGTCCGGCGCGGTGACCGGCGCGTCCGAACCGCTCGCGACCCGCACCCCGGCGTCGAGCGCGTCGCGGTACGGCCAGGCGTACCCGGCCCGCCGGGCGCCGACGAACTCCTCTTCCAGATCGGCGACGGTCCATTTGATGGTGGGGTTCATGTTGACCCCGAAGCCGTGCGCGGCCAGCACCTTCATGCTGTGCGCGGTGAGGAAGTCACCGTGGATGACGTAGTGGCGGGCGTCGGCGCGCGGGTGTTCGGCCTGGGCCGCCGCGAAGGCGTCCGCGACGGTGTCGATGGCCCGGTCGCCGGTGACATGCACACCTATCTGGTGCCCGGCGGCATGGGCGTGCCGGATCATGGCACCGATCCCGGCGATCCGCTCGGCGTCGCTCTCCCCGCCGACGCACAGCGAGCCGCAACCGCCGCCGAGGTACGGCTCATGCATCCAGGCCGTCCTGTTGGGCACGATGCCGTCGCCGAAGATCTTGACGCCGTGGATCGCGAGCCGGCGCGGATCCGTGCTCCCCGGGTCGAAGTCCCCGAGGCCGCGGGCGAATTCCTCGGCGCCGCCCGCCATGCCGGTGGGCAGCAGCAGGACGCCGACCCGGGCCGTCAGCTCGCCGCCGGCCAGCAACCGGCGGTACACGTCGAGGGTCCCGGTGCCGAGCGCGCCCCGCATGATCCCCTCGCCCCCGGGACCGAGCCCCGGCTCGGTGTAGCTGGTCACCCCGAGCCGGGCGAGCGCGCCGAGCGCCGACCGGATCGCGTCCGTGCGCTCCTGCTCACTGAGCGGCGGCAACGCGTTCTGCACCAGGGCCTGCGCCCCCTCGTGCAGCAGCCCGGTCGGCTCGCCCGCGCCGTCCACGACGACGCCCGGTACGACGGTGTCCCGGCCGAGCCCGATCAGCTCCAGCGCCCGGGAGTTGACCCAGGTGGCGTGCCCGGAGAAGGAGTACAGCACGACCGGACGGTCCGGGCTCACGGCGTCGAGGTCGTGCCGCGAGGGCAGCCGTGCCGGATCGTCCGCGCACTCCGCCAGATATCCGGTGTCCCACCCGTGCCCGGTGACCCACCGCCCGCCCGGCACCCGTCCGACGGCCGCCCGCACCGCGTCGGCCACCTCGGCGAGCGAGGACACGGCCGGGTGCCCCACGTCGACGGACATCGGCGGGGTCGCCATGCCGAAGGCGCACCCGTGCAGATGGGAGTCGTTGATCCCCGGCAGCAGCGTCCCGCCGCGCAGATCCACGACCCGTGTCCCGGGCCCGACGAGAGCCTCGACCTCCGCCCGCTCCCCGACGGCACTGATCACCCCACCACGCACCGCCAGCGCCGACGCCAGGGAGAACCCGGCATCCACCGTGACCACCGTCCCACCGACGAACACCAGATCCGCGTACGCGTTCACAAAAGGCCCTTTCCATGACCGGACAACCTCCGGGGAACTATGTCCGCGCCGCCACCCCGGGCACATCGGTCATTCCACCGATACGGAGGCGGTTCGACGAGATCAGCGGTTGCGTGCGCCCGCGGCGGCACAGGCGTCCGGCGACGCGGGCAGGGCCCGGCCCGGGCGGCCGAGCGGGGACAGGGCCATCACGGCCCGGGACAGCAGCATGCCCGCGGCCGTCACGAGGAGGCCGGCGCGCGTGCCCCACGCGTCCGCGAGAAGGCCGCCGAGCAGGGAGCCGAAGGGCGTCAGGCCCATGCCGACGAAGGTGATCGTGGCGGCGGCCCGGCCCTGCATCCCGTCCGGGGTGACGGTCTGCCGTACGGCCGTGATCGTGACGTTCACCACCTGGCCGCAGGTCCCGAAGACGACGTCGACCGCGAGCAGCGCCGGAGCCGTCACCGCGGGGGAGCCGTGCAGCGCGGGCACGAGCAGGAAGACACCGTCCCCGAGTGCCGCCGCGGACAGCAGGACGGCGCCCGCCCGAAGCGGCCCGGCAGCCGGGCGGCCGGCAGTGAGCCGAGGAGCGCGCCCGGTCCCGTCGCCGCGAGCGTCAACCCGACGACCGCGCCCGGCAGATGCAGTTCCCGGGGCAGGAACAGCAGACAGCAGGTCGTCACGGCCGAGAAGAAGAACTGGAAGGCGGCCGAGGCGAGACAAACGGCCCGCAGCATGGCTTCGCCCACGACGAAGCGCAGGCCCTCCTGGATGTGCCGCCGGATCCGGGGCGGGTGCGCCGGGTGTTCCGGGACGGTGCGCCCATGGGGGACGCCCGCCCCGGATCCGGCGGCA
>NZ_MUNF01000515.1 GCF_002154555.1 Streptomyces murinus
GGCGGGGACACCGCAGCGGGCGCACACGAGGGGGACCGGGCGCTCCGCGGAGCCGCCCTGATCGCTTCCTGGGGGAAGACTCGTCACCCGGTGACGATAACTCCGCGCCCGGCGAGCGGCACGCAGAACGCACCGCGGGGGCCGGTCCGTTCGGCCGGACCGGCCCCCGCGGGGAGTCACCACATCGTTCGGGTCCTGCCCCGCACGGGGAAGCACCTTTTCGTCGTATGCGGGATTTACTGCATGACGGCCATGGCGAGCGCACGGCGGGCACGCAGCGAAGCGCGTTCGGCGCGGCGCTGCATGCGCTGGGCGACGGCCAGGCGGGTGGCCTGGCGTTGCCGGTGGGCGTCATGGAGGCGGTCGTGCATATGCGCACGAGCCAGGGCTTCTTGCATGAGTTGCATCTCACGGGTCCTGTTCTGGCGGGCTTCGGTCGCGCCGGAGGTGGTGGAGTCTGGGATCGCGGAGCCTGCGGGCTCGCTGGTGGACGGCTTCATCGGGGCCTGCTTCTTGGGGTCGTGCGTGAGGGGACGGTCGATTGTTCCTGCGGTGTTCATGCCGTGACCGGGTTCTTCCGCGGGCGGCCACGCGGCCGCTTCCGGGCGACGACGACACCCTGGACGAACAGCTCGCCACCCCAGACGCCCCAGGGCTCACGCCGCTCCTTCGCCCCGGCGAGGCAGGCCTCCATCAGGGGGCAGGTGCGGCAGAGGGACTTGGCGTACTCCACGTCCGCGGGCGACTCGGCGAAGAAGACCTCCGGGTCGTAGGAGCGGCACGGGACGGGCACGCCGAGGTTCTCGATGGCGTCGTCGAGCGCGGTGAGCGCGGTGAGCGGGATCAAGGTGGAGTCCTCCGTGAGGCCGGGCGGGGGGATCGTTTGCGAAGGCGGTACGGACGGGGCGTGCGCTTCGAGTTGCACGGGTGGTTTTCCTCGTCTGGTCGTCCGGCCGGTTGACCGGGTGTCGGCTGGTACCGGGTTCTTTTCTTGTCCCGAGGCCCCTTCGCGTCGTCCTTCCCGTTCGGGAAAAACTGAAGGGCCGCGGATCCCGGATGGGGTTCCGCGGCCCTGAAGGCACCGGCCTGATCGAATCAGGCTGGATAACTCCAGGGTTCTGGCCCACGGAAGGCCCACATCTGGTGGTGCTGCGTCGTCTGCTTCCGGAATCCGGCACCAGTCGCCGTAAAGGCATAGGCATGTGCCTGTGCTTCTACTGCTCCCAGTGCCTTGGTCGGTCGCTCATTGCGCTCATCGCGGACGGGAAGGCCCGCGACGGGCAGGGAGGACGCCGGGTGCGCGGCACGGATGCCGGACAGACCGGTGCCCCGGTCAAAGGCGCCGAGCAGGCACAGGGAGACGGCCGAGCGATCGGTCAGTTTGGCCGTGCTGATGTTGCTGACGTTGATGCTGATCACTGGACTCGCCTCCTCTCGGCGTCTCTGGGACCGGTGAACCGATCCGTTTCGTATGTGCAAGTACATCACGGAGGGCGGGCCTTGGAGAAGGCCGCTGCTTCCGTGCCTAGAACCTATGGGGATTCCCGGCGCGTGCGCAAACTATTTTTGCGACGAGTTCGTATCAGTCCACCGCGATCTCACCATCAAGCTCCTGACCTGCACAGATGGCCAGGACTTCGGCTCCGTAGCTGCGCAGCTTGCGGCTGAGGACACCGGGGATGCGGGAGAGCTCGGCGGGGCTGTCCGGACGGTTCTCGGCGATGGCCATCAGGGTGCGGTCGGTGAAGACGCAGAAGTCCGGCTGCCCGCTGTTCGCGGCCTGGACGGCGCGCCATTCGCGCAGCCGCTCGTAGAGCCCCTCGTCCATGTCGGAGGGGCAGTCCTCGCAGCGCATCAGCTTCATCTCGCCGGCGTCGGTGAGGGTGCGGCCGCAGACCCGGCAGCGGGCCGGGGTGCGCTGGGCGCGCCGGGGCACCGCGGTGGCGTCCACGCCCCGGATGCCGCGCTCGACGCCCCCGACGGATCCGGCGCTGCGGCCGACGGTGGGGGTGGTGCCGGGGCGCAGTCCGTCGAGGAAGCGGCTGGGCCTGCGGTTGTGGCGGCCGCCGGGTGAGCGGGACAGGGACCAGGAGACATGGAGGCGTTCGCGGGCGCGGGTGACCCCGACGTACAGGAGGCGGCGTTCCTCCTCGATCTGTTCGTCGGTCCTGGCGTAGGTGATGGGCAGCATGCCCTCGGCGACGCCCACCAGGAAGACGGCGTCCCATTCCAGGCCCTTGGCCGCGTGCAGGGAGGCGAGGGTGACGCCCTGGACGGTGGGGGCGTGCTGGGCGGCCGCCCGCTCGTCCAGTTCGGCGACGAAGTCGGCGAGGGTGGCGCCGGGGCGGGCGGCGGCGAGGTCCTGGGCGAGGTTGACCAGGGCGGTGAGGGACTCCCAGCGCTCTCTGACGGCGCCGGAGCCGGCCGGCGGCTGGATGGTCCAGCCGCCCTCCCCCGACAGCACGGCACGCACCTGGGAGGGCAGGTCCACGACGTCGTCCAGGCGGGAGTCGTTGCCCCCGAAGCGGGCGGCGCCGCGCAGGGCGAGGCCGGCCTTGCGCACCTCGGGCCGGTCGAAGAAGCGCTCGGCGCCGCGCAGCTGGTAGGGGACGCCGGCGTCGGCGAGCGCCTGCTCATAGGTCTCGGACTGGGAGTTGGTGCGGAACAGGACGGCGATCTCGGCGGCCGGGACGCCGGCGTCGATCAGCTCGCGGATGCGGCGGGCGGCGCCCTCGGCCTCGGCGGGCTCGTCGGTGTACTCGGTGTAGCCGGGTTCGGGTCCCGAGGGGCGCTGGGAGACGAGTTCCAGCCGGTGGTCGGCGGCGCGGCCGTGGGCCTGGGCGAGCAGGCCGTTGGCGAGGCGGACGACCTGGGGGGTGGAGCGGTAGTCGCGGACCAGCTTGACGACGGTGGCGCCGGGGTGGCGGGCACGGAAGTCGAGCAGATGGTCGGGCGTTGCTCCGGTGAACGAGTAGATGGTCTGGCTGGCGTCGCCGACCACGCACAAGTCCTCGCGGTCGCCGAGCCACAGGTCCAGCAGACGCTGCTGGAGGGGGCTGACGTCCTGGTACTCGTCCACCACGAAGTGCTGGTACTGGGCGCGCACCTGTTCGGCGATGTCCTGGCGGTCCTGGAGGACGGCGACGGTGAGCAGCAGGACGTCCTCGAAGTCGATCACCGCGCGGTCGCGTTTGAGGTCCTCGTAGGCCGCGTACAGGTGTGCGATCTCGGTGGGGTCGCGGGGGGCCTCGCGGCCGGCCTTCGCGGCCGCGTACGGATAATCGGCGGGGATGGTCTGGGTGACCTTGCACCATTCGATCTCGCCGGTGACATCGCGCAGCTCGCCGCGGTCGAGCCGGGTGCCGAGTCCGGCGGCCGCGTCGGCGACGAGCTGGATCTTGCGGTCGACCAATCGGGGCAGGCTGCCACCGACGGCTTTCGGCCAGAAGTACTGGAGCTGGCGCAGTGCCGCGGAGTGGAAGGTGCGGGCCTGGACGCCCTGGGCGCCGAGCTGGCGCAGCCGGCCGCGCATCTCGCCCGCGGCGCGGTTGGTGAAGGTGACGGCGAGCACGCTGGCGGGCTGGAGGATGCCGGAGCGCACCCCGTAGGCGATGCGGTGGGTGATCGCCCGGGTCTTGCCGGTGCCCGCGCCGGCCAGCACGCACACCGGTCCGCGCAGGGCGGTGGCCACCTCGCGCTGCTCGGGGTCGAGCCCTTCGAGCACCGCGTCGGCCGAGTCCGGGACGGCCGGTACCTGCGGGAAGAGGGGGGAGTGCGTTGCTGCTGTCACACAGCCATGCTGCCAGGTCGCCCGGAGCGGCCGCGGCGGTTGTCCACAGGCGGGACCTCATTGTCGTACTAATGCCCTGGTGGGAGCGGTGCACCCCCGATGGGAATGGCGGGGCACTCCCTCGCGTTCTCCCTCCGGACGACCTTTCCGAGCTGCCTGAGGAGCGCGAGAGACATGCAGGGCACTGTGACGATGTACAGCACGACTTGGTGTGGCTACTGCCGTCGGCTGAAGAGCCAGATGGAGCGGGAGGGCATCGCCTACACCGAGATCAACATCGAGCAGGACCCCGAGTCCGCGGCCTTCGTGGAGAAGGCGAATGGCGGAAACCAGACGGTCCCGACCGTGCTCTTCGCGGACGGCACCACGATGACGAACCCTTCGCTGGCCCAGGTCAAGCAGAAGCTCGCGGCCTGACACGGTCGACGTCGACGGAGAAGGGCGGCCCCCGATGCGGGGCCGCCCTTCTCCATGTCCCTGACGGCGCCGCGTCTCAGACGAAGCTGCGCGTCGGCAGTGGCTTGCCGTACCACATCTCGATCAGGCGGGCGGCGATGGAGATGCCGAAGGGCGGCAGGACCGTGCCGGTCTCGAAGGCGTCGTGCAGTTCCTGGCGGGAGAACCAGCGGGCCTCGGAGATCTCGTCGCCGTCGACGTCGATCTCGGTGGTGGTGGCGCGCGCCATGAAGCCGAGCATCAGGCTGGACGGGAAGGGCCAGGGCTGGCTCGCCACGTACTCGACGCCGCCGACGGTGACGCCGACCTCCTCGGCGACCTCGCGGCGCACCGCGTGCTCGATGGACTCGCCGGGCTCCACGAAGCCGGCCAGCGTGGAGAAGCGGCCCTCGGGCCAGTGCACCTGGCGGCCGAGCAGGATCCGGTCCTCCGCGTCGGTCACGGCCATGATCACGGCCGGGTCGGTGCGCGGGTAGTGCTCGGCGCCGCACGCCTGGCAGCGGCGGATGTGGCCGGCCGCGGCGATCACGGTCCGCTCGCCGCAGCGGGAGCAGAAGCGGTGGGTGCGCTGCCAGTTCTCCAGGCCGACCGCGTGCACCATGAGCGCGGTGTCGCGCGGGGACAGCAGCAGGCCCGCCTCGCGCAGGCCCGCCGGGCGCGCGGACTGGTCGATGCGTCCGGGTAGCGCGTCCTTCTGGAGCGCGAAGTAGGCGACGCCGTCCTCGTCGATGCCGAGGAAGTAGCGGTGCGCCTCGGTGAGCGGCGCCTCGAAGGAGGGGGTCATGACGACTTCGGTGCGGCCGTCGGCCGTCTCGTCGATGAGCACCTGGCCGCCGGAGACCACGAAACAGCGGGTCGAGGGGTGGCTCCACGCCGCCGCGAGCCAGGCCTCGTCCAGCCGGTGGTGGGCGGCGCGGTCGATGCCGCAGGGGGCGGTCAGCGAGATGGGTCGGTCGGCTGTGTCGTCGGTCCAGGTGGTCACGGGTGCTTCCAACTCCCCCAGTACGGCGGTTCGGTTCGGCGATCGGTTCGGGCGGACGTACGGCACGCGCACGGGACGCACCGGGTCGGGCGCGGGCGGGGCGGTGTCTCCAGTGTGCCTCTCGCCCGGGGCGCCCTTCCCCACGGTGCCGCTGGTCAGGGCGTGGGCCGCCAGTTCTCGGCCAGGTCGGCCCACAGGTAGGCGCTGGTCTCGACGCCCTTGAGGAGAAGGTCCAGTTCCACCTTCTCGTCGGGCGCGTGCCAGCCGTCGGAGGGGACGGAGATCCCGAGGAAGAGGACGGGGGCGCCGAGGACCTCCTGGAGGTCGGCGGCGGGTCCGGAGCCGCCCTCGCGGGTGAAGCGGACCGGGCCCTCGAAGGCGCGGCCCATCGCGCGGGCCACGGCCTGGAGCGCCGGGTGGTCGAGCGGGGTCAGGCAGGGGCGGGTGGCCGAGCCGAAGTCGATCTCGCAGCGGATCCCGGCGGGCACCTGGTCGGCGGCCCAGGCGCGGACCGCCTTCTCGACGTGGTCGGGGTCCTGCCCCGCGACCAGCCGGAAGGACAGCTTCACCAGGGCGGCGGACGGGATGATCGTCTTGCTGCCGGGGCCCTGGTAGCCGCCGCCGATGCCGTTGACCTCGGCGGTCGGGCGGGCCCAGATGCGCTCCAGGGTGGTGTGTCCGGCCTCGCCCAGGGTCGCCCGGGACTTGGCGGTGCGCAGCCAGCGCTCCTCGTCGAAGGGCAGCTCGGCGAAGAGCGCGCGCTCGCGGTCGGTCAGCTCCACGACACCGTCGTAGAAGCCGGGGACGGCCACCCGCCCCCGCTCGTCGTGCAGGGCGGCGACCAGGCGGGCGACGGCGGTGGCCGGGTTGGGCACGGCGCCGCCGAAGGAGCCGGAGTGGATGTCCTGGTCGGGGCCGTACAGCCGGATCTCGCACTCGGCGAGGCCGCGCATGCCGGTGCACACCGTCGGGGTGTCCTCGGCCCACATGCCGGTGTCGGAGACGATCACGGCGTCGGCCGCCAAGCGCTCGGCCCGCTCCTCCACCAGGGCCCGGAAGTGCGGGGAGCCGGACTCCTCCTCGCCCTCGATCAGCAGCTTGAGGTTGACCGCGGGGGCGGTGCGGCCGGTGGCGGCGAGGTGGGCGCGGACGCCCAGGGTGTGGAAGAAGACCTGGCCCTTGTCGTCGGCGGCGCCGCGCGCGTAGAGGCGGTTTCCGCGGACGACGGGCTCGAAGGGCTCGCTGTTCCAGCCGTCCTCGCGGGCGGCGGGCTGCACGTCATGGTGGCCGTAGACCAGCACGGTCGGCGCGTCCGGGTCGCCGGAGGGCCACTCGGCGAACACGGCGGGGGCGCCCTCGGTGGGCCAGACCTCCACGGTCGCGAAACCGGTCTCCGTCAGCTTCGCGGCGAGCCAGTCGGCGCTGCGCCGCACGTCGGGCGCGTGGTCGGGCTGGGCCGACACGGAGGGGATGCGCAGCCATGCGGTGAGGTCGTCGAGGAAGGCGGCGCGGTGCTGCTCGATGTACGTGCGGACGGCGCTGTCCGGGGTCAGGCTCATGCTCACGAGCCTATCGGCCCCCGACCGCATCCTCGGCGGGCGGTTCGTCACACTCGGGGGGCGCGCTGGATCACGTCGCCCTCGCCGTCGGCGGTCCCGGACTCGTCCGTGAGCAGCCGTTCCAGCGCGGCCCGGCCAGGCAGGTCACGGGGGCGTACGGCCTCCCCGGTGCGCACGTAGAGGAACGTGGCGGTGACCGCGTGGAGCGGGACGCCCTGCTGTTCGGCCCAGGCCAGCCGGTACACGGCGAGCTGGAGCGGGTCGGCGGTGTGCTCCCGGCCGGTCTTCCAGTCCACGATCTCGTACGTCGCCGACGCGCCCTCGCCCTCCCGGTAGACGGCGTCGATCCGGCCGCGCACGACCCGGCCGGCGAGGACGACCTGGACCGGCTCCTCCACACGGTACGGCGTGCGCCGGGCGTACTCGGTGCGTTCGAAGGCTTCCTTGAGCGCCTCCAGGTCCTCTTCGTCGGCGATCTCGGCGTCGGCGCCGGGCAGCTCGTCGGGCTCCAGGAGGGGCAGCGCCAGCTCCTCGTAGCGCGACTCCACCCAGGCGTGGAAGCGGGTGCCCCGGCGCGCGGCCCGCTGCGGGGGGCGCGGCATGGGGCGCGCGAGTTCCTGCGCGAGCCCGTCCGGGTCCTCGGCCAGCCGCAGCAGCTGGGTGGCGGTCAGCGTCGCGGGCAGGGGTACGTCCGTGACGGCACGCCGGGCCAGCAGCAGCTCTCCGGCGAGCGCGTCCAGATCGCGGTCCCAGGAGGCGATCAGGCGCGACTCCTCGGGCGTGAGGTCGGGGCGGGGGCCCGGCTCGGCGGG
>NZ_MUNF01000516.1 GCF_002154555.1 Streptomyces murinus
GCTGCCCGGCGCCGACGCCGAGGCCGCCGCCGTACTGCGTGCCCTGCCCCAGCCCTTCACCCTCAGCGAGGCCCGGCGCGCCCTGGACACCACCCGCCGGGTGGCCGTACCGCTGCTGGAGTTCCTGGACGCACAGGGACACACGGAACGCGTCGACGACCAGCGCAGACGCTGCCGCGGCGGGCCGGGGAGCGGAGGCGGACGGGAATCGAACCCGCCTGCCCGAGATCCTCGGGCACCTCGGTTTTGAAGACCGGGAGGGCCACCAGGCACCCACACGCCTCCACCGCTCGCCAGGCTAGTGCCCGAGGAGACCGCGATGACACCGACCCGCCAAGCGACCGTCCGACTCACGCAGTTCGCCCATGGCGGCGGCTGCGCCTGCAAGATCCCGCCCGGTGAACTGGAGGAGGTGGTCAGCGGGCTGACCGTGCCCCAGCTCGCCGGGGGCGACACCCCGCTGCTGGTCGGCCTCGCCACCGGCGACGACGCGGCCGTCGTCACCCTGCCGGGACAGCCGGGCACGGCCGTGGTGTGCACGGCCGACTTCTTCACCCCGGTGGTGGACGACCCCTACGACTGGGGGCGCATCGCCGCCGCCAACGCGCTGTCCGACGTGTACGCCATGGGCGGCCGCCCGGTGCTCGCCGTCAACCTGCTGGCCTGGCCGCGCGACCGGCTCCCCTTCGAGCTGGCCCGCGAGGTGCTGCGCGGCGGCCTGGACATCGCCACCGAGGCGGGCTGCCACATCGGCGGCGGCCACAGCGTGGACGACCCGGAACCCAAGTACGGCATGGCCGTCACCGGCATCGCCGACCCCGAGCGGCTGCTGCGCAACGACACCGGCCGCCCGGGGCTCCCGCTGTCCCTGACCAAGCCGCTCGGCCTCGGCGTGCTCAACAACCGGCACAAGGTCACCGGCGAACGCTTCGCCCAGGCCGTCGCCACCATGACCGCCCTCAACCGGGACGCGGCCGAGGCCGCGCTCGCCGCCGGGGCGACCTGCGCCACCGATGTCACCGGCTTCGGCCTCCTCGGCCATCTGCACAAGCTGGCCAAGGCGTCCGGGGTGACCGCCGTGCTCGACACCGCGGCCGTGCCCTACCTGGACGGCGCCCGCGAGGCCGTACGGGACGGCTTCGTCAGCGGCGGCACCCGGCGCAACCTCGAATGGGTCGCCCCCTGGACCGGGTTCGGCACCACCGACGCCGACACCCGGCTGCTGCTGGCCGACGCCCAGACCTCCGGCGGACTGCTGGTCGCCGGGGAGGTGCCCGGCGCGCCGGTGGTGGGGGAGCTGGTGCCGTACGACGGCTCCCACACCATCGTGCTCGAATGACCCACCGGCACAAGGGACTTACGGCTCGGTACCCGTGTGCGCGTCGATGCCCGCCCGCGCCCGGTAGGCCCGCACCAGCTCTCCGGCCGCAGGACCCCGCGGCCGGCGCCCCGGCCGGATGTCCACCGCGATCGCCTTGGCCTCCTGGATATGGGTGTTGGGATCCAGGGACAGATGCAGCAGCTCGTTGGCCGCGTCGCCGGTGGTGTAGCCGTTGGGGCCCCAGTGGTAGGGCAGGCCCACCTGGTGCAGCCGGCGGCCGTGCACGGTCAGCGGGGCCATCCGCTCGGTGACCAGCACCCGCGCCTCGATCACCGCGCGGGCGCTGACGATCGTCGCCCAGCCGGTGTGCTCCAGACCCCGCTCGGCCGCCAGCTCCGGGGAGACTTCGCAGAAGAACTCCGGCTGGAGCTCGGCCAGATAGGGCTGCCAGCGGGACATGCCGCCCGCGGTGTGGTGCTCGGTGAGCCGGTAGGTGGTCGCCACGTACGGGAAGACCTCGGAGCCGCGCTCGTCACCGCTCGGCTGGTAGCGGTTGTCGGGCAGCGTGGGCAGCAACTGCCGTACGGGATTGCGCTGTTGGTCGTGGAGCAGGTTGGGGAACGGCGAGTCCTGCGGCTCGTAGTGCACGGGCAGCGGGCCGTCCGTGAGCCCGGACGGCACGTACAGCCACGCCTTGCCGTCGGCCTGCATGATGAACGGGTCCCGGCCGGACAACGCCGCGGGCCCGGTCGCGTCCTCGTCCGGCTGGTAGCCCGGCGCCTTGTCCTTCGTGAAGTCGGGGACGTCGTGCCCGGACCACTCGCCCTTGTCCGCGTCCCACCACACCAGCGCCTTGCGTTCGCTCCACGGCCTGCCCTCGGGGTCGGCGGAGGCACGGTTGTACAGCACCCGGCGGTTGGCGGGCCACGCCCACGCCCACTCGGCGGCCACCCAGTCCTGCTCCCCGCCGGGCTTGCGGCGCGCGGCCTGATTGACGCCGTCGGCGCGCACCCCGCAGTAGATCCAGCAGCCGCAGGTGGTCGAGCCGTCGGGCTTCAACTGCTCGTACGAGGAGAGCGGTTCGCCCGCCGCGTCATGGCCGTTGATCTCGGCGAGCACCGCCTCGGCGTCCGGCTCGACGAGCGGGCCCTTCGTCGGATAGTCCCAGGCGAGCTCCAGCACCGGCCGGTCCATCTCGTCGGCCGACCCGGCGAGCTTCTCCCGGATGATCCGCCCCAGATGGAAGGCGAACCACAGGTCGCTGCGCGCCTCGCCGGGCGGCTCGACCGCCTGGTGGTGCCATTGCAGCAGCCGCTGGGTGTTGGTGAAACTGCCGTCCTTCTCGGTGTGCGCGGCGGCCGGCAGGAAGAACACCTCGGTACGGATGTCCTCCGTGCGCAGCTCCCCGGTCTCGATCTCCGGGCCGTCCTTCCACCAGGTCGCCGACTCGATCAGCGAGAAGTCGCGCACCACCAGCCAGTCCAGGTTGGCCATGCCGAGCCGCATCAGCTTGGTGTTGGCGTTGCCCACCGCGGGGTTCTCGCCCATCAGGAAGTAGCCCTTGCAGGTGCCCTCCAGCTGCGCCATCGTCGTCTCGTACGTCGAGTGCGAACCGGTCAGCCGCGGCAGGTAGTCGAAGCAGAAGTCGTTCTCCTCGGTCGCGTTCTCGCCCCAGTACGCCTTGAGCAGGCTCACCAGGTACGCGCGCATGTTGCCCCAGTAGCCCTTGTGCGCCGCCTCCGCCGCCACGAACGCGGCCAGGTCCTGGTTCTGGTGCGCGTGCGGCATCGGGATGTAGCCCGGCAGCAGGTTGAACAGGGTCGGGATGTCCGTCGAGCCCTGGATGGAGGCGTGCCCGCGCAGCGCGAGGATGCCGCCGCCCGGGCGGCCGATGTT
>NZ_MUNF01000517.1 GCF_002154555.1 Streptomyces murinus
AAGGGCGTACCCGGCGCCGCCTCGGGGGTGGCGGCGCCGGGTACGCCCTTGACCGTGCCGTTCGGGTCGAGGAAGGCGGGGTCGCCGCCGGGGACCATGCCGAGTTCATGGGCCCGGCGCTCCAGGGCGTCGGGGGCCGAGTAGGCGTCGATGGTCCGCTGGAGGGCCTGTTCCTCGTCGGTGAGGTTCTGGGTGCGCTTCTGGAGATCGGCGAGTTTGAACGAGCCTTCGCTCAGAGCGGAGTTCAGCACCAGCAGCCCGATGAGGCCGCCGCCGAGGAGCAGGACGACGAGGAGGACGAACGGGGTGCGGGCGGCCTTGGCGCGGCCGGCCGGGAAGAGCCGGGCGAGCCGGGCGGCCCGCCCCTTCAGTTCGGGCAGTTCGGGTTTCCTAGGCACCGCTCCCCCAGTGAGTTCCGAGGACCGAGGTCCCGGAGTCCAGCCCACCCGTCCGGCTCACTCGGCGTCCTCCCTGATGCGCTCGGCACCCCGCAGCCTGGCGGGGGCGGCCCGGCGGTTCTCGGCGATCTCTTCCTCGGTGGGAAGTTCGGCACCGCGGGTGAGCAGCTTGAGCCGCGGCTGGTAGCGCTCGGGCACCACCGGCAGTCCGGGCGGCGCGGTGTTCGCCGCACCCGCCGCGAACACCTGTTTGACCAGCCGGTCCTCCAGCGAGTGGTACGACAGCACGGCGACCCGCCCGCCGACGGCGAGGGCCTTCACGGCCGCCGGGATCGCCCGCTCCAGGACCGACAGTTCGCCGTTGACCTCGATGCGCAGCGCCTGGAAGGTGCGCTTGGCCGGATTGCCGCCGGTGCGCTTGGCGGCCTGCGGCAGCGCGTCGCGGATCAGCTCCACCAGGCGGGCGCTGTTGCTGAACGGCTCCTTCTCGCGCTCGCGCACGATCGCCCCGACGATCCGCTTGGCCTGCTTCTCCTCGCCGTACGCGCGCAGGATGCGCACCAGTTCGCCCGCCGGGTAGGTGTTGAGGACCTCGGCGGCGCTCATCCCGGTCGTCTGGTCCATGCGCATGTCGAGCGGCGCGTCCTGGGCGTAGGCGAAGCCGCGGTCGGCCTCGTCCAGTTGCATGGAGGACACGCCGAGGTCGAACAGGACGCCCTGGACGCGCGGGACGCGCAGCCGCTCCAGGACCTCGGGCAGTTCGTCGTAGACGGCGTGCACCAGGGTGGCCCGTTCACCGAAGGGCGCGAGGCGCTCCCCGGACAGGCGCAGCGCCTCCTTGTCCCGGTCGAGGCCGATCAGGCGGGCCTCGGGGAACCGGTCCAGCAGCGCCTCGCTGTGCCCGCCGAGGCCCAGGGTGCAGTCGACGACCACCGCTCCCGGGCGCTCCAGGGCGGGTGCCAGCAGGTCCAGGCACCGCTGGAGCATCACCGGGACGTGTCGACTCTGGCTCAAGGGGGCCTCTCATTCCGGCGAGGCGCCGTGCGCACCGCGGGCCCCGCCAGCTCGTGAACAGGGGCGCGGCCGGCGCCGGAAGCGTCAGCCGACCGGGGAGCGGGAGGAGGCCGAGCCGTACGTACGCGCCGCGCACGCGGGGAGACGGATCCGGGCGGGTGCCGGGTCTCCGGGGGTTTCACCAGCAGGGAGAAGCACGCCTCCCGCTTCGCGTCACTTTAGTCCACGGTGTCTCACGGTCAATCAACCGGCCTGCGCGTCGCGCACCGCCTCCGCACGGGCGCCGTCTTTCGAACAGATTCACCCTTCCGGCCCTGGTTTGCCGTCCGTATGGGGTAGCTCACAACAAGCCACGATGACGTTCTTTGTCCGCTCTCACAGCAGGCCACGTCCACGAGTGACCAGTAACGTCATGAGTATGTCGACTTCCGCAGCAGTTCCCACTGGATCCGAAGGCGCCATAAGTGGCGGTGGCGCTGTGACCGACCGCCTGGTGGAGGCCAACCAGCGGTACGCCGCCGAGTTCACCGATCCCGGCATGGACGCCCGTCCCGTGCTCAAGGTCGCCGTCGTGGCGTGCATGGACGCCCGTCTCGACCTGCACGCCGCCCTTGGCCTCGAACTGGGTGACTGTCACACCATCCGCAACGCGGGCGGGGTCGTCACCGACGACGTCATCCGCTCCCTGACCATCAGCCAGCGGGCGCTGGGCACCCGCAGCGTGGTGCTCATCCACCACACGGGCTGCGGCATGGAGACCATCACCGAGGAGTTCCGGCACGACCTGGAGATGGAGGTCGGCCAGCGCCCGGCGTGGGCGGTGGAGTCCTTCCGCGACGTCGACCAGGACGTACGGCAGTCGATGCAGCGGGTGCGTACCTCGCCGTTCCTGCTGAGCACCACGGACGTGCGCGGCTTCGTCTTCGACGTGCGCACCGGCGCGCTGCGCGAGGTGGACCCGGCCTGACCGGCGCCCCGGCCGACCCGGGGCACTTTCCGTTCCGACTTCCGCCCCCGAGGCAATCCCCACCGAAACGTATCGAAAGCCTGGCCGAAAGGGCCGTACGACCGACATCGTGCGGGCAGTTGTCCACAGGCGGTGACACGAATCGGTAACGGCAGCAAGAATGCGGTGTGCGACATCGCGCGGAACCATTCCCGCGTGGTGTCCGTGTTTCGGGGTGGGCCGGCCGTGATCAAGCGTGCCGGCCCGGGAAGAACGGGCCGAGGAGGGCCGGGTGACGACCTATGACGGTCGAGAGAACCTCAGCGATCTGAGTGCCACCGTGGAACGGGTGCGCGGCTCGGTGGAAGGCGTGATCGAGGGCAAGCCCGAGGTCGTACGGCTCGCGCTGACCGTGCTGCTCGCCGAGGGCCATCTGCTGATCGAGGACGTTCCCGGCGTGGGCAAGACGATGCTCGCCAAGGCGCTGGCGCGGTCCATCGACTGCTCGGTGCGGCGCATCCAGTTCACGCCCGACCTGCTGCCCTCGGACATCACCGGTGTCTCCATCTGGGACCAGCAGCGACGCGACTTCGAGTTCAAGCCGGGCGCGGTCTTCGCGCAGATCGTGATCGGCGACGAGATCAACCGCGCCTCGCCCAAGACCCAGTCGGCGCTGCTGGAGTCCATGGAGGAGCGCCAGGTCACCATCGACGGACAGACCTACGCACTGCCCAGTCCCTTCATGGTGGTGGCCACCCAGAACCCGGTCGAGATGGAGGGCACCTACCCGCTGCCCGAGGCCCAGCGCGACCGCTTCATGGCCCGTGTCTCCGTCGGCTACCCCAGCGTGGAGGCCGAGCTCCAGATGCTGGACGTGCACGGCGGGGCCAATCCGCTGGACGACCTCCAGCCGGTGGCGCACGCCCACGAGATCGTGAAGCTGATCGACGCGGTGCGCGGGGTGCATGTCGCCGAACCGGTGCGCCGGTACGCGGTGGAGCTGGTCGCCGCCACCCGCGTCCACCCCGATCTCAGACTCGGCGCCTCCCCGCGTGCCACCCTGCATCTGCTGCGCGCCGCGAAGGCGTCCGCCGCCCTGGCCGGCCGGGAGTACGCGCTGCCGGACGACGTCCAGGAACTCGCCGTGGCCGTCCTCGCGCACCGGCTGCTGCCCACCGCCCAGGCCCAGCTCAACCGCCGCAGCGCGGAGCAGGTGGTGCAGGAGATCCTCCAGCGCACCCCGGTGCCCGCGGCCCCGGGCGCGCGCGGCGGGCTCGACGGCATCGGCCGCGGCGTGCCCGCCTATCCCCAGCAGCCCCCGCGGGGTCTGTGATGAGCGCCGGGGGGACGGAGCGGGCGGCCGGCGAGCGCCCGGAGGCGGGCGGGATCCGTACCGCGCTGGCCGGTCTGACCACCCGCGGCCGCTCCTTCCTGGCGGCCGGGATCGCCGCCGCGATCTGTGCCTATGTGCTGGGCCAGAGCGAACTGCTGCGCGTCGGACTGCTGCTGGCCGCGCTGCCGCTGACCTGTGCGACCGTGCTCTACCGCACCCGCTACCGGGTCTCCGGCACCCGGGCGCTGTCCCCCGCGCGCGTCCCGGCCGGCGGCGAGGCCCGGGTCCGGCTGCGGATGGACAACGTCTCCCGGCTGCCCACCGGTCTGCTGATGCTCCAGGACCGGGTGCCCTATGTGCTCGGGCCCCGGCCCCGGTTCGTGCTGGACCGGATGGAGCCGGGCGGCCGGCGCGAGGTGTCCTACCGGGTCCGCTCGGACCTGCGCGGCCGCTATCCGCTCGGCCCGCTCCAGCTGCGCCTCACCGACCCCTTCGGGATGTGCGAACTGACCCGCTCCTTCGCGGAGTCCGACACCCTCACCGTCATCCCCCGGGTGACCCCGCTGGCCCCGGCCCGGTTCGCCGGCGAGGCCAAGGGCTACGGCGACGGACACCGGCGCGCGCTGGCCCTGGCGGGCGAGGACGACGTGATCCCGCGCGGCTACCGGTACGGCGATGATCTGCGCCGTGTGCACTGGCGCTCCACCGCGCGCTACGGCGAGCTGATGGTGCGCCGCGAGGAACAGCCCCGGCGCGCCCGCTGCACCGTCCTGCTGGACACCCGCGGCGGCGCCTACGAGGGCGCGGGCCCCGACTCGGCCTTCGAATGGGCCGTCTCCGGCGCCGCCTCCACCCTGGTGCACCTGCTCGAACGGGGCTTCTCGGTACGGCTGCTGACGGACACCGGCAGCGCGGTGCCCGGCGAGAGCGCCGACGGCTTCGCGGGCGGCGGCCAGGAGGCCGCGGACGCGGCCGGGCTGATCCTGGACACCCTCGCGGTGATCGACCACTCCGGCGGCGAGGACCTCTCCCGGGCCCATGACGCGCTGCGCGGCGGCGGCGAGGGCCTGCTGATCGCCTTCCTCGGCGACCTGGACGAGGAGCAGGCCACCACGGTCGCCGGGATGAACCGGCGCGGCGGCGGCGCCGTCGCCTTCGTCCTGGACCCGGCCGTCTGGACCCGCGACCCGGCCGAGCCCCCGCGCCCGGCGGACCCGCGCTCGGACCGGCTGCACCTGCTGCGCGACGCGGGCTGGACGGTGGTCGGTGTGCCGCGCGGCGCCGCCCTCGACGAGCTGTGGCACCGGGCGGACCGTGAGCGCTCGGGCCTGGCCGCGATGGCCGGAGAGGCACGGGCATGAGCGGGCGGGCGCGCTTGGCGCTGTGCGCGGCGGCTGCCACCTTGATGGCCTCGTGCGCGCTGCTGCCGCTGGTGAACGGACCGTCCTGGCTGCTGGAGCTGGTGCCGCTGGTGGTCGTGCAGAGCGGGGTGGGCGCGGCGGCCCGGCGGGTGCCGCTCGGCCGGCCGCTGACCGTGCTGGTGCAGGCGGTGGCCACGCTGCTGCTGCTCACCCTGGTCTTCGCCCGCGGGCACGCGATCGCCGGGGTGATCCCGGGCCCCGACACCTTCTCGTACCTCGCCGAACTGCTGCGGCAGGGCGCGCAGGACGTGAGCCAGTACGCCATACCGGCACCGCTGACCGACGGCATCCGGCTGATGCTGATCGGCGGTGTGCTGCTGATCGGCCTGCTGGTGGACACCCTCGCGGTGACCTTCCGCAGCGCCGCGCCCGCCGGGCTGCCGCTGCTCGCGCTGTACTCGGTGGCCGCCGGGCTGTCCCAGGGCGGCCCGGACTGGCTGTGGTTCCTGGTGGCGGCGGGCGGCTATCTGATGCTGCTGCTCGCCGAGGGCCGGGACCGGCTCGCCCAGTGGGGCCGCGTCTTCGGCGCCCCACCCCGTGCCCAGGGCGGCGCCCCGGACGGGGGCACGGTCGCCCCGGTGCGCACCGGACGGCGGATCGGCGCGGTCGCCCTCGGGGTGGCCCTGCTGGTGCCGCTGGTGCTGCCCGCGATGCAGGGCGGTCTGCTGGCCGCGGACGGCGCCGGGGTCGGCGCGGGTCCGGGCCGCGGCGGCACCATCTCCGCGGTCAACCCGCTGGTGTCGCTGCGCGACAGCCTGAACACCACCGACGACCGCACGGTGCTGTCCGTGCGCACCAGCAGCCCCGACCTCTCGGACCTGTATCTGCGCATCGTCTCCCTGGACGACTTCGACGGCACCACCTGGAAGCCGGCGCAGCGGCACATCGTGGGCGTGCCGAACACCTTCCCGGCGCCGTCCGGGCTGAGCCCTGACGTCCGGCGGGACACCCAGCGGACCACCGTCACGGCGGCGGACTGGTACGCGCAGGACTGGCTGCCGATGCCCTATCCGCCGAGCAAGGTGCAGATCGGCGGCAGCTGGCGGTACGAACCGGTCGGCATGACGCTGGTGGGCGACCACGGCCAGACCACGCGCGGCAAGACGTACCAGGTGACCAGCCTGGACGTACGGCCGACCGCGGGCGAGCTGGCGACCGCGCCGGAGCCGCCGGCCGCGCTGCGGCGCGAGTACACCAAGGTGCCGGGCACGCTGCCGAAGGTGGTGGCGCGAACCGCCCGGGAGGTCACGGCGGGCGCGAAGAACCACTACGAGCAGGCCGTGCGGCTCCAGGACTGGTTCTCCACCGACGGCGGCTTCCAGTACGACACCCAGGTGGCGGTCGGCAGCGGTCCGGACGCCATCGCGAACTTCCTGAAGAAGAAGCAGGGGTTCTGCGTCCACTTCTCCTTCGCGATGGCGGCGATGGCCCGCACCCTCGGCATCCCGGCCCGGGTCGCGGTGGGCTTCGCGCCCGGCACCCCGCAGGCGGACGGTTCGGTGGCGGTGAGCCTGAAGGACGCGCACGCCTGGCCCGAACTGTACTTCCAGGGCGTGGGCTGGACGCGGTTCGAGCCGACGCCGACGCGGGGCGTGGTGCCGTCGTACACCCAGTCGGTGACGCCCGGCACCTCGCAGCCGGACCAGTCGCTGCCGTCCAAGAACGGCTCCTCGAAGCCGTCGGCGGCCCCGTCGGCCGGTGCGGACTGCGCGAACGGTCCGGGAGCGTGCGACATGCCGTCGGCGGCGGCGGTCCCGGCCGGGGGCGGCAGTGGTCCGGGCCCGTGGTGGTTCGCATTGACCGCGCTGGCCGTCCTGGTGGTGCTGGCCGTTCCGCTCTCGCCGCTGCTGTGGCGGACGCGGGTGCGGTCGGTACGGCTCGGTGGGCATGCCCGCACCGACGCGGGAGCGGCGGCGCACACACTGGCCGCGTGGCAGGAGCTGACCGACAGCGCGTGGGACCTGGGCATCCTGCCGGACGAGTCGCTGACCCCGCGGGGCGCGGCCGACCGGATCATCCGCCTGGGCCGCCTGGACGGACCGGCCAGCGCCGCGGTCCACCGCGTCGCCGGCGCCCTGGAGCAGGTCCTGTACGCCCCCCGGCCGCATCCCGCCCCGGGCGTGGCCGACGACGTACGCCAGGTCACGGCGGCCCTCTACGGCACGGCCCCCCGCAAGGCCCGTCTACGGGCCCGCCTCCTGCCCCGCTCGGCGGTCCGTGCCCTGTGGGCGGTCTCGGCCCGCTGGTCGACGCTCCGCACCCGCGCGACGGCGGCCCGGCCGTCGCTACGACGCCCGCGCCCCTCGGAGCGTTAGCCGGACGCGCACCCCTCACCCCGCGCCCCACAAGGGGCGCGGGGAACTGCGCGACCAGCCACCACGGCGGGACAGCCGACGACAGCGAGGCGGGGCGGCAGAGCCGGAGACAAAGCCGAGGGGTGACCACCGGTCCTGGTGGTCACCCCTCGGAAAAGCTCAGATCAAGAACGGCCGAACCAGCGGAGCGCTACCGTCCCTGTTCGTCCCGCCGTCTTTGCCACCGCTCCTCGATGCGATCCATCATGGACCGCTTGGCCCGCACCGGGCGCCGTACCGCGCCCGCGGGTTGTTCCCCCGGTTTGGGCGCCTTGCGCCAGCCCGTGACCGCGAGCACCGCGCAGCCGAGCATGACGAGGAAACCTACGACGCTGATCCAGATCAGCTGGGCGACCATTCCGGCCATGAGGAGCGCGATACCGACGAGAAAGCCCGCGACCGCCTGGTAGACCCGCCGCCGGGTGTACGTACGCAGCCCGCTTCCCTCAAGCGCTGACGCGAACTTGGGATCTTCGGCGTACAGCGCTCGCTCCATTTGCTCGAGCATGCGCTGCTCGTGCTCCGAGAGCGGCACGGAGTCCTCCTCATCGTGCGGTCGCCGGGGCGACCCGGGGGGTCCCTTCAGGATAGGCAGGGAATCGCCCCCGTGAAACCCGCCCCTCTGCGCCAATTGACCAACCGGGGTCCCGCCATGGCCGTCCCGGCTCGCCGATGCTTCCATTCCCCGGCGGCCGACCCGTCATGCCGGGTGGTGTACCTCGATCATACGGCGCAAACCCCACGATCGGGGGGCTTGTGCTGTACTCCATCCGCCGCCGATGCCCTGATCAGCGGCGGGTCGGCCGTGTGCTCAGACCTCGGTGGCGCCCGGCGTCTCGCCGAGCACATGCAGCTGGGTGGCCACGGAGTGGAACGCGGGCAGCTCGGCCGCGGCGGCCTCCAGCCGCAGCAGCGCGTCCAGCGCGGCGGGCTCGGTGTCCACCAGGACCCCGGGCACCAGGTCGGCGAAGACCCGCACGCCGTGCACCGCGCCGACCCGCAGGCCCGCGCCCTCGACCAGCGCGGTCAGCTGCTCGGCGGTGAAGCGGCGCGGCATCGGGTCGCCGGGGCCCCAGCGGCCGTCGGGGTCCTGGAGGGCCTGCCGGGCGTCGGTGAAGTGGCCGGCGAGGGCGCGGGCGAGCACGGCGCCGCCGAGGCCCGCGGCCAGCACGCTGAGGACGCCCTCGGGACGCAGGGCCGCGACCGCGTTGCGCATGCCCTCGGCCGGGTCGTCCACGTACTCCAGGACGCCGTGGCACAGCACCGCGTCGTAGCCGCCGCGCTCGACCACGTCGAACAGGCCGTGGGCGTCGCCCTGGACGCCCTTGACCCGGTCGGCGACGCCGGCCTCGGCGGCGCGGCGCTCCAGCGCGAACAGCGCGTTGGGGCTGGGGTCGACCACGGTCACCCGGTGGCCGGCCAGGGCGAGGGGCACCGCGAAGTTGCCGCTGCCGCCGCCGGTGTCCAGGACGTCCAGCGCGTCCCGTCCCGTCGCCTTGACCCGCCGGTCGAGGGCGTCCTGGAGGACCTCCGAGACCACGGCGGTACGCAGCGAGGCGCGGGTGCCGGAACGGTCGAAGCGCAGCGAGGCCGTATGCGAGTGGGGAGGGGAGACGGGCGGGCGCATCGGGTCCGACACGGCAGTTGGCTCCTCGGCAGGGCTGGACGTCTTTCAGGCGTCTCCACCCTATTGCCTTCGGCGCTCTGCCTGGTCATCGCGGGGGTCGCGGCCGTGTCCGTCTCGCTCGGCGGACGCCGGGCGCACCACCCGTGGTCAGCCCGCATCCGACAGGTCACCGCGGGCCCCCGCGGCGCCGGGCTCCTCGGCGTCCGGGCGGGGCCGGGGCAGGACCGGCTGAAGGACGAGCATCCGTTCCACGAGGCGCAGGAACATCGCCACGTCCCGTATCAGGTCGTCGGCGTCCCGCCTGCTCGCGGCGCCCCGGATGCCGGCCTCGGCGCGGGCCCGGCGGGCGGCGCCGGAGGCGAAGAGGGCGCTCCACTCGGTCAGTTCGGGGGCGATCTCGGGCAGGACCTCCCAGGCGCTGCGGATCCGGGCGCGGCGGCGCGGGGAGGTCTCGGGGCGGCCGCGGGCGGCGAGCACGGCGGCGGCGGTGCGCAGGGCGGCGAGGTGGGCCGCCGCATAGCGCTCGTTCGGCGCTTCGAGGGTGACGGCCTCCGAGAGGCCGGCGTGGGCCTGGGCGAGCAGGTCGAGGGCGGCGGGCGGGGCCGTGGCGTGCCGGAGCACGGGGTGCACATCGCTCGCCGGGCCGGTCGCGGAGGGGGTGGCGCGGGTC
>NZ_MUNF01000518.1 GCF_002154555.1 Streptomyces murinus
CAGGCCGCGATCCTCACGGCCGAGGGTGAGAAGCAGTCCCAGATCCTGCGCGCCGAGGGTGAGGCCAAGGCCGCAGCCCTGCGCGCCGAGGGCGAGGCCCAGGCCGTCCGCACCGTCTTCGAGGCCATCCACGCCGGCGACCCGGACCAGAAGCTGCTCTCTTACCAGTACCTCCAGATGCTCCCGAAGATCGCCGAGGGCGACGCCAACAAGCTCTGGATCGTCCCCAGCGAGATCGGCGACGCCCTCAAGGGCCTCTCCGGCGCCATGGGCAACTTCGGCTCCCTGGGCGGCGGCAACAGCGGCGGCGGCGCCACCCTCCCGGCCCAGAACAAGGGCCCGGCCACGGAACGCCGCGAGAAGCCGAGCATCGACTAGGGACTACTTCGCAAAGTCAGGGTTCCTTCCGCGCCCCTTCAGGGGCGCGGGGAACTGCGCGAGCAACGCACGACAACCCGCACCCGCCGTCAGACAGAGCCCGGCAGACTCCTTAGGCCGCATCCCGAGCGAGCCACTCAGGAAGCCCGTCCAGATCGTCCTGCCGCAAAGCCAGGAGCATCGCATCCGCCGGCGTCGGCTCAAAAGGCGCCCGCAGCAACGCCATCCCGGCCTCCTCCGGAGTCCGGTCCGCCTTCCGGTGATTGTCCTCCGCACACGCCGCCACCGTGTTCAGCCATGTGTCCTGCCCACCCTGGGCCCGCGGCACCACATGGTCCACCGTCGTCGCCCTGCGCCCGCAGTACACGCACCGGTGCCGGTCCCGCACCAGCACCCCCCGCCGCGACCACGGCGCTTGTCTTCGGAACGGCACCCGTACATATCTGCACAGCCTGATCACCCGGGGCGCGGGTATGTCCACGGCGGCCCCCCGCATCCGCAGCTCGGGATGGGCCTGCTCGACCACCGCCTTGTCCTGGAGCACCAGGACGACGGCGCGGTTCAGAGTCACCGTAGACAGCGGCTCGAAACTCGCGTTCAGCACCAGCGTGTCACGCATCCAGCCCACCTCCCGTGCGCACCTGCCCACCCCCCGGCGGGCTTGGATCAACTCTG
>NZ_MUNF01000519.1 GCF_002154555.1 Streptomyces murinus
GCGTGCTCTCGGGGTGCCGGGGCCGGGTGCCGGACGTGTCCGCGGGCCCCGGTAACGGGTGGGCCGCGAAGGGGTGTGAGGGACGGGGATTGACGGGGCGCCGGGTGAACCGGCCGGTGCGCGTTGTCTGGTACGCCTTCTTCCAGTCGCCGTTCCTCGGTTCGATCAACGGATCGACGGCCATACGCAGCCCTACTCCACTCTCCGCTGGGTGGTGGTTGCCGCAAACTATCCAGCCGGGCCCGGGAGTCGGAGGGCGACACGGCCTTTCCGGCATTAGCCGTATTTAAGGCCGTGTCGGGGAGGGCGTGCCCTCGGGGCCGCCGCGGGTTCAGACCTCGGCGATCTCCGCGTACAGCTGGGACAGCTCGGGCACGCCGGTCGCGGCCCACTGGCGGCCCGCGTCCACCACCTCCACCTCGCGGCCGGAGGCGAGGCGCAGGACGGGCTCGCCGCCGGCGCTGATCCGCCAGGCGGCGCCGGGCACGGTACGCACCACGACGGTGCCCAGATACAGCCCGGCGTCATGGCCGAGCCAGGGCAGCGTCTCGGCGTCGTCGCGCCAGCGCGGGACCATCTGGTCCAGGGCCTCCAGGGAGGCCGGGGTGTCGTCCAGGCGGACGCCGCCCCGGGCCGCCTGGGCACGCAGCAGATCGCACTCGGACAGCAGCGCGGCCACCGACTCGGGGTCGGCGGGCAGCGCGGGGTGCTTCTTGTGCCGTGGGCCCAGGAACGGAAGGTTCATGGACCCAGCGTGGCATCAGACGTCGAGGTCGACCACCACGGGCGCGTGATCGGAGGCGCCCTTGCCCTTGCGCTCCTCGCGGTCGACGTAGGCGTCCTTGACGGCCCCCGCGAAGGCCGCGTTGCCGTACACCAGGTCGATGCGCATGCCGCGGTTCTTGGGGAAGCAGAGCTGGCGGTAGTCCCAGTAGGTGAACGGGTGGTCGTACTTGAGCGGGCGCGGTACGACGTCGTCGAGGCCGGCCTCGCGCAGGGCGGTGAGGGCGGCGCGCTCGGCGGGGGTGACATGGGTGGCGCCCTCGAAGGCGGCCCGGTCGTAGACGTCGTCGTCGGTCGGCGCCACGTTGTAGTCACCGAGGACGGCGAAGGGCCGGCTGCCCTGCGCGTCGCCGAGGACAGCGGCGCGCAGGGCCTCGAACCACTGGAGCTTGTACGCGTAGTGCGGGTGGTCGACCTCGCGGCCGTTGGGCACGTACACCGACCACACGCGGACGGGGCCACAGGTGGCGGAGATGGCGCGGGGCTCGGTCACGCCCTCGTACCCGGGGTCGCCGGGCAGTCCCTTGACGACGTCCGCCAGGCCGACGCGGGAGAGCACCGCCACGCCGTTCCACCGGCCGGTGGCGTGCACCGCGGCCTCGTAGCCCAGCTCGCGCAGCGGCTCGATCGGGAACTGCTCCTCGGCGACCTTGGCCTCCTGGAGGCAGAGCACGTCGGTGCCGCTGCTCTCCAGCCAGGCCAGCAGGCGCGGGAGGCGGGCGGTGATCGAGTTCACGTTCCAGGTCGCGATGCGCATGTCTCACAACCTACCTGGCGGGTACGACAACCCGTCCCGCCCCGCCTCACAGCCGGGCCGAGGTCCCCGGGGCGAGCCGCTGGTGGTCGGTGCCGCCGAGGGCGCCGATCTGGTGGTCGTAGATCGGCCGGGCCAGATCGGTGAGCAGGGCGTCATGGATGTCGTAGGCGCGCTGCGGGCGCACCTCGCGGACGTAGTCGATCACCTCGGCGATCTTGTTCCAGGGGGCCATGACCGGGAGCATCAGCGTCTCCACGGGCTGGTCGGGGACGGTGAGAGCGTCGCCGGGGTGGAAGATCTTCCCGCCGTCCAGGAGGTAGCCGACGTTGGTGATGCGCGGGATGTCCGGGTGGATCACGGCGTGCAGCTCGCCGTGCACGCGTACGTCGAAGCCGGCGGCGGTGAAGGTGTCGC
>NZ_MUNF01000052.1 GCF_002154555.1 Streptomyces murinus
TGCCGCGCTTCGTGGCGCCGGGGGCGACCGAGCGCACGGTCTCGGAGTGGTTGCCCATGACCGCGCCGCTGTCCGTGGTGAAGTCGAACAGCACCGTGTACGTCAGTGCCTGGCTGCCGCTGTTGGTGACCTCATAGGTGGCCGAGATCCCGGAGTCGGCGGCCGGGAGCGGGTCGGCGTGCACCATGTGGTCGGAGGGAGTGGGGCTCGGCGTGGCGGTGGGGATCGTCACCGAGGTGATCCGGACACCGTCCACGGCCGGTTCATCGACCGGAACCGCAGACCCGGACCCGGACCCGGCTGCGGCTCCCGACCCGGCCGCGCCGGAAACACCCGCGTGTTCGGTCCCGCACGCCGTGAGCAACAGCAGCGCGGCGACGGCGGGGACGACGCCCGGAAGAAGTGAGGAGGCATTGCGCATCCGCGCATCCCATCAGCGCCCGGCCCCTCGGGCCATGGCGGAAGCCACAGTTCCGGCCACCGGCAGGCACATGCCCTATTTGTCGCCCACCTAGTTGTCGCTCCCCGCGTGCCGGCCCATCGCGGTGACGAGGCTTGAGGAGACATGGGCCAGAGCCGGATCCGCGGGGAGGAAGAACGTCTCCACCCCGGCCAGTTCATGGTTCATCCGGGCCATCGGCATCTCGTAGTCCAGATCCTTGGCGTCCCGCACCCCGCGGACGACGACATCGATCCTGGCCCCGCGGCAGTAGTCGACCAGCAGCCCGCCGGTGTGCGAGTCGACCGTGACATTGCCCAGTCCGTCCGCCGCCGCGCGGAGCCGCTCCAGCCGCTCGGCGACGGGGAAGCGCCCGGTCTTGTGCGCGTTGAACATCACGCAGACCACGACCTCGTCGAACAGGAGGGACGCGCGCCGCAGCACGTCCTGGTGCCCTGGAGTGACCGGGTCGAAGGATCCTGGGAAGAGGGCTCGCATGACCGGAGAGAGTATCGGCAAAGGACGTCACGAAGGCGGCCCCGGCATGACCATCCGGCACCCATGTACTAGAGTTATCTCGACATCGAGATATCTGCCGAGGCGCACCGTAGCCGCCACTCCAGTAAGGCAAGCCTAACTTAGCCTGACCTTACTGGACCGGCCAAACCGGCGTGGCGGCAGGATTGACGGTGGTACGCGCACATCAATGAAGGAGACTGTCGTGTCGGCGAACAGCTTCGACGCCCGCAGCACGCTGCGCGTGGGCGACGAGTCGTACGAGATCTTCCGGCTGGACAAGGTGGAGGGCTCGGCCCGCCTGCCGTACAGCCTCAAGGTCCTGCTGGAGAACCTGCTCCGCACGGAGGACGGCGCGAACATCACCGCCGACCACATCCGCGCCCTCGGCGGCTGGGACTCGCAGGCCCAGCCCAGCCAGGAGATCCAGTTCACGCCGGCCCGCGTGATCATGCAGGACTTCACCGGCGTGCCCTGCGTCGTGGACCTCGCCACCATGCGCGAGGCCGTCGCGGCCCTCGGCGGCGACCCGGCCAAGATCAACCCGCTCTCCCCGGCCGAGATGGTCATCGACCACTCCGTCATCGCCGACAAGTTCGGCACCGCCGACGCGTTCAAGCAGAACGTCGACCTGGAGTACGGCCGCAACCGCGAGCGCTACCAGTTCCTGCGCTGGGGCCAGACCGCGTTCGACGACTTCAAGGTCGTCCCGCCGGGCACCGGCATCGTGCACCAGGTGAACATCGAGCACCTGGCCCGTGTCGTCATGGTCCGCGACGGCAAGGCCTACCCCGACACCCTGGTCGGCACCGACTCGCACACCACCATGGTCAACGGCCTCGGCGTCCTCGGCTGGGGCGTCGGCGGCATCGAGGCCGAGGCCGCCATGCTCGGCCAGCCGGTCTCCATGCTGATCCCGCGCGTCGTCGGCTTCAAGCTCACCGGTGAGCTGCAGCCCGGCACCACCGCCACCGACCTCGTGCTCACGATCACCGAGATGCTGCGCAAGCACGGCGTCGTCGGCAAGTTCGTGGAGTTCTACGGCGAGGGCGTCGCCGCCACCTCCCTGGCCAACCGCGCCACCATCGGCAACATGTCGCCGGAGTTCGGTTCCACCGCCGCGATCTTCCCGATCGACGACGAGACCCTCAACTACCTGCGTCTGACCGGCCGTTCGGACCAGCAGGTCGCGCTGGTCGAGGCGTACGCCAAGACCCAGGGCCTGTGGCTGGACCCGAAGGCCGAGCCGGACTTCTCCGAGAAGCTGGAGCTGGACCTCTCCACGGTCGTCCCCTCCATCGCCGGCCCGAAGCGCCCGCAGGACCGCATCGTCCTCGCGAACGCCGCCGAGCAGTTCAAGCAGGACGTCCGCAACTACGTGGACGTCGTGGACGAGGCGGGCCAGGAGTCCTTCCCGGCCTCCGACGCCCCGGCCATCCACCCGAACGGCGGCCCGTCCAACCCGGTCCAGGTCACCGCCGCCGACGGCTCGACCTACACGATCGACCACGGCGCGGTCACCGTCGCGGCCATCACCTCCTGCACCAACACGTCCAACCCGTACGTCATGATCGGCGCCGCCCTGGTCGCCAAGAAGGCGGTCGAGAAGGGCCTGTCCCGCAAGCCGTGGGTCAAGTCCACCCTCGCCCCGGGCTCGAAGGTCGTCACCGACTACTTCGACAAGGCCGGCCTCACGCCGTACCTGGACAAGCTGGGCTTCAACCTGGTCGGCTACGGCTGCACCACCTGCATCGGCAACTCCGGCCCGCTGCCGGAGGAGGTCTCCAAGGCGGTCAACGAGCACGACCTCGCCGTCGTCTCGGTCCTCTCCGGCAACCGGAACTTCGAGGGCCGTATCAACCCCGATGTCAAGATGAACTACCTGGCGTCCCCGCCGCTGGTCGTCGCGTACTCCATCGCGGGCTCCATGAAGGTGGACATCACCCGTGACGCCCTGGGCACCGACCAGGACGGCAACCCGGTCTACCTGAAGGACATCTGGCCCTCCGAGGCCGAGGTGAACGAGGTCGTCGCCAGCGCCATCGGCGAGGACATGTTCAACAAGTCCTACCAGGACGTGTTCGCGGGCGACGCCCAGTGGCAGTCGCTCCCGGTCCCGACCGGCAACACCTTCGAGTGGGACGCCGAGTCCACCTACGTGCGCAAGCCCCCTTACTTCGAGGGCATGGGCATGGAGCCGGCCCCGGTCGCCGACATCACCGGCGCCCGTGTGCTGGCCAAGCTGGGCGACTCGGTCACCACCGACCACATCTCCCCGGCCGGTGCCATCAAGGCCGACACCCCGGCCGGCAAGTACCTCACCGAGCACGGTGTGGAGCGCCGCGACTTCAACAGCTACGGCTCGCGCCGCGGCAACCACGAGGTCATGATCCGCGGTACGTTCGCCAACATCCGCCTGCGCAACCAGATCGCGCCGGGCACCGAGGGCGGCTACACCCGCGACTTCACCCAGGCCGACGCGCCGGTGTCCTTCATCTACGACGCCTCGCAGAACTACCAGGCCGCCGGCATCCCGCTGGTCGTCCTGGCCGGCAAGGAGTACGGCTCCGGTTCGTCCCGTGACTGGGCGGCCAAGGGCACCGCGCTCCTCGGCGTCAAGGCCGTCATCGCCGAGTCGTACGAGCGCATCCACCGCTCGAACCTCATCGGCATGGGCGTCCTGCCGCTCCAGTTCCCCGAGGGCACCTCGGCCGAGTCCCTCGGTCTGACGGGCGAGGAGACCTTCTCCTTCGCCGGTGTCACCGAGCTGAACAACGGCACCACGCCGCGCACGGTCAAGGTCACCACCGACACGGGCGTCGAGTTCGACGCGGTCGTCCGCATCGACACCCCCGGTGAGGCCGACTACTACCGCAACGGCGGCATCATGCAGTACGTGCTGCGCAGCCTGATCCGCAAGTAAGCGATCAGCGGGAGCAGTTGAGGGCCGCATCCCCGGCAACGGGGGTGCGGCCCTCATTCGTGCCCCGAAGCGCGTGCCCCGCAGGGGGCGCGGGGAACTGCGCGACCAGCCGACCCTCGGGGAGTATCCGAACGGAAATGAGCGGTAGCGAAGCGATCTTGATTCCGGTTCGGTGATGTGCCCGTTTTGCCTGGTCAGCGGGCTCTACGTTCCTGGTCGTGCCTGTTGAATACCTGTCTGCTGAGCAAGAGGCCCGCTATGGCCGGTTCGCCACGGAACCCTCACCCGGGGAGCTGGAACAGTTCTTCCGCCTGGATACCAGGGCCCTGGAGCTCGCTCGGGCGAAGCGCCGTTCGGCTACGAGGTTGGGGTGGGCGGTGCAGTGGGGCACGGTGCGGATGCTCGGCACTTTCCTGACCGAGGACCCAACGGCGGTGTCGGCCTCCGTGGTGCGGTTTGTCGCCGAGCAGCTCGGTCTCGACGACGAGCATTTCGCCGAGTACGGGACGCGCGCGCAGACGGTGTACGCACACGCGTGGGAGATCCGCGGCACCTACGGCTACCGGGACTTCGCGGCTGGGGAGGCGGAGCTGCGGGAGTTTCTGGCGGCGCGGGTGTGGTCGTCGCTGGAGGGGCCGCGGGCCCTGTTCGACCGGGCGGTGGTGTGGCTGGTGAACATCCGGGTGCTGCTGCCGGGTGTGACATCGCCGGCCCGGATGGTGGCCGCGCTCCGCGAGGAGGAGAATGACCGGCTGCACGCCGCGCTGTACGAGGTGGTGCCGTACGAGCTGCGGACCGAGATGGTCCGGCTGCTGGAGGTGCCCGGAGAAGAAGCGGGTGTCGGAGCTGGAGCGGCTGCGGCTGGGCCCGATGCGGGTGTCTGGCAAGGCCATGGAACTGGCCCTGGACCGCGCCCGCGAGGTGCGGGGCCTGAGGGCCGGCGCGGTGGATGCCGGACGGGTTCCGGCCGCGCGGATGACCAGCCTGGCCCGGTACGGGCTGGCCTCGAAGGCGCCGACACTGAAGCGGCTGGAGGTCACGCGGCAGACCGCGACGCTGCCGGCGACCGTGCGGCACCTGGAGACCGCGACGGTGGATGACGCGCTCGATCTGCTGCGTGCGCTGATGGCCACCAAGCTGCTGGCGAAGGCCGAGCGGATGGGCAACGACGCCCAAGCCCTGCCCCAGTTGCGCAAGGCCGCGAAGAAGGTCGCCGCAGCGGTCGACGTGCTGATGACGACGCCGCCCGCGACCGACACCGGCGAACTCGTCTCCGTGGCCGACGCGTGGTCCGCAATCGAGCAGGTCGTGCCGCGCGAGCAACTGGCCGAGGCGCTCGCCACGATCGCCTCGGTGGTCCCGGACACCGATGGTGACGACGACGGGGAATGGCGGGCCGAGCTGGTAGCCCGATACGGCACGGTGCGTGGCTTCGTCCGCCTCCTGGTCGAGATCACCGACTTCGGCGCCGTCGAAGCCGGCGCCGAAGTCGTTCAGGGCCTTCAAGCGGCTCCCGGATCTGATCGGCCGCAAGAAGGTCGGCGCCGAAGAGGTCGCCGCCGATCTGGTGACGGGCTCATGGCGGCGGCTGGTGTTCGCCGATCCCAACGTGCCGCACGGCTTGGTCGACAAGGCCGCGTACTCGTTCTGCGTCCTGGAGCATCTGCACCGCTCGCTACGCGGGCGGGACGTGTTCGCCAAGGACGGCGACCGCTGGGGCGACCCCCGCGCCAAGCTGCTGGCCGGGGGCACCGGGTGGGGGCGTGACGGTTGCCCCAGGTTCTCACGCTGGTCGGAGGCGGCAGTCTTCGGACCGTCGGTGTCAGGACCAGGCGATCTCGCCATGGCGGTCGATGAAGCGTCCGGTGCCGGCACCAGGCTCCTCGGTGGCGAGGGCGACGATCGCGTCCGTGCCCTCGGTGACGGTCTGGGAGCCGCTGTGACCGTTTATGTCGGTCGCGGTGTAGCCGGGGTCGGCGGCGTTGACGCGAATGCCCTTGAGGCCTCTGGCGTACTGCGTGGTCAACATCGTCAGCGCCGCCTTCGAGGAGGCGTACAGCGGCACGACGACGTGCGACTCGGACCGGCCGGGGTCGTGGGTGAAGGCGAGAGAGCCCATGCCACTGCTGACGTTGATGATCACGGGGTCGTCCGAACGGCGCAGCAGCGGCAGGAACGCGGCGGTGGTGCGGACCACGCCGATGACGTTGACGTCGAGGACGGCGCGGGCGTCCGCGGCGGTGAGGTCGCCGGGATCACCGAAGGGACCCTGGACCCCCGCGTTGTTGATCAGGACATCGAGCCTGCCCTCGTGCTCGGCGACGTCCGCGGCGGCAGCGGCCACGGACGCGTCGTCGGTCACGTCGACAGGGACGAAGCGTGCGCCCAGCGCGGCGGCTGCCTCCTCACCCCGCTCACGGTCGCGGGCTCCCAGGAGAACGGTGTGACCGCACGCGATGAGGCGGCGGGCGGTCTCGCGGCCGATGCCCTTGTTGGCTCCGGTGATGAAAGTGATCGTCATGCCTTCGATGGTTGCCTTGACGAGGGAGCCGGACCAGGCACGCTTCGACGGTGGGAAGGCCAGTACCACCCTCGCGCCCCCGCATGTGATCGGGGACGCGGGACGATGGAGAACATGACGACGACACCCCCCGGAGCTGGGCTGGGCGCGATGATCCGCACGTGGCGGAACCGGCTGCCCCCGTCAGCCGCTGGGCTGCCGGTCGTCCGCAAGCGCCGGGCTGTCGGGCTGCGGCGCGAGGAACTGGCCGACCTGGCCGGAGTGTCGGTCGACTACGTCGTGCGCCTGGAGCAGGGGCGGGCCACGACACCCTCGGCGTCGGTGGTGGCGTCCCTGGCGCGCGCTCTCCAACTGTCCACCGCCGAGCGGGACCACCTCTACCGGCTGGCCCAGATCGTGCCGCCGGCGGACGGCATGATCTGCGACCATCTCCCGCCCGGTATGCAACGGGTACTCGTCCGCCTCGGAGACATACCGGTGGCCGTGTTCGCGGCGGACTGGCAACTGGTGTGGTGGAACCACGGGTGGGCCGCCCTGCTGGGAGACCCCTTGGCCTCGCCGCCGCGGATGCGCAACTTCGCCCGCGACAGGTTCCCGGTGGACGTCGATCACACCCCCCTCGCGCTGTGGCCGGTCACCGAGACGGACCCCGACACCGCCGACGCCGCCCTCGTCTCCGATCTGCGCCGCGCCACCGGCCGCTTTCCCCGGGACAGCCGCCTGGCCGCGCTGGTCCGCGACCTGAACGCAGGCAACGAGAGGTTCGCCGAGTTGTGGGCGACGGGAGAGGTGACCGCGAACCGCGAGATCCACAAGAGGGTCGATCACCCGTCGGTGGGCCCGGTCACGGTGGACTGCGATGTCCTGACCGACGGCGACACGGAGCTCAAGATCGTCATCATGACCGCCGCGCCGGGCAGCGAGGACGAGACCAAACTCCAGCTCACCACCGTCGTCGGCCCACCGGCCGGCAGACGCAACTGATCCGCCCCGCGCGTCGGCCGACACAGCACTCTCGCACAACACCTCAGCGCCTGGGCACGCGAATACCTGCTGGTCAAGACCGCGCCCGCAACCTACAGACTCCCCGAACAGCCAGTGCCGACCGCCCCCGCGAGGCCGCTCGCCGCCACGAACACGCCGACCCCTCCCCGAGGGTCAAGCCACAATGCACCCGCGCCCGGCAGCGCACCTCCACCCCCATCGCCGCGAACCCGCCCTCAGATCGCGTCAAACGAATCCAGCGTCAGCTCCGGCATCACCGGCGGCGCCCCCCGCAGCGCCATCTCCGCCCAGATCACCTTCCCCTGCGGCGAATACCTCGTCCCCCACCGCTCCGTCATCTGCTGGACCAGGAACAGCCCCCGCCCGCCCTCGTCCGTCGTCGCCGCGTACCGCAGATGCGGCGACGTGTTGCTTCCGTCGGCCACCTCGCAGATCAGCGCACGGTCCCGGATCAGCCGCAGTCGGATCGGCCCGGAGCCGTACCGGATCGCGTTGGTCACCAGTTCGCTGAGCACCAGCTCCATGCCGAACGCCTGCTCCTCCAGCCCCCACTCCTCCAGCCGCTCCGTCACGGCCCGCCGTAGCCCCGCGACGGCGGACGGATCGGCCGGTACGTCCCAGTCGGCCACCTGGTCCGAGGTGAGCGCCCGGGTCCGCGCCACCAGCAGCGCCACATCGTCCTTGGGACCCTCCGGCAGCAGCTCCTCAAGGACCGCCCCGCAGCTCGCGTCCGGGGTGCGGTCGGGGTGCCCGGCCAGCGCCCGCCGCAGCAGTTCGAGGCCCTCGTCCAGGTCGCGGGTGCGGTCCTCGATCAGCCCGTCCGTGTACAGCACCAGCTGCGTCCCCTCGGCCAGCTCCAGCTCCGCCGTCTGGAACGGCATGCCCCCGAGGCCAAGCGGCGGACCGCCGGGCAGCTCCGGGTAGGTGACGCTGCCGTCCGGATGCACCAGCGCGGGCGCCAGATGCCCGGCGCGGGCCATGGCGCACCGGCGCGTGATGGGGTCGTAGATCGCGTACAGACACGTGGCCCCCACGATCGCGTCCGAGTCCTCCCCGTCCCCCTCGTCCTGGTCGATCCGCCCGACCAGGTCGTCCAGATGGCTGAGCAGCTCGTCCGGGGGCAGATCGAGGGTCGAGAAGTTGTGTACGGCGGTCCGCAGCCGGCCCATCGTGGCCGCGGCGTGCAGCCCGTGCCCCACGACGTCGCCGACCACCAGCGCCACCCGGCTGCCCGGCAGCGGGATCACATCGAACCAGTCCCCGCTCACCCCCGACTGCGCCGGCAGATACCGGTAGGCCACGTCCAGGGCGCTCTGCTCGGGCAGGGCGCGCGGCAGCAGACTGCGCTGGAGGGTGACCGCCAGGGTGTGCTCACGGGCGTAGCGGCGGGCGTTGTCGACGCTGACGGCGGCACGGGCCACCAGCTCGTCCGCGAGCGTCAGGTCCTCCTCGTCGAAGGGGTCACGCTTGGCCCGGTAGAAGTTGGCGATGCCCAGCACCACCCCGCGGGCCCGGATCGGGGCCGAGATCAGCGACTGGATGCCGTATTCGAGGATGTTCTCGGTGCGCTCCGGGTCCTGCGCCCGCCAGTCCGTCGCGGCGGCCAGATCGGGCACCAGTTCGGAGTGTCCGGAGCCGTAGCCGCGGGCCTGGGGCGTGAACGGCTTGAAGTCGATCAGCCGGTCCTGCTCGTACAGCGGATGGTCGCCCCGGATGCCGTGCACGGCGATACGGCGCAGGGTCGCCGCGGTCGGGGCGGGCTCCTCGCCGTGCAGGATGCCGTCGTCCAGGTCGACGGTGACGTAGTCCGCGAAGCGCGGTACGGCGATCCGCGCCAGCTCCTCCGCGGTGCGCCGTACGTCCAGGCTGGTGCCGACGCCGAGACCGGCGTCGTAGAGGAGCTTCAGCCGCTCCCGGGCGACCTCGGCGCGCCCGGAGAGTGCCTGGAGCTCGGTGGTGTCCCGCAGGGTCACCACGGTGCCACCAGGGGCGCCGCCGTGGTCGGTGGGCCGCTGGTTGACGGCGAGCAGCCGTTCCCCGGCGAACAGGACCTCGTCGGTGGCCTCGCGCCCGGAGGCCAGCAGCTCCACCGTCTCGGGGTCGAGTCCGGGCAGCTCGGACAGATGGCTGCCCTCGGCGTCGGGCGGCAGCCGCAGCAGGCGGCGGGCCTCGTCGTTGGCGAGCAGCAGCCGGCCGTCGTCACCGACGATGAGGACGCCCTCGCGCACCGAGTGCAGCACCGTGTCGTGGTGCTCGTACATCCGGGTCATCTCGTCCGGGGCGAGGCTGTGCGTCTGCCGCCGCAGCCGCCGCCCGACCAGCGCGGTGCCGCCGGTGGACACGACGAACGCGCCCGCCCCGGCGGTCAGGATGATCGGGATCTGCCGGTCCACCTCGCTGGTGACGTTCTTGACCTTGAGCCCGGCGGAGACGAGGGCGGTCACCTTGCCGTGCGCGTCCTCGATCGGCACGGTGGCCTGCATCTCCCGGCCCAGCGGACCGTGCACGCTCTCCGTGTACGTCTGCCCGGCGAGGGACGGCCCTATGGTGCCCACGAACCGCTGGCCGATCTTGCTCGGCATCGGGTGCGTATAGCGGATGCCGTGCGTGTCCATGACGACGATGAAGTCGACCCCGGCCGCCTTGCGCCCCGCCTCGGTGATCGGCTGGAGCACTTTGGAGGGCTTGGGGGTCGCCAGCGCCTGAAGGACCCCGGGGGAGTGGGCGAAGGTCTCCGCCACGGCGACGGAACGACGCCGGGCCTCGGCCGTGGTGTCCCGCTCGGACTGGAGAAAGAGGGCGAGGACGCCACTGAGCACCAGCAGCACCACGAGGGCCGCCTGAAGCAGAAAGACCTGCTTGGCGACGCTCCACTGCCTCCCGCCGACCACAGAGCGCCACAGCAGGCGTCTGAATCGAGCAACGGTGTCCGACATGCCGCATTTGTAGCACCGGGGTCCGCTCCGTGGCCACGGTCCGTCCACAGATTGGACAGGTGTTCTAGGGGGTGGAACCGTCGGCGGTCAGAAGGGGCAGTTCCAGCAGTTCCGCCGAGGGCTGGAAGCCGGAGCGCCGGTAGAGAGGATCGCTGCGCTCCGACGGCCAGACGATCAGCGTCTCCAGCCTCGCGCCGCGCGCGTACGACGCCAGCGCGTCCAGGAGCGCGGTACCCGCCCCCTGGTTCCGGTACGGCGGCTCGACGAAGAAGTTGGTCACATAGCCGAGCGAGTCGTTGTCGGCGAAAGGCTCCGGCACCCGCTCCACCAGCGCGAGGAAGACATGGCCGCGGATCTCGCCCCCGGCCTCCGCCACCCAGGCCAGCCACTGCCCGCCGCCGAGCCGCTCACGGATCCACCGCTCGGCCTCCGCCGGGGGCCGGGCGGTGTCCGGTGGCGCCCCGTGGTCCTCCCGCTTGAACGCCCAGCGCAGCTCGGCGAGGGCGGGGGCATCGGAGGGCAGGGCGGGCCGCACACGGAGATCATTCGTCATGGGGGCGAGTCTCGCGTCCACGGCCCGGTAGGACGAGCCGATTTCCTACAGCGCGTCCAGGCCCCGCTCATGGTTCTTGACCGCCTCGC
>NZ_MUNF01000520.1 GCF_002154555.1 Streptomyces murinus
GGATGGAACTCCAGGTCGCCTACCCCGCGTTGCTGCGCCGGTTCCCGGGCCTGCGCCTGGAGCGGCCGCTTGCGGAGATCCCGTTCCGGGAGGACATGGCCGTCTACGGGGTGTACGAGCTGCCCGTGGCCTGGTGACCGCGGGGACGCTCTCCTGACAGGGGGCCCGGCCCAAGATTTCATCAAGTAACTTGGCAAAGTTACTTGATGAAATCTACGGTGAAGGCGTGACCACCGGCTCCACTCCCGCTCCCCCGGCTCCCCCCTCCGACACCGCGCAGCGGCTCAACCAGGCGATGAAGCGCCTGCGGGCGCGGCTGCGCGCGGAGTCGGGGCAGCACGCGACCGGGCTGACCGCCACCCAACTCGCCGTCCTGGCCGAGGTGGTGCGCGAGGGCCCGGTCACGGCGGCGCGGCTCGCCGCGCTGGAGCACGTCACGCCCCAGGCCATCGCCCAGAGTCTCGCGGTGCTGAAGGCCGCAGGACTGGTGCACGGCGCGCCCGACCCGCGGGACGGCCGCCGCAAGCTGATCAGCGCCGACCCCTCGGCCGGCGCGCTGATCGAGCGGCTGCTCACGGGGCGCGCGACGTTCCTGGCCCGGGCGATCACGCAGGTCGTACGGCCGGAGGAGCGCGACGACCTGGAAAAGGCCGTCGAGCTGCTGGAGCGTCTTGCCGGGGCCGAGATCCACCCGCACGTCCCATGAGATCCGCGAGGAGAACCACCGAATGACCAGCCCCGCCGCCCTGCCCGTCATCGACCCCGCGCGCACCGCCCTGCTGGCGATGGACCTCCAGGGCGGGATCCTGCCGCTCGTCCCGGACCCGGACGCCCTGGTCGAGCGGGTCAAGGGCGCCATCGCCGACGTCCGCGCCGCCGGTGGCGCCATCGGCTATGTCCGGGTCGCCTTCACCGAGGACGACTGGGCCGCGATCCCGGAGACCAACAAGTCCTTCAGCCCGCTCGCCGCGGCCAAGCGCAACCACCACGAGGACCCGGACACCCAGGTCGACGCGCGGATCGCGCCCGAGGACGGCGACATCGTCGTACGCAAGGTCCGCATCGGCGCGGCCTCCACGACCGATCTGTACGAGCGGCTGCGCGAGCGCGGCATCGACACGCTGATCCTCTCCGGCATCAGCACCAGCGGTGTCGTGCTGTCCACGCTGACCGACGCCGCCGACCGCGACTACCGGGTCATCGTGCTGTCCGACGGTGTCGCCGACCGGGACCAGGAGGTCCACCGGGTGCTGCTGGAGAAGGTGTTCCCGATGCGGTCGTACGTCATCGACATCGCGGAGTTGCGCGAACTGCTGGGCGCCGCCTGATCGTTCGTACGACGGTCCCGGCCCGCGCCCGCGCTCAAGTGGGCGCTCAGGCCGCGCACTTCGTGACGAAATCCGCGATGGCGTCCTGCATCTGCCGCAGGCCGGGCTCCTCCAGGGGGTAGTGCCCCGCGTTGTCGAGCATGACGGTGTCGACCGGGACCTTCGTGATCCGGGACAGGACCGGCACGCTGAGGTGGTGCGGGGTCCAGCGGTCCTCGGCGGGCTGGGTCAGCAGGACCGGGCAGGCGTCGAAGTCCTCGGGTTCGGTGGACTCGCTGCGGTGGGCGCGGAGTTCGGACAGGGGCAGGTCGAACAGGGCCATCGGCCACCGCCTTCACCGAGGGAGAGGGGAGCGGGGAGCCCACCGTACGAGGAGGGTGCCCCGGCCGACCATGGCCCGGCACGCGGCTGTTCAGGCCCTGGGCTGGGTCCACCTCGGCCCGGTGTGGGCCCATGCCCGCTCCCACTCGGCGAGCCGGTGGCGCAGCGCGATCCGGCGGGCCAGGGTGTGCCCGAGGAACACCACGCCCCCGGCGCAGGCCGCCGCGCACATCCCGATGGTCACCGCGTGCTGGAGGACCTCCGTACCGGACGACGGCGCGGTGACGACCCGCCCCCGGATGTCGACCCAGACCGGGACCGTGTCCCCGGTCCGTGCCCCGGCCGGCACCCGTGCCCAGGCCGTCCGGGTCCCGTGGCCGGGCTCGGTCCAGTGGACCTCGGCCCGGTGCAGATGCCCGCGCTCGACCTGGACGGCCGGCGGACCGCCGGACACCGTGGCCGACACCCGGTGGCGCGCGGCCCGCTGCGCCGCCGCGGTCGCCGCGTCCCGGTTCTGGGCGTGCAGCCCAGCGGCCACCCCGACCAGGGGCGCCACCACGAACAGCAGCACGGCGACGACCAGCACCGTCCACGCCTCGACGACATCACAGCGGCGCCGCAGCGGATTGCGCCGCCAGCGCCAGCCACGCACACGCACCCGGGTCCGCATGTCCGCCTCCTCGCCGAAGCCGACCGGCCGCCCGCCCGCGCCGCCACCCGCTCCGGTGTACGCGCACGAGCGTCCTCACCCGTCTCGTACCCCGTGCGGCGCACCCGGCCCACCCGGTGAACCGCGAGTTCAGGCCCACTTGAGGCACGTTCGAGCCAGGTGCCCCGCGAACGCGCCGGTGCCGCGCCTCAGCCGAAGCGTTCGATGCGGATCCGGTCCGCCGGCTGACCGGCGCGGACCAGCAGCCGCGAGACATGCTCGGCGAACCCGTTGGAGCCGCACACATACGCCTCCCACCCGCCGGGCGGCCGCTCGGCCAGCAGCGGCGCCAGATGCGCGGCCGTCACCCGGCCCACCGGCACCCCGGCGGGGGCGCCGCGGGTGAACACCGGGGTCGTCTCCGCGCCCAGCTCGGCCGCGTAGATCAGCTCCTCGGGGCTGCGCGCGGACACCAGCATCCGCAGCGGCACTTCGAGGCCGCGCGCCCGGTGGTGCCGGATCATCGACATCAGCGGTACGACCCCGGAGCCGGCGCCGAGCAGCAGCGCGGGCCGGTCGCCGGGCCAGGCGAAGAAGCCGCTGAGCGGGCCGCGCACCTCGATCGTGTCACCGGGCCTGGCCACGGTGTGGAACCAGCCGGACACCTCACCGTCCGGCACCCGGTCGAGAGTCAGCTCGATATGCCCGCTGTCGTCGGGCGCGGAGGCGATCGAGTAGTGGCGCTGCGCCGTGTAGCCGTCTCCCGCGGTCAGCCGCAGCATCAGGTGCTGGCCGGGCAGATGCCCCGCCCACCGGGGGACCGCGAGCCGGAAGGTGGCCGCGTGCGGGGTCTCGCGGCGGATCTCCGTCAGGGTGGCCGTCTGCCACGTCGACTCGGCCTGCTCGCTCACGGCGATCCGGCCGGGCACCGCGAACCGGGGCGCCCCACCGGGCATGGTCGTCGTCTCAGTCACCGGCGTACCGCTGCTCTTCCCAGGGGTTGCCGCGCGCGTGGTAGCCGTTGCCCTCCCAGAAGCCCGGCTCGTCGTGGTCGAGGAGCGTGAGGCCCGCGATCCACTTGGCGCTCTTCCAGAAGTACAGATGGGGCACCACCAGACGCGCCGGGCCGCCGTGCTCGGCCGGCAGCGGCTCGCCGCCGTACTCCCAGACGATCCAGGCGCGACCGCCGGTGAGGTCGGCCAGCGGCAGGTTCGCGGTGTAGCCGGTGTGGGAGCGGGCGACCGCGTGGGTGGCGGCCGCGGCGGGCCGCACCACGTCGAGGAAGGCGTCCAGCGAGACCCCACCGAACCGCACCCCGAACTTCGACCACCCGGTGACACAGTGGATGTCGCCCTCGTACGCCGAGGCGGGCAGCGCGTGCGCCGTGTCCCAGTCCCAGGTGTACGGCCGCTCGACCAGCCCGTCGACGCGGAAGGACCAGTCGGCGGGTGCGAGGTCGGGGGTGACCTCGGCGGACAGGACGGGCCAGTCCTCGCGCGCGTCGTACTGACCGGGCGGCAGCCCCGGGTTGTGCTCGCGCGCGCGGCCCGTGAAGCCTCGCGTGACGTTCATCCTTCAACCGTACGCTGTCCCGACGGGTGCTCCGTGCCTGGTCACCGCCCCGGTGCCCGGCCCCGGGGTCGGATCGTTGCGGTCGTATGAACAGTGCGGGGGAGCGGGAATACCGGGCGCGGGTCGCTCCTTGGCGATCGGTACCGGCCGTGGTGCGCCGGGGACGGTGCGAGAGAAGCGAGGGATGAGAATGCACAAGGCGTACGGCTCCGGCACGGTGATCGAGGTGGCCGCGTGAGCGTCATCGGTCCCCGGTCCCCTTCGCACGTCCTCGACAACCCCGCCCTCGCCTCCCTCACCGGCCCGCACGCCCACTTCGCCGAGCGGCGCGGCCGGGTGCTGCGCTACCCGGTCGACGTCTCCCCGTGGCTGGCGCTGCCCGACGAGCCGGAGGCCCGGGACTGGGCGGACCTCGCCGCGCTGGCCGGAGCCGGTGCGGAGGTCCCGCTGAACGGCTACTGCGGGGACGTCCCGGAGGACTGGGAGATCACCTTCCACGTGGGCGGCGTCCAGCTCGTGGACGACGGTCTGGCCGCGGCGCCGGACGCGGAGGCGGTCCGCCTCGGCCCGGCCGATGTGCCCGAGATGCTGGACCTGGTGGCGCGCACCCAGCCGGGGCCGTTCCTGCCGCGCACCGTCGAGATGGGCACCTACCTCGGCATCCGCCGCGAGGGCGCGCTGGTCGCCATGGCGGGGGAGCGGCTGCGACCGCCGGGCTGGACCGAGATCAGCGCGGTCTGCACCGACGCCGCAGCGCGCGGCCAGGGCCTGGCCGGCCGGCTGATCCTCGCCGTCGCGCACGGCATCCGGGAGCGCGGCGACACCCCGTTCCTGCACACCAGCGCCAGGAACACCAACGCCATCCGGCTGTACGAGTCCCTGGGCTTCCGGCTGCGCAGGACCACGTCCTTCCTGGCGGCGAAGGCCCCGGAGCGGCTGACGGACGGGCGGGCCGCGGTGCCGGTGGTGCCGGTGGGGTGATCGTCGTACCGGCCGGAGATGCCATACGACGTGAGTGCCGGAGGTGTCCTACGACGTGAGCACGGTGCCGGACGGAGCGCTCAGTCGGCGCCGATGCCCTCGGCCCCCGCGTTGTAGCGCTCCAGATAGGCCGCGAACCGCACCAGGTCGTCCTCGGGCCACTCGGCGAGCCGCTCCCGGAAGGCGGCGCGGCGGCGCCGGGTGACCTGGGCGAGGATCTCCTGCCCGGCCTCGGTCAGCTGGAGCACCTGGACCCGGTGGTCCTCCGGGTCCGGGCGGCGCTCGATCAGGCCCGCCCGCTCCAGCGCGGCGACCTGACGGCTCACCGTGGACTTGTCCAGGGCGTAGTGCGCCGCGAGATCGGTGGCCCGGCAGCCCCCGCTCTCCTCCAGATGGCCGAGCAGGGTGTACGACACCAGGGACAGCTCGGGGTGCATACGGCCCGCCGAGGCGCGGGCCCGGCGGGCGAAGACCGTCATCTCGCGCTGGATCGTCTCGACGGCCGACTCGGCTGTGCGCACGGGACCTCCCTCCTCCGGCGTTCCGCGGTGGTCCGCATTCCGGTTGCAGAGTACAACTCGCGACGTCAGGGGGCCGAACCCGGCCAGGTCCTGTGGGGTATGGTGACCGTCCGGTCGCGGAGGTCCGCGGCCCCGAGTGCGAGGAGGTGGGACCCATATCCGCTGTGTCAGCCGGGGTGCTCTCTCCTCGTGACGGCGCGGTGCACCGGCAGCGGTGACCGCGGGAGCGCCCTGTGGTCTCGCGCTCCCGAAAGGCATCCGTCCGCACATGCCCACTCCCTCTTTCCTGTCCCCTGCGGCCGTCGTCTGCGCGTTGCGTGCCGCCGGGTGCGTGTTCGCCGAGGACGAGGCGGAGTTGATACTCGCCACCGCCCGTGACGCCGCCGAACTCGCCTCGATGGTGGACCGCCGCGCGGCCGGTCTGCCGCTCGAACACGTCCTCGGCTGGGCCGAGTTCCACGGGCTGCGGATCGCCGTCGAGCCCGGGGTGTTCGTCCCCCGCCGCCGTACCGAGTTCCTGGTGGACCGGGCGCTGGCCGAAGTCCCGGACGCCTCCGTCGTGGTGGACCTGTGCTGCGGCTCCGGCGCGCTCGGCGCGGCCCTCGCCGCCGCGCTGGACGGCGCTCGGGTGCACGCCGCCGACATCGACCCGGTCGCCGTCCACTGTGCCCGCCGCAATCTCGCCCCCTACGGCGGCCACGCACACCAGGGCGACCTGTACGCCGCCCTGCCCACCGCCCTGCGCGGCCGTATCGGTCTCCTGGCGGCCAACGTGCCCTACGTCCCCACCCCCGACCTCCCGCTGCTCCCCGCCGAGGCCCGCGACCACGAGCCGGCCACCGCCCTCGACGGCGGTCCCGACGGCCTCGCCGTCCTGCGCCGTGTCGCCGCCGAGGCCCCCGACTGGCTCGCCCCCGGCGGCCGGCTGCTGTCCGAGACCAGCGAACGCCAGGCCCCGGCCGCGGTCGCCGCCTTCACCGAGGCGGGCCTGAACGCACATGTGGCGGTCTCGCAGGAGTGGTCGGCGCATGTGGTGATCGGCGTGCGGTGATCGGAGTGCGGGACGAAGCCCCATGATCATCATCTCTATGATCAGCACATGATCGAGGGAACGCTTGTACGACTGCGGGCGCCGCGCGCCGCGGATCTGGACGTCCAGCTGCGCTGGCGCAACGACCCCGAGGTGGTGCACTGGGCCACCGGGGGCGACCCGCACTTCGGGCCCATCACCCGGGAGACCCTGGAGCGCTTCCATGACGCCCAGCTCCGTCAGGACCCGCGCGTCGACGGCACGTTCATCGTGGAGGACCTGGCCGACGGCCGGCCGATCGGGATGGTCGACTACCGCGACGTCCACCCGTTCGCCGGCCGGGTCACGGCCGGCATCACCATCGGGGAGCGCGACCACTGGGGCGGCGGCTACGGCTCCGAGGCGCTGCGGCTGCTGCTTGGGCACCTCTTCGGCGCCTGCGGGTTCCGGCGCGTCGAGCTGGACACCTGGAGCGGCAACGAACGCGCGATCCGCGCCTTCCGCAGGGCCGGGTTCGTCGAGGAGGGGCGCCGCCGCTCCAGTGTGCGGGTGGGGCGACGGTGGTACGACAGCGTGCTGTTCGGGATGCTGAGCGAGGAGTGGGAGCGGATCACCGACGCGACGACGGGGTGACGGACAGGAGTTGACGTATCGTCAGCATTCCTTCGCCCGTGCGATGAGCAGGGCCACGTCGTCGTGGTTGTCCGGGTGGTGGAGCGTGCGCAGGAGGAGGTCGCAGGTCTCCTCCAGGGGGCGGGTGGGGTCGGTCAGCAGGGACAGCATGAGGTCCAGGCGTTCGTCCAGGGTGTGGCGGCGGGTCTCGACCAAGCCGTCGGTGTAGAGGACCAGTTCGTCGCCGGGGGCGAAGTCGACGGTGACCGTGGAGAAGGAGACACCGCCGACGCCGAGCGGGACACCGGTGGGCAGGTCGAGGAGCTCCGGGGGGTGGCCGGGGCGGACGCGGGCCGGGGGCAGATGGCCGGCGTTGGCGATACGGCACTGCCGCAGCCGCGGGTCGTGGACGGCGTACACACAGGTCGCGATGGAGTGGTCCAGGGCCGAGGTGGTCTTGTCCAGGTGCGCGAGGAGCACCGCGGGGTCCAGACCGAGCGCGGTCAGGGTGGTGGTCGCGGTGCGCAGCCGCCCCATCGTCGCGGCCGCCCCGATCCCGCTGCCCATGACGTCCCCGACCACCAGCGCGGTCCGCCCGCCCTCCAGCGGGATGACGTCGAACCAGTCACCGCCGACCTCGCTGGTGGCCCCCGCCGGCTGATAGCGCGAGGCCACTTCGAGCCCGGTGGTCACCGGCGGACTGCTCGGCAGCAGGCTGCGCTGGAGGGTCAGCGCGGTGTTGCGGGCGTTCTGGTACCAGCGGGCGTTGTCGATCTGCACCGCCGCGCGCGCCGCCAGCTCCCGGGCGAGCAGCACGTCGTCCGCGTCGAACGGCCGCGGGTTGACGGTCCGTTTGAGGTCGAGCGCGCCCAGCACCTCGCCGCGCGCGATGAGCGGCACCGCGAGATACGAGTGCAGCCCCGCCCGCCCCAGCAGTACGGCCGCCTCCGGGGAGCGGGCGATGCGCGGCAGGTCCTCGTCCTTGACCCGCGGCACCAGCACCGCCTCACCCGTGCGCACGCACTCGGTGACCAGGCGGTCGGGCGCGTACCGGGCGATCCTGCCGGGCGTGTCCGCGGCCCGTACGGCGTCCGAGCCGTCCTCGGGGCGCAGCGCGAGGGCCCGGAGCACCGCCGCGTCCGCGGGGCCGAGGGTGCTGGGCCGGCCCTCCACCACCGCCTCCAGCAGGTCCACGGCGGCCACATCGGCCAGCTCCGGCACCGCGACCTCGGCCAACTCCCAGGCCGTACGGTCCAGTTCGAGCGTCGTACCGATCCGGGCCCCGGCGTCGGCGATGACCGCGAGCCGGCGCCGTGCCGCCTCCGCCTCCATCGCGGCCCGGTGCTGCTCGGTGATGTCGGCCACCGAGCAGGCCACACCCAGCACATGGCCCGCCGCGTCGTCCAGCCGGTACAGCGAGACCGCCCAGGTGTGGTCCGCGTCCGGGTCCGCGGGGGTGCGGCCGACGACGATGTGGTCGATCAGCGGCGCGCCCGTCTCCAGCACCCTGCGGGCGCCGGCCTCCATGCTCGCGACGTCCAGTTCCGGCACCACGTCGGCCATCCGGCGTCCCAGGTGCTCGGCGGCCGGGCGCCCGTTGATCCGCTCCAGGGCGGGGTTGACCGACACGAACCGCAGCTCCGTGTCGAGCACGGCGAGCCCGGCCGGGGACTGCATGACCATCCGCTCGGACAGCGCCACGTCCTGTTCGAGGCGCCGTACGGTCGAGCGGTCGGCGGCCAGCCCGAGGGCGTACACCTTGCCGCGGGCGTCCAGCAGCCGCATGTTGCGGAACTCCACCAGACGGGTGCTGCCGTCCTTGTGCCGGACCGGGAAGCCGCCGGCCCAGCTCTGCCCGGTGGTCATGACATCGGCGAAGAGCTTGCCGACCAGTTGCATGTGCCGCTCGTCCACCATCAGCCGGGCGGCGTACTGGCCGAGCGCCTCCGCCGCCGTGTAGCCGAACAGCTCCTCGGCCTGGGGGCTCCACAGCGCGATCCGGCCGTCGGTGTCCAGGACCACCGAGGCCACCGCGAGCACATCGAGGAGGCCGCCCGGCGGCACGGGCCCGCGGGCCGGCTCGCCGCCTTGTGGCGCCGGAGCCCCGGCTGCACTCATGCCACGCACCGCCTTCGCCCGTCCGGACGGCACGCCGTCCCCCGTGCCGGTTCCCCACGTCCTGTCGCGCTCACATCCGACTCTCCGACGCCGTCGCCGTCAACCTCCACCATCCCTCAACCCGGCGGCGGGCGTCCGCCCGAACCGGCGGCAGGGCGGGGCGCCGGGACCGCTCGCGCGGACCGTACCGCGCGGCCGGGGGCGCCGGGAGAGTTCATGTCCATGTTGCTGCATTGGCCTGTACATGACGATCACGCCACGCCAGACTGTGCGCCGTTCGAGTGTCCCCACCGCCCGTTCGAGGAGTTGGTCATGCCCGCGTCCGCCCGGTTACGCCGCAACGGAGCCCTCGCCGCACTCGTCACCTTCGCCGCCGCTCTGTCCCTCGCCGTGCCGGCGCCCGCCTCCGCCGCCGGCACCTGGACGGAGACCGGCTCGGACCGCGCCGATCCGCTGACCGAGAGCCAGGGGCTGGCCTCGATCGAGGTCCCGGCGGGCAGTCCCAACCGCTACACCGGCATCGGCACCATCCCGCTGAGCGACTCCCTCCGGGGCTGGAACCACGTCGGCGACCCCGACGCGTCGTACGAGGGCTACTACATCGAGCCCTACCAGGAGGACTCGGGCAACGCGAAGATGTACCGCGTACAGGCGCCCGACGGTTCCTGGTCGGAGTACGTGCACCAGCTGAGCCCCGGTGAGGCCCTGAACAACTCCTGGGACGCGATCACCCCGGACGGGCAGTGGATGCTGTCCGGGGAGTGGGGCACGATGAACCGGCTGCTGGTCTTCCCGACGCCGGGCGAGAACCGCGGCACCTCGCCCTCGGCGAACCTCCCGCAGGCCGCCACGGTGCGCCTGGACCACGCCGTCAGCGACGTGCAGGGCTGCGACTTCTCCGGCCCCACCACCCTGCTCTGCTCCTCCGACGACTCCGACGGGAGCCTCTTCGGCATCACCAAGCCGCTGCTCCAGATCGATCTGTCGGCCCCGCCGAACGGCTCCGCCGATGTCACCGGGCATGTCACGGCCCTGCGCCAGTTGCCGCTGCGCAGCGCGTGCTCCGGCACCTTCGAGGCGGAGGGCATCGACTACGACCGGCGCAGCGGCACCCTGCGCGTGATCGTGGTGTCGCCGAGCGTCTGTGTGCTCACCGACAGCAAGACGTACAAGTTCTCCCTGGGCTGATCCCGCGCAGCGCGTGCGGGTGAAGGGGGGCGGTGTTTTCCTGGGCGGGGGATGGACGCGGCGCGGCGGGGTACCCCGGGCAGCGCACAGCGGCCGCGAAAGGAGCGATCAATGGCGAACGAGGACCGGTCGCATCCGGAAACCGTCATGGTGGAGATCAGCGGATGCTCCAAGGACGACGCGCGTCTCGTCTTCGAGGCGCTGAGCGCGTGCTTCGTATCCGACCGGGGCGCGGACGAGGTGCCCCAGCAACTCCACGAAACCCGCCCGATGGTGTGGCTCGGCAGCTACGAGGTCGGGGACACCCGGCGTCAGGGCTGCCCGCCGGTCCACCTCGGCTCGTCCGTCCAGGCGGACGTCCAGGGCGGCTACTGGGCTGTGGACCGCTTCCGCCGCACCCTGGACACCATGTTCACCGTCCAGGAGACCTGCACGGCCTCCGGCGACCAGGAACGCGATCTGCATCTGCGTCTGGAGAGTCTCTGATCCGACGCGGGCAAGCCCCCTACGACGCCCCGGCCGGTCCCGTACCGGCCGGGGCGTACTGCGTCCGTGTCCGTCCGCTTCCGTCGTGCCGACGGACGTGGCCGCGGGCGGGGGAGCGGTGCGGGTCACATCGTTGTGCAACTAGTTGCATAAACGGGGGCGGGTGCTCTACAACAAGATGCGACCGCATCTGTGCACGGAGGGCCTGACATGAGCCGCTACCCCCACCTGCTGACCCCGCTCGACCTGGGATTCACCACGCTGCCCAACCGAGTGCTCATGGGATCCATGCACGTGGGCCTGGAGGAGGCCGAGCGCGGGTTCGAGCGGATGGCCGCGTTCTACGCCGCCCGGGCGCGCGGCGGCGTCGGGCTCATCGTGACCGGGGGCATCGCGCCGAACGAGGAGGGCCGGCCGTACGAGGGCGGGGCCATGCTCACCACCGAGGCGGAGGCCGAGCGGCACCGGGTCGTCACCGGGGCCGTGCACGGCGCGGGCGGCCGCATCGCGATGCAGATCCTGCACTTCGGCCGGTACGCCTACCACCAGGACCTGGTCGCCCCGAGCCCCCTCCAGGCGCCGATCAGCCCCTTCGTGCCCCGCGAGCTGTCCGACGCCGATGTCGAGCGGACCGTCGAGGACTATGTGCGCGCCGCCCGCCTCGCCCGGCACGCCGGATACGACGGCGTCGAGATCATGGGCTCCGAGGGCTATCTGATCAACGAGTTCATCGCCGCCCGCACCAACCACCGCACCGACCGCTGGGGCGGCTCCTACGAGAACCGGATGCGCTTCCCGGTCGAGATCGTGCGCCGGGTCCGCGAGGCCGTGGGCGAGGACTTCATCATCGTCTACCGGCTGTCCATGCTGGACCTCGTCCCCGGCGGCTCCTCGCACGCCGAGGTCGTCACCCTCGCCAAGGCAGTCGAGGCGGCGGGCGCCACGATCATCAACACCGGCATCGGCTGGCACGAGGCCCGCATCCCCACCATCGCCACGTCGGTGCCGCGCGGCGCCTACACCTGGGTCACCAAGAAGCTGATGGGCCAGGTGACGATCCCCCTGGTGACCACCAACCGCATCAACACCCCCGATCTCGCCGAGGAGTTGCTGGCCGGCGGCTGTGCCGACATGGTCTCCATGGCCCGGCCCATGCTCGCCGACCCCGACTTCGTCGCCAAGGCCGCCGCCGGCACCCCCGAGGCCATCAACACCTGCATCGGCTGCAACCAGGCCTGCCTGGACCACACCTTCGGCGGCAAGCTCACCTCCTGCCTGGTCAACCCGCGCGCCTGCCACGAGACCGAGCTGGTGCTCGCCCCGACCCGCACGAAGAAGCGCGTCGCCGTGGTCGGCGCCGGACCCGCCGGACTCGCCTGCGCCGTCAGCGCCGCCGAACGCGGCCACGAGGTCACCCTGTTCGACGCCGCGAGCGAGATCGGCGGGCAGCTCAACATCGCCCGCAAGGTCCCCGGCAAGCAGGAGTTCGACGAGACGCTGCGCTACTTCCGCCACCAGCTCGACGCCCACGGGGTCGCCGTACGACTCGGCACCTGGGTCGGCGTCGAGGATCTGGCCGACTACGACGAGGTGGTCGTCGCCACCGGCGTCACGCCGCGCACCCCCGACATCCCGGGCGTCGACCACCCCCGGGTGCTCGGCTACCTCGATGTGCTGCGCGACGGCGCCCCTGTCGGCGAGCGGGTGGCCGTCCTCGGCGCCGGCGGCATCGGCTTCGATGTCGCCGAGTTCCTCACCGACGGCGGCGACAAGGCGAGCGAGGACCCGCGGACGTACTTCCGCAACTGGGGCGTCGACGTGGAGTACACCGCGCCCGGCGGCCTCACCGAGCCGCGCCGCCCGGCCCCGCCGCGCCAGGTCCATCTGCTCCAGCGCAAGACCACCAAGGTCGGCGCCGGGCTCGGCAAGACCACCGGCTGGATCCACCGCACCGAGCTGAAGCACCGCGGCGTCACCATGGTCCCGGGCGTGCGCTACGACCGGATCGACGACGCGGGGCTGCACATCACCGTCGGCGAGCAGAGCACGGTCCTGGAGGTCGACACGGTCGTCCTGTGCACCGGCCAGGAGCCGCGCCGCGAGCTGTACGAGGCGCTGGTCGCCGCCGGGCGCAGCGTCCATCTGATCGGCGGCGCGGACGTCGCGGCCGAGCTGGACGCCAAGCGCGCCATCAAGCAGGGCACCGAGGTGGCGGCGGCGCTGTAGGTCCCCTGCGGGGGATACCTAGGATGAGCCCATGTCACTCCCGCACGCGATCCTCACCGCCCTGCTGGAAAAGCCGTCGTCGGGGCTGGAGCTGACCCGCCGGTTCGACAAGTCGATCGGCTACTTCTGGTCCGCGACGCATCAGCAGATCTATCGCGAGCTGGGGAAGCTGGAGGGGGAGGGGCTCATCCGGGCGCTGCCGAACGCGCAGCCGTCCCGCGGGCAGAAGAAGAGTTACGAGGTCCTGCCCGCGGGCCGCGCCGAACTGGCCCGCTGGGCCGCCGCCGGTCAGGACCCCAAGCCGCTGCGGGACACGCTCCTGCTGCGGCTGCGCGCCTCGGCGGTGGTCGGCACGGCCGGTCTTGAAGCGGATCTGCGCCGCCATCTGGAGCTGCATCAGCGGCAGTTGGCCGAGTACGAGGGGATCGAGAAGCGCGACTTCCCGCCGGACCGGGACGCCCCCGAGGACCGGCTGCGCCACCTGGTGCTGCGGGCCGGCATCGACCTGGAGACCTTCTGGACCCAGTGGCTCACCCACGCCCTCACGGAGTTCGCACAGCTACCGCCACCTCCGGCTGACTCCGGGCAACCCGAGGCCGACCACCCCTAGACAGCGTCGCCCGAGCGGCCGCAAGCAGCATCGGCTGATGCCGTGCGGCACGGGGCTGTGTGGATCGAAGCGGTGCCGCCGAGGCTGAGCGACCGTGGACCGACCGGCCGGCAGCCGTGCGGCCCGCAGTCGTGCGGCCCACAGCTGAACCGCCGCAGCAGCGCGGCCCGAGGCTGTGTGGCCCGGAGCGGCGCGGAGGCAGGCAGCGCCGCGTGAAGCCGCATCGGCCGGGGCCGAGTTGCCCGAGGCGGCGCCGGTCGGAGCCGGGTGGCCCGGAGGTGGGCGGGCCGGAGCCGGACCGTCGAAAGTGGTGCCGCCCGAGGCCGAGCGGACCTGGGTGACGCCGGGGGCCGAGCGGTCCGACACCGCCCGGCACGCAACCGACCGGCCGCAAGCAGCATCGGCTGAAGCCGTGCCGCCAGGGGGCTGAGCGACCGTAGACAGGGCGGGCCCGCAAGCGCGTGGCCTGAAGCCGGGCCGGTCGGCGTCGAGCGGTGGCAAGTGGCGCGGTGTGAAGCCGCGTCGGCCGGGGCCGAGCCGCCCGAGGCCGCACCGGTCGGAGTCGTGCGGACCGGAGTCGGGTTGCCGGAAGCCGAGCCGACCGGAGCGGTGCCGCCCGAATGCGAGCGGGCCTGGGCCGGGCCATCCGGAGCCGTGTCGGGCGAAGCCCCGCCGGCCGGGGCCCGGCGCCCCCGGAGGGGTTCAGTACCGGTACGGCTTCGTGCGGCGGCGCAGGCACCAGGCGGCTGTGACGGCACCCGCGCCCACCAGTGCCGCGCCGGCGCCGAGCGTCAGTGGGCCGTAGTCGCGGACGGCGCCGCCGAGTCCGCCGTTCACGCCCCGGTTCGGCGCCGGTCTGGTCGTCGACGTGGTCGTGCCCGGCCGGGAGGTCGCCGCGAGGGTCGGCGAGGAACCGGCGGACACGATCACCGACTGGCTGCCCGCCGTGCTGCCGCTGGAGCAGACCACCACCACGGTGTACGTCCCCGGGCTCACCTTCGACCAGGCCGCGGACTGGCTGATCGTGGTGCCCGACAGGGCCACCTGCCGGCCCTGCGCGAAGTTCGCCTGGCTGCTGGTGAGCAGGGCCGCGGTGCCCCAGCTGCCGTTGATCTGGGTGCATGCGCTGGTGACCACGGAGACGCTGGATCCCGTGGTGCTGACGGAGATGCCGGAGACCGCGGCCGAGGGCGCCGCGAGCATGGCCGGGAGCACGGCGGCGGCCGCCAGGGTCGGAGCGAAGCGGAGCATGGATATGGAGTTGCGCATCGGGGCCTCCGGCGGCACGGCCGGCGGTACGTCCCATGCGCCGCCCAGGGTCGGGGAACATCCGTGCTGCCTGGTCAGCAGCCAACGCGGCCCCGGCGCCCCCCGCACCCCGGCGGCACCCGGCCGGGTGACGGCACCCCACGCCCGGCGCAGGCCGCGCCCCGCCGGGATGCGCCAGGCGCCGACCTGTGGTCAGGGGCGCGCGGGTCAGCCTCCCGTCGTCACCGTGCGCTCCGCCGACCAGCCGCCCCAGGTGCCGTCCGGCAGCCGGGCCCGCAGCCGCACCCGGTGCTCCTCCCCGGCGGTACGGCCCAGGTAGAAGCTGTAGCGCGCCCGGCCGCGCGGCGGGGTGCCGCCCCACTCCAGCGAGGTCGTGGTGGCGTCGTCCAGCCGGATCGAGTACTCGGTGATCACCCCGTCGGTGTCCGGCGGGTCCCAGGCCAGGTCCAGATAGTAGGCGCCGTCCGTGCGATGGGTCGCGGCGGTGAAGCCGGTCGGCGCGGTGGCCCGGCCGTCGTCGGTGCCGGGCGTGGTCAGCCGCACCGGAGCGCCGGCGGGGGAGAGGTTGTCGGCCGCGTCCCGGGCCCGCACCGTGAACACATACCGGGTGCCGGGGCGCAGCCCGGTGACCACGGTCGAGGTCTGCGCCCCGCCGACGCTGTGGATCTGCACGCCGCCCTGCTCGATGTCGTACGACACCACGCCCCGGTCGTCCCGGGCGGCGCCCCACGCCAGTTGGACCTCGCGGCTGCCGACGGGGTGTCCGGTGAGGGTGCCGGGGCGGGTCGGCGGCGAGTGGTCGGCCGCGACCCGGGCGGGGGTGCGGGCCCGTACCGTCCGGCTCGGCGGTCCCAGGCGCCCGGCCTTGTCCCGGGCGCGCACGGTGAAGGAGTAGGCGGTGGAGGGGCTGAGCCCGATCACGTCCACCATGCGCTCGGCGCCGGGCACTTCGGCCGCCTTGGCACCGCCCCGGTAGACCTCGTAGGAGCGGATGCCCTGGCCCTCGTCGGGCACCGCGTTCCACATCACATGCACGGTGGTGGCGCTGCCGGCCTGGGCGGTGACCCCGGTCGGGGCGCCCGGCATCCGGCCCTCGTCGCCGTCGTCGGCCCGGCTCAGGCCGCAGGACGCGAGGAGCAGCAGGGCGCCGGCGACCAGCACGAGCGGAAGGGGAACGCGTCGCACGGTTCTGCCTCCACGGCTGTTCGGCATTCGATGACGAGTTCGGCATCGACGGGTCCCGGCAATGGTCCGGACCAATATGGCCCGGCCGGTGCGCCCACGGCAAGGGGCCGTTGCGGAGCACGCCCGGAAGTTACGTATGCTGAACCTCCCTACGGCTGAACTACCCGCGAGAGCGGGGGAGTTCATGCCCCTGGCGCGGAAACGCTGTCGTCGCCGAATCCGCGCCGGCGCGG
>NZ_MUNF01000521.1 GCF_002154555.1 Streptomyces murinus
GCCGCCGACCCGGCCGCCTCGCTGACGTTCCACTGGGTCAGCCGCCACAGCGCACGGAACTCGGCGTCGAGGCGGCCGAGTCGGCGGCGCAGCGCGGGGTCGTCCCAGCGGCCGTTCTCCCGTGCCGTACACGCCAGTTGGCGAAGGACACGGCGGCAGGCGACGACCTCCCCCACGAAGGCGGTGCCGCGCTCGAAGGAGAGGGTGACCATGGTGACGCGCCAGCCGTCGTTCTCGGCGCCGACCCGGTTGGCGGCCGGCACCCGCACCTCGTCCAGGAACACCTCGGCGAACTCGGTGGACCCGGCGAGCGTGCGCAGCGGCCGTACGGTGATCCCCTCGGCGTCCATCGGCATCGCGAGCCAGGTGATGCCCCGGTGGCGGGGCGCGTCCGGGTCGGTGCGGACGAGGAGTTCGCACCAGTCGGCGACCTCCGCGTGCGAGGTCCAGATCTTGCTGCCGGTGACCACGTAGTCGTCGCCGTCCCGGCGGGCCCGGGTGCGCAGCGCCGCGAGGTCGGAGCCGGCGTCCGGTTCGCTGAACCCCTGGCACCACACCTCCTCGCCGCGCAGGATCGGTGGCAGCCAGCGGGCCCGCTGGGCGTCGGTGCCCTCGGCGGCGATGGTCGGACCGGCGTGCAGCAGCCCGACGAAGTTCGCCCCGACATAGGGCGCGCCCGCCTTCTCGGACTCCTCCAGGAAGATCATCCGCAGCGCCGGGGAGGCGTCCCAGTGGACATCGGCGTACCCGGCGTCGTACAGCGTCCGCTGCCAGCCGAGGTCGTAGGCGCGCCGCCCCGGCCAGTCGGCCGGATCCGGCTTCGGCGGCAGGGCGGGCAGCACCTCGGCGAGCCACTCCCGCAGCCGCGCCCGGAACTCCGCCTCCTCCACGGTGTCGGAGAGGTCCATCACCGGTCCAGGTCGAGGCCGAGCATGCGGATGGCGTTGCCGCGCATCAGCTTGTACACGGTCTCCTCGTCCAGGCCCCGCACATGGTCGAGGGCGACCTCCTCGGTGTGCGGGAAGGTGGAGTCGACGTGCGGATAGTCGGTCTCGAAGGTGGCGTTGTCACGGCCGACGACATCGAGCGAGGCGACGCCGTGCTTGTCGCGGAAGAAGCAGCAGTAGATCTGGCGGTAGTAGTACGTCGACGGGGGCTCGGGCACCAGATCGCGCACCCCGCCCCAGGCCCGGTGCTCGGCCCACACGTCGTCGGCGCGCTCCAGGGCGTACGGCACCCACCCCATCTGCCCTTCGGAGTAGGCGAGTTTGAGCCGCGGGAACCGCACCAGGACCCCGCTGAAGAGGTAGTCCATCATCGAGGCCATCGCGTTGTTGAAGCTCAGGGAGGCCTGGACGGCGGGCGGGGCGTCCGGGGAGGCGGCGGGCATCTGGGAGCTGCTGCCGATGTGCATGTTGACGACCGTGCCGGTGTCCTGGCAGACGGCGAAGAACGGATCCCAGTAACCGGTGTGGATGGACGGCAGCCCGAGGTGCGTCGGGATCTCGGAGAAGGTGACGGCCCGCACCCCGCGCGCGGCGTTCCGCCGTATCTCCTCGACCGCCAACTCCACGTCCCACAAGGGGATCAGGCACAGCGGGATGAGCCGCCCCCCGCTGTCCCCGCACCACTCCTCCACCATCCAGTCGTTGTAGGCGCGCACACAGGCGAGGGCGACCTCCTTGTCGTGCGCCTCGGCGAACGTCTGCCCGCAGAAGCGGGGGAAGGTGGGGAAACACAGGCTCCCCTCCACATGGTTGAGATCCATGTCCTCAAGACGCGCCTTGGGATCCCAGCACCCCCGCCGCATCTGCTCCCGGGTGATCCCCTCCAGGGTCATCTCGTCGCGGTCGAAGCCGACGGCGGCGATGTTGCGCTTGTACGGGAACTTCAGATCCTCATAGATCCACCAGTCCGTCGCGGGCCCCTCGGGATCCATGGAGATCTGATACTTCCCGCCCACATAGGCGAGTTCACCGATCCCGGCGGTGAGCGGCTGCGGCCCCCGCTCCCGGTACCTCGCCGGCAGCCAGGTCTCGAAGAGGTGGGCGGGCTCGATCACGTGGTCGTCGACGCTGATGATGCGGGGCAGTTCGATCGCCATGATTCCCCTCCGCCGGACCGGGTCATATCTGATGACGCGTCAGTTAGCATGCCACAGACCTGACGATCCGTCAGTAACGTCTCTACGAGGCGGCAAAAGGCAGGTGGCGAACATGAACCCGTCCCCCTTGGCACCGGCGAACGAGACCGCACGGTCGCTGGGTTGTGCCCGCACCCTGTGGGAACTGGCCGCCCGCGCGCACAGCTCGCCGAAGGTCAGCGAGCGGGACGACTGGAGGAAGACCGGGCGGTCGGGGGTGAGGGCGGCTCGGCGGGCGGCCAGTTCCCACAG
>NZ_MUNF01000522.1:0-528 GCF_002154555.1 Streptomyces murinus
ACGAACCGGAGCTGGCGTTCGACGTGGCGGAAGACGTCGCGGTGCTGCCGTACTCCTCCGGCACCACCGGCGTGCCCAAGGGGGTGATGCTCACCCACCGCCAGATCGGCACGAACCTCGCCCAGTTGCAGTCGGCCGCACCCACTGGACCCGGTGAGCGCATCCTCGCCGTCCTGCCGTCCTTCCACATCTACGGCCTGACCGCGCTGATGAACGCGCCCCTGCGCCTCGGCAGCACGGTCGTCGTACTGCCCCGCTTCGACCTGGAGACCTTCCTCGCCGCGATCGAGAAGCACCGCATCACCGGCCTCTACGTCGCCCCGCCGATCGTCCTCGCCCTCGCCAAGCACCCCGCGGTCACCCGCTACGACCTCTCCTGCCTCCAGTACGTCCTGTGCGCCGCCGCCCCCCTGGATGCCGCTCTCGCCCGCGCCTGCGCGCACCGCCTCGGACTGCCCCCGATCGGCCAGGCCTACGGCATGACCGAGCTGTCCCCGGGCAGCCATGTCGTCCCGCTCGACCGGCTGC
>NZ_MUNF01000522.1:540-681 GCF_002154555.1 Streptomyces murinus
CCGGGGACGTCGGCCAAGTGGACGGCGACGGCTGGCTGTTCGTGGTGGACCGGGTGAAGGAACTCATCAAGTACAAGGGCTTCCAGGTGGCACCCGCCGAACTGGAGGCCCTGCTGCTCACCCACCCCGGCATCGCCGACG
>NZ_MUNF01000523.1 GCF_002154555.1 Streptomyces murinus
GCCCTGCTCGGCGACCCCCGCATCAGCGCCGACCCCCGGCGCCCCGGCTACCCGCACCGCAGCGCCGCGACCCAGGAGCGCGACCGGACCCGCACCACCTTCCTCACCATGGACGACCCCGAACACGCCCGGCTGCGCCGCATGGTGACGGCCCCCTTCACGATCAGGAAGGTCGAGGCCCTGCGGCCGTCCGTGCAGCGGATCGTGGACGACCTGATCGAGGAGATGCTCGCCGGACCCAACCCCACCGACCTGGTGGAGGCGTTCGCACTGCCGCTGCCCAGCCTGGTGATCTGCGCGCTGCTCGGCGTGCCGTACGAGCGGCACGACTTCTTCCAGCGCCACAGCCGCGTCCTGGTGCGCCGCACCTCCACCCGCGAGGAACTGCTCGCCGCGTCCGAGGCGCTCACCGACTACCTGGACGACCTCCTGGCCGCCAAGCTCGCGCACCCCGAGGACGATGTGCTCTCCCAGCTCGCCGTCCAGCGCGTGGCCACCGGCGAGCTGACCCGGCGCCAGGCCGCCGAGATGGGCGTCCTGCTGCTCGTGGCGGGGCACGAGACCACCGCCAACATGATCGCGCTCGGCACCGTGGCCCTGCTGCGCAACCCGGACCAACTCGCCCTGCTGCGCGACTGCGAGGACCCCAAGACGGTCGCCTCGGCCGTCGAGGAACTGCTGCGCTATCTGAACATCGTCCACTCCGGGCGGCGGCGCGTCGCGCTGGAGGACATCGAGATCGACGGTGAGCTGATCCGCGCGGGCGACGGCGTCATCTTCGCCAACGACATCGCGAACCGGGACCCCGGCGTCTTCCCCGACCCCGACCGGCTCGACCTCACCCGCGACGCCCGCCGCCATGTCGCCTTCGGCTACGGCATCCACCAGTGCCTCGGCCAGCCGCTCGCCCGCGTCGAACTCCAAGTGGCCTACAGCACGCTCTACTCCCGCATCCCCACGCTCGCGCTGGCCACGGACTTCGATCAACTGGAGTTCAAGCATGATGGCTTCGTCTACGGCGTTTATGAACTACCCGTCTCCTGGTAGCACTTCACAGCACGCACCACACGGCACACCCGCACCATCACGAACCATGAAACGAGGAACCCATGCGCGTGGAAGTCGACCAGCCCAAATGCGTCGCCTCCGGACAGTGCGTCCTGGTGGCACCCCAGGTCTTCGACCAGGACGACGAGGGCATAGTGCAGCTGCTGGACGCCACCCCCGGCCCTGAACTCGACGAGGACGTACGGGAGTCGGCCGCGATCTGCCCCGCCGCCGCGATCCGGCTGGTGGAGGCGTGACGAGCGTCCCGCCGCGCCGCATCGTCGTGGTGGGGGCCTCGGCGGCCGGTCTGACGGCCGCCGAGACCCTGCGCCGCGCCGGCTACGACGGCTCGCTCACCCTCGTCGGGGGCGAACCGCATCCGCCCTACGACCGGCCGCCGCTGTCCAAGCAGGTCCTCACCGGCGCCTGGGAGCCCGAGCGGGTGCAGCTGCGCCGCCCGGCCGATCTGGACGCCCTCGCCCTGGACCTGCGGCTCGGCGTGCCCGCCGCCGCCCTCGCCCCGGCGACCCGCACCGTGACCCTCGCCGACGGCACGAGCCTGACGTACGACGGTCTGATCATCGCCACCGGGGTCCGGCCGCGCCGGCTGCCCGAGTGCGACACACCCGGCGTCCATGTCCTGCGGGAACTCGGGGACGCCCTCGCCCTGCGCGAGCGACTGACGGCCGGGGGCCGGCTGGTCGTGGTGGGCGCCGGGTTCCTCGGCGCCGAGGTCGCCGCCGCCGCGCGCACCCTCGGCGCGACCGTCACCCTGGTGGAACCCGCCCCCGTGCCCCTCGCGCACGCCGTCGGACAGCAGGTCGGCACGTATCTGGCCCAGGTCCACCGCGATCACGGCGTGGACCTGCGGACCGGGACCAAGGTCGCCGGGATCACCACCGGAGCGGGCCGGGCCACGGGCGTGCTGCTCAGCGACGGCAGCACGATCCCGGCCGACGACATCCTGATCGCCATCGGCTCCGAGCCCAACACCGACTGGCTGGAGGACAGCGGGCTGCGGCTGGCCGACGGTGTGGCCTGCGACCGGTACAGCGCCGCCGCGCCCGGCATCTACGCCGCGGGCGACGTGGCCCGCTGGCACAACCCGCTCTTCGGCACCGACATGCGCGTGGAGCACCGTACGAACGCGGCCGAACAGGGCATGGCCGCGGCCCGCAACCTTCTCGCCCCCGAGCAGGCCAAACCGTTCGCGCCGGTGCCGTCCTTCTGGTCCGACCAGTACGACCTCAGGATCCAGGCGTTCGGACACCTGCGCGATCACGACGAGGCCCGGGTGGTCGACGGCGACCCGGCGGACGGCGGCTTCCTCGTGGCCTACCGCAGGGGTACGGCACTCACCGGAGCGCTCGCCGTGGGCATGCCGCCCCGCGTGCTGCGCTCCTGGCGTACCGCGCTCGCGGCCGGAACCGAGTGGACCCGTGCCCTGGACGGCCCACCGGAAGCGGACCAGACTTGACATGAGGTAGCTCAAGTTTTATTCAGGCCCTATAGGTGAGGAGGACCGGGGAACACGGGTGGGGGAGCAGCCGGCAAGGGAGGATTCACCATGGCGCGTTCGGTCGGAATCGACCTCGGGACGACGAACTCGGTGGTCTCGGTCCTGGAGGGCGGCGAACCCACCGTCATCACCAACACGGAGGGCGCGCGGACCACTCCCTCGGTCGTGGCGTTCGCCAAGAACGGCGAGGTGCTGGTCGGCGAGGTCGCCAAACGGCAGGCCGTGACCAACGTGGAGCGCACCGCGCGCTCGGTCAAGCGGTACATGGGCGATCACTCCTGGCGCTTCCCCGACCAGGGCGACATCGACGGCAAGCACTACACCGCCCAGGAGATCTCCGCGCGGGTGCTCCAGAAGCTGAAGCGGGACGCCGAGTCCTACCTCGGCGAGGACGTCACGGACGCGGTGATCACCGTCCCGGCCTACTTCGACGACGCCCAGCGGCAGGCGACGAAGGAGGCCGGGGAGATCGCCGGCCTGAACGTCATGCGGATCATCAACGAGCCGACCGCCGCCGCGCTCGCGTACGGCCTGGACAAGGGGGACGAGCAGACGGTCCTCGTCTTCGACCTCGGCGGCGGCACCTTCGACGTGTCCCTGCTGGAGATGGGCGACGGCGTCATCGAGGTCAAGGCCACCAACGGCGACACCCATCTGGGCGGCGACGACTGGGACCAGCGCGTCGTGGACCACCTGGTGCAGCAGTTCAAGAACCACTACGGCGTCGACCTGGGCAAGGACAAGATGGCCGTGCAGCGGCTGCGGGAGGCGTCCGAGAAGGCGAAGATCGAGCTGTCCAGCTCCTCGGAGACCACGATCAACCTGCCCTACATCACCGCCTCCGCCGAAGGCCCGCTGCACCTGGACGAGAAGCTGACCCGCGCCCAGTTCGAACAGCTGACCGCCGACCTGCTGGACCGCTGCAAGGCGCCGTTCCACAACGCGATCAAGGACGCCGGGATCAAGGTGTCCGACATCGACCATGTGGTGATGGTGGGCGGCTCGACCCGGATGCCCGCCGTCACCGGCCTGGTGAAGGAGCTGACCGGCAAGGAGCCGCACAAGGGTGTCAACCCGGACGAGGTCGTCGCCATCGGCGCCTCGCTCCAGGCCGGTGTCCTCAAGGGCGAGGTCAAGGACGTCCTGCTGCTCGACGTCACCCCGCTGTCCCTCGGCATCGAGACCAAGGGCGGCATCATGACCAAGCTGATCGAGCGCAACACCACGATCCCCACCCGCCGTTCGGAGATCTTCACCACCGCCGAGGACAACCAGCCCTCGGTGTCCGTCCAGGTCTTCCAGGGCGAGCGCGAGATCGCCGCCTACAACAAGAAGCTCGGCATGTTCGAGCTGACCGGTCTGCCGCCCGCACCGCGCGGAGTCCCGCAGATCGAGGTCGCCTTCGACATCGACGCCAACGGGATCATGCATGTGTCGGCGAAGGACCTCGGCACCGGCAGGGAACAGAAGATGACCGTCACCGGCGGCTCCGCGCTGCCGAAGAACGACATCGACCGCATGGTCCGCGAGGCCGAGCAGCACGCCGAGGACGACCGGCAGCGCCGCGAGGCCGCCGAGACCCGCAACCAGGCCGAACAGCTCGTCTACCAGACCGAGAAGCTCATCAGCGACAACCCCGAGCGGATCTCCGCCGAGGCGCGGCACGAGACCGAGGCCGCGCTCGCCGAGCTGAAGGCGAAGCTCAAGGACGAGAACACGGACACCGCCACCCTCCGCCGCGCCACCGACGAAGTGGCCCAGTCCGCCCAGAAGATCGGCACGGCGCTGTACGAGCAGTCCCGCGCCCAGGGCGATCAGGGCGCGGGTACGGCCGCGGGCGCGGGCGCCGCCGGGTCGGCGTCCGGTGACGCGGCCTCCGGTGGGTCCGCCCCGGAGGACGACGAGGTGGTGGACGCCGAGATCGTCGACGACGACCGGCCCGAGGCGGGCTGACGACGGACGAGGGCCTGCCCCGGGACGCGGGCCCGGTGCGCGGCTGCGGTGCGGGGTCCGGTGGCAGGTCCTCGTCCATCATGTCGCCCCGGGCGCCCGCCGGTTGACCTGCACCGGGATTCTGCGCTCCGGCCACCGCACCGGTCAGGGCTTCTCCACCACGAAGCCCTCGATGCAGGGATACGAGGCGGCTCGGACGCGCCGCAATGGGGCGGCGGTGTGCGGGATCGGGCACTATCCTCAACCCCGGCCCCTGACCGGGGCGTTGGCGACCAGTGCCCGCCCGATTTCCTTCGCGCGCGGTTGCCACGGCCCCGCAACGGAGAGACCACGCATGTTCGCCCCGTACCGCAGACTGTTCTCCGCCAAGGGGAGCGTCGGCTTCACCACCACCGGCTTCCTGGCCCGGCTCGCCCTGTCCATGTCCGGAGTCGGCACCGTGGTGATGGTCGCCGCCATGCGCCACTCCTACGCGCTGGCCGGCGCCGTGGGCGGCTCGTCCCTCGCCGCCACCCTGATCACGATCCCGCTCCTCGGCCGGCTCGTCGACCGCTACGGCCAGTCCCGTACGGCCATCCCCGCGGCCATCTGGTCGGCCGCCATGTCGGCCGCCCTGGTCAGCTGCCTCGCCACCGACGCACCGACCTGGACCTTGTTCGTCACCAACGTGCTGTCCGCCACCGCGCCGAACGTCGGCGGCATGGCCCGCGCCCGCTGGGCCGGGCTCTACGGCGATGACGACGAACGCATGCATGTGGCCAACTCGTTCGAACAGGTCCTGGACGAGATGTGCTTCGTCCTCGGCCCCATCATCGTGGTGGGCCTGGCCACCGGCATCGCCCCCGAGGCGGGCCGGATCGCACCGCTGATCCTGACCCTGGGCGGCACCGTCCTCTTCTCCTTGCAGCGCGGCACCGAACCCCCGGTCCAGCCCGCCGACCCCTCGGCCGCCCGCTCCCCACTCACCAACCGGGGCCTCCAGGTGATGATGCTCGTCCTCCTCTTCACCGGCTCCCTGTTCGGCTCCCTCGAAGTCGTCACGATCGCCTTCACCGACTCCCTGCACCACAAGTCCTCGGCCGGTCTGGTCCTGGCCCTCCAAGCGGTCGGCTCCGCCCTCGCGGGCCTGCTCTTCGGCATGCTCACCCTGCGCGGCTCCAGCACCACCCGCTTCCTGATGGGCGTCGGCGGCATGGCCGTACTGATGCTCCCGCTGACCCTCGCCAGTGGCCTGTGGTCCCTCGTCCCGCTGATGTTCATCGCGGGCATGGCCACCTCACCGACCATGATCACCGGCATGGGCCTGGTCCAGGAACTGATCCCGCGCTCCCAGATCAACGAGGGCATGACCCTGGCCGTGACCAGCCTCCTCGGCGGCTCCTCCCTCGGCAGCATGCTCGCGGGCTGGTCCGTGGAGCACTTCGACGCCGAGAACAGCTACCTGCTCCCGGTCGGCGCCGCCACCCTGGCCCTGCTGACCGCGGCCGCCGGCCTCGGCCGCCTCCGCACAAGCGTCTCCGCCACCCGGGCCCCGGCCCTCACCAAGGACACGGCGGAACTCGGGCAGCAGGTGTGACGGGGGCGCGGGCCCGACCGCGATCGGTGGACCCGCGCCCGTGCCGTGATCGGCCCCCTGAGCGGCGTCAGGACGCCACGCGGATCTCCAGCAGGATGTGCTCCAGCGTCTCCGTGCCCTCCGCGAAGCTGTGCCGACGCAGCACCTTCAGCCGGCGGTCGTGGGCCGTGGCCAGGGCCGTCAGTCGGGGGAGGTCGCCGCGGTCGCTGAACTGGAGGAGGGCCCTGCCGCCGGACGTGAGCCGCAGGGGGGCCTCCACCAGATAGCGCTCATGGGCGCGGTAGCCGGTGTCGATGTACGCGCGCTCGTGGTCGCTGCGGTAGCGATAGTCGTCCGGGGCCAGCACGAAGTTGGAGTGCCAGTACACGCAGTCGAAGCGGTCGTCGGCGTCGAGCGCGGCGAACAGATCGCTGTGTACGGCCCGCAGCCGGTCGCCGACACCATGGCGCTCGGCGTTGCGGCGGGTGTTCTCCACGGCGCGCGCGTTGATGTCCGTGGCCACCACCCGGGCGGCGCCCCGCAGCGCGGCCATGACCGCGATGATCCCGGTGCCCGAGCCGACCTCCAGGAACGATCCGCCGGGCCGCAGCAGGGGCGCCTCGGTGCCGGTCAGGCCCAGGACGTCCATCGCCGTCTCGGTCGTCCTGGAGAAGGGCGGCGCGAAGACATCGGCGAGCAGGTCCCATTCGAGGCCCGCCATGGTGAAGGCGTCCGGACGGTCCGGCCGGCTCGAAGCCGCGCGGCTTCG
>NZ_MUNF01000524.1 GCF_002154555.1 Streptomyces murinus
GCGCGCCCGCCTCGGACCCGACCGGATGGACCTGGTGCTGGCCACCGCCAACGCCGCCGCGCACGGCGCCGGGCAGACCCCCTCCTCGCTGCTGCTCGACGGCACCCTGCGCGCCTGCCAGATCGCCGAGACCGTGGCCCGCGCGGCCGCCTNNCGCCCAGCAGTACGCCTCCCACGCCTCGGCCGGCAGTGTGCTGGGCGCCGCGGCCACCCTGCTGGTCAAGCACGACGGCACCGAGGCGGCCGAGGCGGTGCTCGCCGGTTCACCCAAGGCCGCCCGCTACGGTCCCGCCGCCTTCCACGCCGTCCTCAGTGCCGCCCTGTCCCGCACCGGAGTGCTGGTCCGCGACCCCGAGCGGCTGCGCCGCCTCGACATGGCCGGGACCGTCGTCCTGCACGCCGGAGCGCTGCGCGGCGCGGACGGCGAGGCGGACCCGTGGGCCGAGCCGGTGCTGGACGCAGCCCGCCGGGCCGGGCTGCGGGTGGTGCTGGTGGACGATCCCGCCCTGGAGGACTTCACCGGCCTCGCCGACCAGGTCGTGGACGCCCGCCGGCCGCTGGACGACGTGGTCTACGAGGCGCGCGGTGAGACACACACCGTGCTCACCGTCGCCCGGGTGGGCTCGGCCGAGGAGAGCGACGTGCTGGTCGCGCTGCGCGCCAGCGATGTCGCCGTCGCCCTCACCGACCGGGACGGCGCGGTGGTGTGGGGCGCGGACATGCTGGCCCTGCACGGGCTGCCCGACGTGTGGCGGGTGCTGATCGCGATCCCGGCCGCCCGCGCGGTCGGCGGGCGGTCCCAGACCCTGGCCCGGTCCGGCGCGGCCCTGTCCGGACTCCTCGTGGCCGTCGGCGAGGCCAAGGGCGGCCGGGGGCGGTTCGCCATGCTGCCGGGGCTGCGGCACGCACCCGTCGACGCGGGCGCCGCCCTGGCCCTGCTGTCCGGGATGCGTGCCGCGCTCGGCGTGGCGGTGGCCCGCGCCCCGCACCCCCGCCCCCGGGTGCACTGGCACGAACTGGACCCGGACCAGGCCAGGGACCGGCTCGAACACCAACCCGGCGCCGAGAGCACGCCGTTGGGCACGCTGGCCGAGGGGCTGCGCAAGGCGGCCGACGGGGTCTACCGGCATCCGCTCGTCACCCCCGTGCGCTGGTCCTACCAGCTCGGGCAGGCCGTCCGCGGCGAGTTGCACGACCCGCTCACCCCGGTCCTCGCGGTCGGCTCGGCCGCCTCCGCGATCCTCGGCTCGGCGGTGGACGCCCTGCTCGTGGTCGGCGCCCTCGATCTGAACGCCCTGGTCGGCGGGGTCCAACGGCTGCGCGCCGAGCGGGCGTTGTCCGGTCTGGTCGCGGACCAGAAGCGCAAGGCGCGCGTGGTGCCCACGGAGGCGGAGGCACCGGCCGGCGGCACCCGCACCGTGGAGGCGGGCAAGCTCACACCGGGCGATGTGATCCAGCTCAAGGGCGACGACGTGGTGCCCGCCGACGCCCGGCTGCTGTGGCAGGAGGGCCTGGAGGTCGACGAGTCCGCGCTGACCGGCGAGTCCCTGCCGGTGGAGAAGGACACCGACCCCACCCCGCACGCCCCGGTCGCCGACCGCAGCTGCATGGTCTTCGAGGGCACGACCGTGGTGGCGGGCGAGGCCCGTGCCGTCGTGGTCGACACCGGCGAGCACACCGAGGCCGCCCGCGCCGTGCACCTCGCCGCGCGCATGCCCCCGGCCGCCGGCGTCCAGGCCCGTCTCCAGGAACTCACCCGCAAGGCGCTGCCGTTGACCCTGGCGGGCGGCGCCGCGGTGACCGGTCTCGCGCTGCTGCGCGGCACCCCGATCCGGGAGGCGGTCAGCGGCGGTGTGGCGGTCGCGGTGGCCGCCGTACCGGAGGGGCTGCCCCTGGTGGCCACCGTCGCCCAGCTGGCCGCGGCCCGCCGGCTCAGCCGCGGCGGCGTCCTGGTGCGCACCCCGCGCACCCTGGAGGCGCTCGGCCGCATGGACACCATCTGCTTCGACAAGACCGGCACCCTCACCGAGAACCGGCTGCGCCTGGTGCGGGTCTCCGACGCCGAGGGCACCGTACGCGCCGTGGCCGCCGCCGGTTCCGCGGACACCGTACGATCCGCGGCCCGGGCCTGCCCCCGTTTCAACGGCGGCTCCGAGCGGCCGGTGCACGCCACCGACGAGGCCGTCCTGGACGCGGCCCGCCCCGACCCCGACTGGACGCAGCTCGCCGGGCTGCCCTTCGAGGCCGCCCGCGGCTACGCGGCCGCCGTCGGCCGCGCCGGCGACGGCTCCCGCGTCCTGGTGGTCAAGGGCGCCCCCGAGACCGTCCTGCCCGCCTGCACCGGTCTCCCCGCGGGAGCCGCCAACGCCGCCCAGGAACTGGCGGGTTCGGGACTGCGGGTCCTGGCGGTGGCCGAACGGCGCCTGGACGGCGGGGAGGACGAGTCCGCCGTACTCGAACAGCCGCTCCAGGACCTGGAGTTCACGGGAGTGCTGGCGCTGTCCGACGTACCGCGCGACACCTCCACGGCGCTGGTGAAGGGGCTGCTGGAAGCGGGCGTACGACCCGTCGTGCTCACCGGCGACCACCCGCAGACCGCGCGTGCCATCGCCGCCGAACTGGGCTGGCCGGAGGACACCGTGGTGGTCACCGGCGATGAACTGGCCGCCGCCGACCGGGCGGCGCGGGCGCGGATGCTGCGTGACGCGGGCGTGGTGGCCCGGGTGGCACCCGAGCAGAAGCTCCAGGTCGTGGAGGCGCTGCGGGACGCGGGCCGGGTGGTCGGCATGGTCGGCGACGGCGCCAACGACGCCGCGGCGATCCGCGCCGCCGACATCGGCGTGGGCATCAGCGCCCGCGGCTCGGCCGCCGCCCGCAACGCCGCCGACATCGTGCTCACCGACGACGACCTCACGGTCCTGATCGACGCGGTCGGCGAAGGCCGCGCCCTGTGGCACAGCGTCGCCGACGCCATCGCCATCCTCATCGGCGGCAACGCGGGCGAGGTCGGCTTCGGTCTGATCGGCACCCTGGTGTCCGGGCGGGCGCCGCTGTCCACCCGGCAGATGCTGATGGTGAACCTGTTCACCGACCTGTTCCCGTCGATGGCCGTCGCCGTCACGGAGAAGGAGGGCGAGGCGGACCTCGCCCATGTCGAGGAGGCCGCCGGGGTGTTGGGCGATCCGCTGCTGCGGCAGATCAGGCACCGGGCGCTGACCACCTGTCTGGGCGCGCTCACCGCCTGGCTGATCGGCCGCTTCACCCCGGGCACCGCCCGCCGCTCCAGCACCATGGCACTGTGCGGGGTGGTCTGCACCCAGCTGGTGCAGACCCTCCTGGACCGGCGCGACAGCCGGCTGGTGCAGATCACCTCGCTGGGCTCGGCCGCGGTGCTCGTCGCCGTCGTCCAGACCCCGGTGCTCAGCCGCGCCTTCGGCTGCACCCCGCTCGGGCCGCTCGCCTGGGCCGGCGTGGCCGTCGCCATCGCCCTCGCGCTGGCGGGACAGCGCGCGCTGCCCCGCCTGGAGGAGACGGTCGTACGACTGCTGCCGGCCTGAGGCTCACACCGAGCGCAGATACTGCTCCGGCACCCGTACGTCGCCGCCCAGCTCCCGGGCGGCGTGCCGGGCCCAGGAGGGGTCGCGCAGCAGCTCGCGGCCGAGCAGGACGGCGTCGGCCTCGCCGTTCGCCAGGATCTTCTGGGCCTGCTCGGCCTCGGTGATCAGACCGACGGCCGCGACCGGAAGGCCGGTCTCGGCCTTCACCCGGGCGGCGAACGGGACCTGATAGCCGGGCCCGACCGGGATGCGCACGCCGGAGGCGTTGCCGCCGGTGGAGACGTCGAGGAGGTCCACGCCATGGGCGCGCAGATCGCGGGCCAGGCGGACCGTGTCGTCCGCGGTCCAGCCGCCCTCCTCCAGCCAGTCGGTGGCCGAGACCCGGAAGAACAGCGGCTTGTCCGCGGGCCATTCCTCCCGTACGGCGTCCACGATCTCCAGCGCGAAGCGGACCCGGTTCTCGTACGAACCGCCGTAGGCGTCGGTGCGGTGGTTGGAGTGCGGGGAGAGGAACTCATGGACCAGATAGCCGTGGGCGCCGTGGATCTCCACGACCTCGAAGCCCGCCTCCAGCGCCCGGCGCGCGGCCTCCTTGAACTGCCCGGCGATCTGCGTGATCTGATCCACCGTCAACTCGCTTGGTACCGGGTGGCCTTCGGTGAAGGGCAGCGGGCTCGGGGCGAGGGGCCCCCAACCGTGGCCCTCCGGACCGATCGGCGCGCCGCCCTTCCAGGGCCGCTCGGTCGAGGCCTTGCGTCCGCTGTGTGCCAGCTGCACGGCGGGCACCGTGCCCTGGGCGGAGAGGAAGCGGGTGATCCGGCGGAACGCCTCCACCTGGGTGTCGTTCCACAGGCCGAGGTCGTAGGGGGAGATCCGGCCCTCCGGGGAGACTGCGGTGGCCTCGACCACGATCAGACCGGTGCCGCCGGTGGCCCGCGCCCCGTAGTGCGCGAAGTGCCAGTCGTTCGGGGCACCGGTGAGCGGCCCCGCGGGCTCGGCCGAGTACTGGCACATCGGGGGCATCCACACCCGGTTGGGGATGGTCACCTCACGCAGGGTGACGGGCTCGAACAGCACGCTCACGGCAGACTCCCTTCGTCACGGACCGCCAGGTCCGCTCGTACGATAGACCTCGTAGTACGAGGGATGTCAAACTATGATGACTCTCGTACAATGCGGGAACGTAAAGGCTTCATGACTCCAGCGACGAAGGTGGGCTGCCGTGACCGAGACCGCCGCCCCCGGCCGGGTGCTGGTGCACCCCGACCGGGCGGAGATCCGACTGGAGGGCGTGCTGCACGCGCTGTCCGATCCGGTGAGGCTGCGCATCGTCCGCGAACTCGCCACGGCCGCCGACGAGTTGTCCTGCTCGCGCTTCGACCTGCCGGTCACCAAGTCCACCAGCACGCACCACTTCCGGGTGCTGCGCGAGAGCGGTGTCATCCGGCAGTGCTACCGGGGCACGGCCAAGCTGAGCGGCCTGCGCCGGGACGACCTGGACGACCTCTTCCCCGGCTTGCTCGACGCCCTCCTCACCGCCGCCAACGGCCAGTACGCCCGCCTGGGCGACGACGCCTGAGTACGCGGGCCGGGGGTCACGGCCGGGGCCGCGAAGGGGGTGACGACGACCGCGCCCCCGCCAGCAGGGTGTCCCAGTCCGCCAGCTTGACCACACCCCGGCCCAGACGCGCGCCCAGCTCGGCCTCCGCCCGCTCGATCGCCAGCCAGCCGTCCCAGACCACCGGCTCGATCCCGGCCGCCAGCAGCGCGGGGACCGCGTCCTCGGGCGCGTCGGAGCGCGCCCGCTCGGGGGCGTCCGCGAGCAGCGAGGCCACCGTCTCCTTGGCGCAGGGCCGGTTGGTGCCGATCACACCCGACGGACCCCGCTTGATCCACCCGGCGACGTACTCCCCGGGCGAGGCCACGCCGTCGCGCACCACCCGCCCCGCGAGGTGCGGGACCGTGCCGCTCGCCTCGTCGAACGGCAGCCCCTCCAGCGGCACCCCCCGATAGCCCACCGAGCGCAGCACCAGCTGCGCTCGGTGGGCTATCG
>NZ_MUNF01000525.1 GCF_002154555.1 Streptomyces murinus
CAGTGGGCCACGCTCGCCCGCCCCGGCACCCCGTTGGACTGGGTGGCGCTCGATGTGGCCGGCGGCCCCGGCGCCCGCCCCGACCCGCACTGCCTGGCCGCGGCGGACCCGCTGCACCAGGCGGGGGTGCGGGTCCTCGGCCGGCTCGACCTCGCACAGGGCGTCCGCGCCCGCGCCGACCTGCTCCGTGACGCCCACCGCTACCTCGACTGGTACCGGGTCGACGGCTTCCTCCTCGACCGCTGCCCCCTCGGCCGCGGCGAACTCGACGGGGTCCGCCGGGTGCTCGCGGACCTGCGGGCGATCACCGACACCGCCCATCTCGTCCTGGGCCACGGCACCCACCCGCACCCGGGCTACGCGGAGCACGCCGACCAGCTGGTGACCTTCTCCGGCTCCTGGACCGACTACCGCTGGTCGCAGGTCGCGGAGTGGACGGCCGACCATCCGCCCGAGCGGTTCTGCCACTTCGTGCACGGTGTGCCGCGCGGGCATCTGGAGGAGGCGCTGCGCATCGCGCGCTGGCAGGGCGCGGCCACGATCTACTTCACGGACCGCACCGGAGGCCGTGGTTCCGGGGACCCCTGGGAGGCGATGCCCGGCTACTGGGACGAAATCGTCTCGCGCCTCGGAACAGGTGTCTCGGAATGAAGAAGGGCGTGGCAGTGTTACCACAAGAACAAACGTAGTGATTGACCGACCAACGGAGTCCCCGTGTCGCTGCCACCCCTGGTCGAGCCGGCTTCCGAGCTCACCGTAGACGAGGTCCGCAGGTACTCCCGCCACCTGATCATCCCCGATGTGGGCATGGACGGGCAGAAGCGGCTGAAGAACGCCAAGGTGCTGTGCGTGGGCGCCGGCGGCCTGGGCTCACCCGCGCTGATGTACCTGGCCGCGGCGGGCGTCGGCACGCTCGGCATCGTGGAGTTCGACGAGGTCGACGAGTCGAACCTGCAACGCCAGATCATCCACAGCCAGTCCGACATCGGCCGCTCCAAGGCCGAGTCCGCGCGCGACACCGTCAAGGGCATCAACCCTTATGTGAACGTGGTCCTTCACGAGGAGCGGCTCGAAGCCGAGAACGTGATGGACATCTTCAGCCAGTACGACCTGATCGTGGACGGCACGGACAACTTCGCCACCCGGTACCTGGTCAACGACGCCTGTGTGCTGCTGAACAAGCCGTACATCTGGGGTTCGATCTACCGCTTCGACGGCCAGGCCTCGGTCTTCTGGTCCGAGCACGGCCCCTGCTACCGCTGCCTCTACCCGGAGCCCCCGCCCCCGGGCATGGTCCCCTCCTGCGCCGAG
>NZ_MUNF01000526.1 GCF_002154555.1 Streptomyces murinus
GCCGGCGCCGGCTGTGCGCAGGTGGCCGGGCGCATCGCCGACGCGGGCTGGGGACGTGTGGCCACAGCGGGATTCATCCTGCTCACCGCGGTCAGCTGGATCGCCGGGTGGGCCGGTGGCTCCCGCATCGGCTGGCTGGTCGCCGGGATCCTGGTGCTCGACCTGGGGGTGCAGGGCACCCATATCTCCAACCAGAGCGAGGTCTACCGGTTGCGCCCGGAAGCGCGCAGCCGGCTCACCACCGGTTATATGTGCACCTACTTCGTCGGCGGGGTCACCGGCTCCGCGCTGGCCGGTGCTGTCTACGGCGCCTACGGCTGGAAGGGAGTCTGCCTGCTCGGCGCCGTCTTCCCCACCCTGGCACTCCTCGTCTGGCTGACCGAAGCCCGCTGGCCACTGCGGACCATGGCCCGAGGATGACGTCGACTCAGCGAGGGCGGGCCACGGCGCACCGGCAGTCGGGCATCTTCGCGGACAGCGACCCGGAGCCTGCTGCTCGGCGGCTCCGGATCGGATCAATTCCGGGCGTGGTCCGACCTGTTCGTCCGCCGACCGTCGCGCGGGCCCCTGCGGTCAGATCTGGGCCAGACCGCCGTCGACGAAGAACTCCCCGCCTGTGCTGAAGGAACTCTCGTCGCCGGCCAGGAAGAGGGCGAGGGCGGCGACCTCGTCCGGGCGCCCCATCCGTCCGAGCGGGACCTGAGCGGTGAAACCGTCCGCCAGCCGTCGGCGGGCCGCAGGGTTGTCACCCGCGAGACCGAGGATGCCGGGGGTCTCGATCGGGCCGGGGCTCACGGCGTTGACGCGGATACCGCGCTCGGCCAGTTCCGCGGCCCAGGAGCGGGCGAGGCTGCGGATGGCCGCCTTGGTCGCGCTGTAGACGCTCATGGCGGGCACGCCCTTGGAGGCGTTGGTGGAGGACAGCAGGATGACCGACCCTCCCCGGTCCAGCAGGGGCAGCGCCTTCTGGGCGGTGAAGACGATGCCCTTGACGTTGATCGCGAAGGTGCGGTCGTAGTCCTCCTCGGTGATGTTCCCCAGCCGTGCCAGCTCACCGCCGCCCGCGTTGGCGACGAGGACGTCCAGACGGCCCGAGCGGTCACGGATCTCGGCGAAGAGACGGTCGATGTCGTCGAGGTCGGACACATCACCGCGGACCGGGACGGCCCTGTCGCCGAGCCGCTCGGCCGCGGCCTTGAGTTCGCTCTCGCGGCGGCTGGTGATGTAGACGGTCGCGCCCTCCTTCACGAAGCGCTCGGCTATGCCGAGGCCGATACCGGTCGAGGCGCCGGTGACGAGGGCGATCTTGTTGTCGAGCTGTCCCATGATTTCGCTCCTTGTAACTGTGACGGTGTAACTGTGACGGTTACGTCTATGGGCGAGGTCGGACGTCGCGTGAGCCGGATGGTCCCGGCCCGCGGTCAGTGAGCGGCGAGAAGGTCACGCAGGACATCGGCCAGGGTCGACGCGGCGAGCTCCTGCCGCACAGCGGCCTCTGCCCGGTCGTAGATCTTTCCGATCGCGGGCTGGATTCCCCGGCCGACCGGACACTCCTGATTGGGCGGCGTGCGGTGCATGGCGAACAGGGATCCGGACTCGACGGCGTCGTACACCTCCAGGAGGCTGATCCGAGCCGGGTCACGAGCCAGGACCCAGCCCGCGCCCGCGCCGCGCCGGGAGGAGACGAGACCGGCCTTGCGCAGGTCACCGAGCAGGCGGCGGATCACGACCGGGTTGGTGTTCACACTCTCGGAGATCTGCTCGGACGTGGCCACTGTGCCGCCCTGGCGCCGGTACAGCTCCATCCACACGAGCACATGGGTCGCTACCGTCAGCCGGCTGTTGGCGCTCACCCGTACCACCTCCAAGATGTAACCGTAACAATTACATCCGGGGGATGGTACGGGCGAGCCGTTTCCAGGGCCCGGCACCGGTGTGCGGGGACAGCCGGGCTCTCCTGCCGATGTCACGCTGTGACCGCGTCCTCGCCTGCCAGGAACGGACGCAGCAGCGTGAGCAGGGCATGCGGCCGGTGCAGCGGAATGATGTGGCCGCAGTCCTCGATGACGTGCCCGACGAGGTCGTCGGCGACCGGGCGGAGCTGGCGTTGCAGCGCGGAGCCGACGGGCCGGGCACCCAGCGCCATGGTCGGCACGGTCAGGCGGGCGTCGGTGGTCGCCTGCTCGATCTGCACTGCGCTCTCGGGCAGGGCCCGGTAGTACGAGAACGCGCGGCTCAGCGCGTCCCGGCCCGTGTACGCGCGGACAAAGGCATCCCGGACGGCGGGGGACACTCCGTCGCCGAGCGTACCGGTGCGCAGGAACCAGTCGATATAGGCGGCCTCCTGGCCTTGCAGCACGGTCTCGGCGAGTCCGGGCTCGGCGGAGTGGAAGCCGAACCACCACGGCGGGCCGTCGGCGAGGAAGTCCTCGGCGCCGGGCAGCCGTCCCAGCAGGGACTCCATGACGACCAAGCGCCGGACGAGACCGGGATGACGCAGGGCGAGGAGGAAGGCCGGCGGGGCGCCCGCGTCGATCCCGACGACCGCGGCCGGGGACACGTCGAGCGCGGTGAGCAGCGCGGCGGCGTCGCCGGCCAGGGTGCCTGCGTCATGTCCGGATTCGGTCCCGCCGCTCGCGCCGAACCCGCGCATGTCCGGCGCGATCACGCGGTAGTGGTCGGACAGGTCGGCCATGATGTCCGTCCACAGCTCCCAGGTGTGCGGAAAGCCGTGCAGCAGCAGGACGGCCGGGCCTGATCCGACGAGGGCGACGTTCAGTTCGACGCCGTTGACGGGGATGCGCCGCAGCTCGGGCACGAGCGGACTCCAGGGGTGGTGAGGAATGGTGACAGGGTCACGCTAGGGAACTACCCTGGGCCGTCCAAGACGGCACTTTCCTCTCAGGTGGTGAGCCCCGGGTGACCACATCGAGGTCCGGCGGACCCGGTCGGCGGTCCGGTGCGCGCGGTGATCTGCTGGATCCGCGCTGCCCGACGCGCCGGTTGCTCGACCGCATCGGCACCAAGTGGACGTCGATGGTGGTCAAGGTGCTGGCCGAGGAGGAACCCGGCGAGGTCCGCTTCGCGGAACTGAGGCGCCGTATTCCGGGCATCTCACAGAAGATGCTGTCGGTCACGCTGCAGAGCCTGGCCCGTGACGGTCTGGTCGCGCGCCGGGTCGAACCCACCGTGCCGCCCGCCGTCCACTATCGGCTCACCGGGCTGGGCCTGTCCCTCGAAGGGCCGCTCTCCGCACTGCGGGTGTGGGCCGAGACGCACATGTCGGAGATCGACCGGAGCAACCAGCTCGCCGAAGCCCGGCAGACATGCCGGGAGGAGTGGGAGCCGCCGACCGCGGGGCGATGACGGTTCGGAGTACGGCCGCCTCGTCGTGGGCTGCCGGCCCGGTCGTGCCGTGCGGCGACAGCGCTGCGCCGCTCGCGGCAGTCGATCCCGCACCCCGCGCCGCGATCCTCGTGCACCGCCGCCGACGGGCGTGCGACCCTCCGGGAGTCGGTCTCGCCGGAGCGGCGGCCCGCGGAAGCCACACGCCCCCAGGACCGGCCGGAGGCGCATGGCCGCCCGGAAGAGCGGCGACCAGACGTACCGCTGCGGCCGTACGGCGCAGGTGGGATCAGCCTCCGGGAGGGTACGACCCGGGTACTCGGGGTCGGTGTCCGGAGCCGTAGCCGTGGCGGAACGCGCCACCTCGGACGGGAGAGCCGTCCTCACGTCGAATGTGATGACCGTGTGTCCGGCCGAGGCTGGTAGGAGGCCCGGGGATGGAGCCCCAGGTGGCGCAGGAGCCGGGCCGTGGCCTGTTCGCCGGAGCGGAGGGCGCCGTAGGTGCTGGAAGGGCCGAAATAGTCACCCGCGAGCTGGATACGGGGGTCCCGCGAGCCGCGTCGGCCGTTGAAGGCGCGCAGTTCCGCGTAGCCGCCGGGTGGCCGGACGACGAGGGCGGGGTCCTGGCGGCTGACGTGGCTGGTCAGGACGGTGCTCCGGATGCCGGGGAAGACACGTTCGGCGGCGGCGACGGCCTGCTCGGTGACGATGTCGTCGGTTGCGCCCCACCAGCGGTCCGTGAAGTCCTGGCGGGGATGGAGGGTCATGAGCCCGCGCCCGTCGTCGACCCGCCCGGTGATCTTGTTGTGGTGGAGTTCGACACCGACGAGCGAGGGGTGCTCCCGCTGGGAGAGGAACAGCGCGAACGCCCTCTCCGCGGGCGGGCGTTCCGTCGCCAGCGAGATGATCAGGGCTCGGGAGTAGGGGACGGAGGCGAGGTAGGCGCCGTCCGCGCGGGGAAGGCCGGGCAGCAGAGCCGGAACCTGGGGAGCGGGTACCGCCACGACGGCGGCTTCCGCCTGTTCCGTGTGGTCGCGACCGTCGGCGTCCCGCCATGTGACGGAGACGCCCTCGGCCTCCGGGCGGACACAGCGGACGCGGGCGTCGAGCTGCACGGGAACACGGCGGGCCAGCGTGCGGGTGAGGAGCCCGACCCCCTGGGGACTGTTGATGTGCGGGACGAGGAGTTTCGCGGTGTAGAACAGCATGTCGGCGGCGGCCAGCCGGTCCGGCGAGGCGAGGACGATGCCTCCGCCGAAGAGCGGCTCGATCAGATAGTCGATCGCTTCCCGAGTGAGATGGCGGTGCGCGTACTCGGTGGCGCTGAGGTCGTCCAGGTAGGTGTTGCGGTCCATGCTGTCCCAGTCGAGACACCGGCGGTGGGCGAGAAAGGTCGGCAGTGCGCGGAACACCGCCGCCTTGGTCCGCGCGCCGATCAGACGGGTGCGCAGCAGGTCGGCCCGCGCGTGGGTGCGCAGCCGGTGGACGGCGTTGCCGCGCTGGAACGCGCAGAGGGTGTTGGCGGGCCCGAACTGGCGGGTGAGACCGAGCTCTTCGATGAGGCGGAGCATACCGGTGTAGTTGCGGCCGAGGATGCTGGCACCGGTCTCGATCCGGAACCCGTGGTGGTCGATGGTGCGCATACGGCCGCCGGGCGCGCCGTCGCGTTCGAGGACGCGTACGGACACCCCGGCCTGTTGCAGGCGCCAGGCCGCGGTCAGCCCGGCGATGCCGGCCCCCACGACGAGGACGGTGGGCGAAGTGGGCACAGCGGTCAGCCTGTTCTGTCGCTCGGGTGGTTGGCGAGAAGGTGGTGCCAGTACGGCTCGACGGCCGTCGCGCTGCCCCGTACCCAGCCCGTGACGGCCTGGACGAAGCGGTGCTGGGCCTCGGTGAGTGTCACGTCGTCCACCAGACGGGCCCGTTCGGCCTCGAAACGGTGCTGGTGTGCCGCGTGGAGCACGACGGTGGCCCGGTACGCCTCGGGCAGGGGCAGCGCGTAGGAGTGGGCGAGGACGGAGACCGCGTTCACGGGGTCTCCGCGTTCGTGCTCGGCGGCGTGACCGAGGAGGTCGTTGGCGAGCGCGCCGATCAGGAAGGCGAGTTCGGCGAGGCCGGTGAGGGCGGCGGGCAACGGCTCCGCGGCCGATGGCATACCGGGGGCCAGCAGGTGCAGGTACATCGGATGGCCGCCCGAGGTGTGAACCCGGTCGGCCAGATAGGTCTCCAGGTCCGGGGGAGTACTCGTAGCACGCCACGGGGCCTCATGCGCACAGCTCTCCATGTACCGGCGCAGTCCTTCCGCGAGCCGCGGGAGCAGCGCGGTGCCGCCCGCGGCCGTGATGCCCGCGCGCAAGGACTTCAGCGCGGTCAGGTGCGCACACGACCGTGCCCCGGTCGGCAGCCGCCCGGTCAGTAGCACCCCGGGCGGGTCCCAGCGGCGGTGCGCCGCCAGCCGTCGCGTGTCCTCGGCGACCGTGTCGTCGAATTGGAACACCCAGGCCAGCTGGCGTGCCGCCAACCGGGCCACCGCGAAGGGCACGTCCGGCATGCAGCGGCCGACGAGACGGCCGATCCTCCGGCGCTCCAGTCCCGCCCGTCCGCCGCCGGCCGTCAGACCCGCGTGTTCGGCCCAGGTCCGTACGTCCGTCTCCAGCTCCCGGGCCATGGGGTGGTCCCCGGCCGGCGGAGACAGCCTGAGCAGATGGTGCCGGGCGAACGCGGCCAGCGCCCGCGCCTCGTTCCCCGCCGGACCGGTCATGCCCCGAACCTGCGCTGTCGGCGGGCGAACGAGGCGAGCATGGCGTCGAAGGACCCGCGGTCGAAGTCCGGCCACAGCTCCGGGCTGAAGTACAGTTCCGCGGGCGCGCTCTGCCAGAGCAGGAAGCCCGAGAGGCGCTGTTCGCCCGAGGCACGCAGGATCAGGTCGCAGTCGGGCAGTCCCCACCGGGCGAGGCGGGCACCGATCGCCGCGCTGTCGAGGCACCCGGGCCCGGACTCGGCCAGTACGGCGCGTGCGGCGGCCACGACCTCCTCCCGGCCGTCGTACGCCACGGCCAGGTTGACCGTGAACCGCCGTGCGGCGTCCGCCGGTTCAGGGCTCCGGGCGAGGGAGCCGGGGAGCGAGGGCAGCCCGAGGGCGGCCAGCCGCTCCGGTGACCCGACGATCCGGACGTCCCATGGGCCCGCGGCCCGGACCCGCTCCATGAGCGTGCCGATCGCGTCCAGCATGACGGGCAGTTCCGGACGCTTCGCCATGTTCTCCTGCGACAGGGCCCAGACGCTGACCGTTTCCACCCCCGCCTCCTCGCACCACCGCAGCACCTGGACGGTCCGCTCCGCTCCGCGCGCGTACCCCACCCGGACCGGAACGCCGCGCGCACGCGCCCAGCGCCGGTTGCCGTCCGGCACGATGGCCAGGTGCCGGGGAACCGGCCCGCTCAACGGGTCACCGCCAGCGACCGGCCGGGCCCGAGCCGCGCCGGGGCCGTCCGGCCCGCAAGATGCCCCAGTGCCAGGACGGTGAAGACGTCGGCCAGGACGGGCACGGCGAAGACGAACGGCCGGGGTCCGACCGAATCGGAGAGCGCTCCCCGGACCCGGCCGTCGTGCTCGGCCGCCATCAGGAAGGAGAGGGCGCCGTGCGCGGGTTCTGGATCGTCCTGCCCGCACACGGCGATCAGACCGTAGGCCGTGGACAGGACATCGCTCTCGTCGCCCTCCCGCATCCCCCAGCCCCCGTCGGGATTCTGGCGCGACAGGACGGCGCCCAGGGCGCGTCGCGTCATCCGCTCGACCCCGGGCGTCCTTCGGCCGGGATCGCGGGAGGCGGCCAGCAGGACCCGGGAGACCGTGTGCAGGGTGCTGCTGCTCCAGTCGGGCGGGAAGAACCCGTCGGCGCACTGGAGTCGCGTCAGGTAGTCGAGCCCCTCGCGGATCCTGACCTCGTGGCCGGCGGGCCGGAGGGCCAGCGCGTCGACGACGGCTGCGGTCATGCAGGCCTCCGAGGGCGCCCCACGGCGGTACGTGGGGAAGCCGCCGTCCGCTCCCGCGACCGAGTTCATCGACCTGATCCCCCGCGTGATGGACTCTTCGTAGCGAGAGGCGTCCAGGATGTGGAGGAACTGCACCGCGACGGAGGTGTCGTCCACATCCGCCTGGCAGGACGCGTCGGTGTACGACCACCCCCCTGCGGGAAGCTGACGGTTCACCAGGTGGGCGGCCAGCCGGTGCAGCACGCCCTGCGGAGCACCCGCGCTCGCCAGGGCGATCCCCGCCGTCGCGGTCGCCCAGGTGTCGGTGTCGGTCACGAACGGAAGCCCGCCGTCGGCACGTTGGTGTTCCAGCGCCGCACGCACGCCATCGGCCACCACCCGGTTCGTACCGGGAAGACGGGACAGGGCGTGCAGCACGGAGAGGTGCAGCAGCACATTGCCCTCCCACACACCGGTGCCGCGCCGGGTGTCGAGCAGGATCCGTACGTCTTCGTCGTCGACCGCGTGCGTGTTCCCGGTCGCGTGCGCCAGGATCACCTTGCTCGCGGTCATCTGGACGACGGCCCAGGCGTGCAGGCCCGAACGGTCGAACGCCGCGCCGTCCCACCTGGGCAAAAACCTTTCGTCCACGGCTGCGGCGAGCGCGTGCACGAGCGCCCGTTTGCGTCCGGCCGTGAAGTGCGGGGCGGCCGCAGCCACTTCCTCGACCAGCGGGTCCGGCACGGCGACCGTCCCGCCCTCCAGCACGGTCCGGGCCAGCGCCCGCTCCACCGTGGTGGGCGTGCCGGCTCGTGGTCCCCTCGACAGGAAGCCCCGCATCGCCGCCGACTCCGCCCGGTGGCCGCCGACGCGGTCCAACAAGGCCCCGGCCAAGGCCGTTTCGAGCACACGGCTCTCACACGGGTCCCGCAGGGCTCCGTCCGGCCCCACCCGCGCGGCCAGGGCGGCGACCATACGGCCACGCGCCGACGCGCTTCCCGGCGGCATCTTCGAGGCAGGCCAGGTACTCGCTCCCGACCGGTCCCTCATCCGCATCGACTGGTCCTTCCGTTGATCATTCCGACGGCGGTTCTCCAGTAGAGATCAAGAACAAGGACCACGAACCGAAGTCGATCCGGTTCACCCGAAAGTGGTACCCGCGGGGGGAGAACACGGGCCGGAGGGTGCATGATCTGAGGCGTCGTCCGGAGAACGGCCGCCGCGGGGAGGCGGGACCGAGCGGCCGGAGCGGAGGCGTCGGCACCGTGCGCCGCCGTGTCGCGGCCGCCGGTGACCTGCTCCGCTGATCCGGCGGACACGAGGCGGAGCGAAGGCGTGGCGCGCCGGGCAGTTGTCGGCCCGCTTCGCCGGCACGGGGATCCGGGCACGCCACCGGGCCGGCATGGCCAAGGCCGACCACCCCTGCTTCACGTGGGACGGCAACGGGCGCCCGAGCGAGGACGGGACCCCGAAGACGGGCACGTCAGCCCAGACCCGTCTGATGGACTGGTCCGGCAGCGGCCGGGAACTCGCTGCGTGCGCACCGTGAGCCTGCCGAGGTGCCGCAGCCCCGCCGAAACCGGAGGTCGAGATCGAAGCTCCGCAGGAAGACGTCGCCCGCGGGCTCGGTGGAGCTTCTGGCGTACAGGAGCGGAATCGCCGCTCGGGCGGAGCCGTACGCGGCGTTCCACGCCGGCCACTGGTACGCGTCCCACCCTCGTTCCGTGCCGATCCCCACGCCGGCCTTCTCCCGCGTGGTCAGGGCCGGGCGGTGGTGGAAGACGACGTCGTGGCCGACCACCCACATCCCCTGAAGTGACGACGGAATCCCGGATCGTCAGGTGGCACCCCGCCCGGTGTCCCCCGCTACCGAGCAGGGCGCATCCCGGCCGTGGGGTTCTCGTCCGGGTGCCGAGCCGCCTGACGCCGGTCCAGGAACGTCAGTACTGGAGCGGTCATCACCGTGGTGACCAGGGCGACGATGACGAGGACGCCGAAGAGGGCCGGCGAGGCGATGCCCGCGCTGAGGCCGACGTTGATGGCGATGAGCTGCATCAGTCCGCGCGCGTTCATCAGCGCGCCCACCCGCAGGGCGATCTCCGGCGGTTCGCCCAGCATCCGCGCCGCCGCCCAGCACGCACCGAATTTGCCGATGATCGCCACCGCCACGCAGGCGACGGTGAAGAGGATCAGACCGCTGCCGGACAGCAGCGTGAAGTCCGTGTTGAGCCCCGAGTAGGTGAAGAACAGGGGCAGGAACACGATACGGCTGACCGGTGCGATGGCCGCCACGGCGCGGGTCACCACCGGGTCGCGAGGAAAGGTCATGCCGAGGCTGAAGGCGCCGAACACGGCGTACAGGCCGATGCGGTCGGTGTACCAGGCGGCGAGGAACAGCAGGAGCACGGTCACCAGCAGCATGTGCTCCTCGGTCAGCCGTCGCGCCCGCTCCAGGGCCCTGGCCCGGACGCGGAGGAAGACGCCGAGGAACACGGCGAGTCCGACCACGCCGCCCACGGCCAGCAGGAAGGTGTCCGCGTTGCCGCCCGCCATGCTCAGCACCATCGCCAGCAGCAACCATGCCACGGCGTCGTCCAGCGCGCCGGAGGTCAGCGCGACCGAGCCGAAACGGGTGTCGGTCAGGCCGCGTTCGGTGATGATCCGGGCCAGCATCGGGAACGCGGTGATGGCCACGGTGACCCCGACGAACAGCGCGCCCACCGTGCGCGGGACACCGTCCGGATAGAGGTCCACCGCGCCGTGCGCCGACCAGGCCAGCCCGGAGCCGAGCAGGAGGGGCACCACGATGCCGGCCGCCGAGACGGAGACCGCCGTGCGGCCCACCGACCGCAGCCGGTCGGTCCGGAACTCGTAGCCGGACAGGAACATGAAGACGACGAGGCCGACCTGACCGGCCACGTACAGCACGGGCCGCATCTCGTCCGGGAACAGGGATTTCTCCAGGCCGGGGGAGAGAAGGCCGAGAACGGACGGCCCGAGGGCCACCCCGGCGACCATCTCCCCGACCACGGGCGGCTGGCCGAGGCGGCGCAGGAGCAGACTGACGAGACGGCAGACGGTGAGGATGACGGCCACGGCCAGGAAGAACGCCGGGCCCATCTCGGTGGTGGACAACGATGACTCCCGGTGGAGGAGACCTGTGGAGACCCATGGAGGCCCGTGCGGAGCGGAGGTCCACGAGGGCCGGTGAGGATGACGCCTTCATGCCCTGCGGTCCGGGTACGGGCAGGCCGTGGCGCCGTGTTCCCGTCCCGATCCGGTGCCCGGCGCGGCGTGGCCGGCGCCCAGCGGGCGGCCCTCGGTGTCGTACCGGGCGAAGTACGTGGTGGCGGGCCTGGTGCGGCGGGCGTCCAGCACCATCCAGGTCCCGAGGACCAGTTGCAGCAGGCTGCGTCCTACGTCCTCGGCCCGGTCGCGAACGGCCAATGCCGTGCGCAGCGCGAGCCTGGTGGCCCGGGAGACGGGCCGCTCGCGGGGCAGCAGCAGACAGGGGGCGCGGTGGGGGATGGAACGGGTGTGCCCGACCGGTGAGTCCAGCACGTGGCGGGCCAGCACCTCCCTGGTCGCGGCGCGCATCACGACCGGTGCGAGACGCCAGGCGGGACAGGGTCGGTTGGTGGCGACGCCGAAGGGGATGTGGTGGGCGTTCTTCGCGGACAGCGTCGCCCAGCGCTCCGGTTCGAAACGCTCGGGATCGGTGTGGCCGGTGGCATGGTAGTCGGAGTAGCTGAAGGTGAGGACGGAGCCCGCCGGGATCGTGGGCAGGCCGTCGAGCACGATCTCGGCGGTGGTGATGCGGTGGGCCACCCCGAACAGCGGGAACAGCCGGAACATCTCGTTCATGACGTACGACAGGTAGCGGTCGTCGTCGGGCGCGTCCGCCACCTTCCGCTGTACGTCCGGGTGCTGGGCCAGGGCCAGCAGGAGATGGGCCATCGCCTCGGACATCTGGACCACGGCGGTGTTGAAGAAGGTGCCCTGCAGATAGAACGCCTGCTGGCGGCGAGTCAGCGAGCCGGGCAATTCGTGCGGTACGTCACCGGCGGCGAGTCGGCGCAGCAGATAGCGGGTCAGCCGGTTCCTGCGCCACATGTGGCGCGGCCGGGTGCACTTGAGGGCGTCGACCACATCGGTGGCGTTGGCGACGATCAGGCGCCGGGCCTCGGCCGGGCAGGGCTCCCGGAAGACCAGTTCGTAGAAGAACTCGGCCCACACCGGCATCATCAGGTCGCGCAGCCGCACGGACCGGATCCGGCCGGTGTCCGCCGTCTCCAGGATGCGCCGGGTGGCCCTCGCCGCAGCGGCGTACAGCTCGGCCGACGGGCCGGAGAGGATGGCGAGCGTCCGCCGGGCCACCTCGTCGTAGCGGGGACCGGCCTCCAGATGCTCCTGGTGGACGTCGGCGCCGGGCGCGAGCCAGTACCAGAACAGGTCGGACAGTGCCGCGCCCTTGCTGCGGCCCCCGGCGGCGGGGTGGCCGTAGACCTCCTGGAAGCGGTCGGCGCCGAAGACGGCGCTGGGCAGCGGTATGCCCTCGTCGCCGTTGACACGGGCGAAGACCCGCGTCCGCAGGGCGACGACCCGGCCGGGCAGCCAGGCGGGCAGGGACAGCAGCAGTGCGCCGCCCAGGGCCGTCACCGCCGTCGTTCTTCGGCTCACCATGGTGGTTCTCCTTCCTTCGGCCGGTGGTGCGGGAGCCCGCGCGCGACGACCTGGTCGGCCGTGAGGTCTGCGGGCCGGTGCCCGCCGCACAGGGCGAGCACCTGGGCGAAGTCCGCGCGCAGCGCGCTGAGCAACTCCGTCACCCCGTCCTCGCCGGCCGTCGCCAGCGCCCACAGCACCGGCCGCCCCACCCCGGCAGCGACCGCTCCCAGAGCGAGGGCGAGCGCGATGTCGGTGCCGCGGCGCACCCCGCCGTCCATGAGGACCGGTATCCGTCCCGCGACGGCCTCGGCGACGGCCGGGAGCGCCTCGACCGCCGCCGGAGCGGCGTCGAGCTGGCGTCCCCCGTGGTTGGACACGAGCAGCGCGTCCACGCCCTGCTCGACCGCCGCCCGCGCGTCCGCCGGATGCAGCACGCCCTTGAGGACGAGGGGCAGATCGGTCAGGTCGCGCAGCCGCCGCAGATCGTCCCAGCCCGCCGGCCACATGGCGATGTCCCGGGTGGCGCCGGGCGCGGCACCGGGCAGGTCCCGCATGTTCTCGGCCGCGAGACCGGGCGGCAGGTCGTGGAAGCCGTTGCGCAGGTCCCGGGTTCGGCTCCCGAAAACGGGGGAGTCGACGGTGACCACGAGGGCGGAGCAGCCCGCCCGCTCGGCCCGGCGCACGAGTTCGGCGGTGACCTCGTGTTCCGGCTGGAGGTACAGCTGGAACCAGACGACGGCCTCCGGGTCCCGCGCGCGGGCCGCGGCGACCACGTCCGCGACGGCGGTGGTGGCGGCCATGCCGGTGACCAGCGGGGTCCCGGTCGCGGCGGCGGCACGGGCAGTGGCCAGTTCGCCGTCGGGATGCGCGAGACGATGGAAGGCGGTCGGCGAGACGAAGAGCGGCGCAGGCCACTCCCGGCCCAGCACACCCACGCGGGTGCCGGAGCCGGGGCTGCCGCCGCGCAGCACTCGGGGGAGCAGGGCCAGCCGGGCGAACGCGTCCGCGTTCTCCCGCAGCGCCCTCTCCTCGCCCGCCCCACCGGCGATGAAGTCGTAGTGCTCCGGCCGCAGTTCCGCACGGGCCCGGCGTGCCAGTGCGGCCGGATCGTACGCCGGGCCCGTCCGCGGGCCGGTCACGGCCTGGGCGCGGCGGACGATCCGCCGGCCGGAAGGCCGTCCCCGGCGGACAGCCGGGAGGCGAGGAAGGAGGCGAGCGGGCCGACGTGGACGTCGGGGTCGTCCCACTCGTTCTCCAGATTCTCCGTGAGGTGGTGCTCCGCGACCGGCTTTCCGGTGCCGTCCGGCAGGAACTGCCGTACCACGGGGTGGAGATAGCGTGCGTCGAGGCCACCGGTGTCCCGCTGGGGCGTCCTTGTGACGGTGACGTCGAAGGGGTCGACCTGGTCGTGGTCGGCGCCGTACTCCAGGGTGACGGCGAAGTAGCCGGCCAGGTCCCCGAACTCGCCCCGGGCGGCGGCCTCGTGGAGATGCGCCACCGGGACCTCCTCGCAGTACCGGGCCCCGCCGTCGGTGCCGAGCAGCACCGCGTCGCCGAGGAACCCGAACATCTGCCACAGGGCGGAGGTGCGATTGACTCGCGCGACGATCGCGTCACCCACCGCGTCCGCATCGGCGGGCACGTCGATGTGCGGCCAGTCCCGGTCGTGGTAACGGCGTTCGAGTATGCGGCTGAGCGACTTCACCCCGTACCGAAAGCCGTGGATGAAACCACTGGTGGACTTCTTGAAGTCGCGGGACTGGGTGATGGTACCGGCGAAATACAGATCGGGTACGTTCACGGATTCCCACGCGCTGGTGAGCTGCGGGAATCGGTCCTTGATGACGAGTCCGGGACGGCAGTCGTCGTCAAACATCGAGGCATCGAAGCGGAATCCGGTGGCCAGGATCACCCGGTCGTACGGGATGTCCTTCACTACTTCCTCGACGCGTGCGAACCTGACGCTCACCAGATAAGTGCCGTCCGGCTGTCGTGCTATGCGCAGGATGTCGCCGTCCAGGACGGCATTCTGCGATTTCAGTTGATAGGTGTCGAGGAAATTGTTGTTGACCGCGCGGAGATGCCCGACGAAGTGTGTCCGCCAGGCGAGTTTGAGGGAGCCGGGCCCGGCGACGTGGATGACGGCGGCAGTCTCGATGAGATTGTCGGCGGTCTCGAAGGCGGAATTGCCGCGCCCGATGACGAGAACGCGCTGGTCGGTGAAGTCCGCGGGGTCGACGGTCACCGTGTCGTAGCGTTCGGCCTCCTCGACGCCCTTGATGGCCGGCACGTACGGCCGGGAGACGCCCGTGGCGACGATGATCCGACGCGCCCGGATAACGTTGCCATTCTGGTCCGTCACCGTGAAGAGGCCGTCCGTGGGTCGGGTGACGCGGGTGACCCGGGTGTCGAGGCGGATGCGCAGCGCCTGGGTCCGCGCGAAGTCCGCCAGATAGCGGACCATGTCGTCGGCCGACGGGAAGTAGCGCGGGGAGTAGGCGGTGAAGATCGGTCCGTCGTCCGAGAGGAGGGAGTTCCAGTCGACGCGCAGGCGCATTTCCGGATCGCTCCAGCCGGTGTGCACCTTGTTGGACGAGATGAGCGTTCTGTGTCGGGGAAAACGCGTGAAGAAGGCGCCTGGAGTGTCGCTCTGCTCCACGATGAGGTAATCCCGGCCGTTCTTTTCCAGGAAGTATCCGGCCTGGAGGCCCGCGGGCCCGCCGCCGATGACGAGATAGTCGACCTGCGTTAAAGCAGACATGGGTTCGTCCTGCCTTCCGTGGGGGCGGAAAGGACCTTACTTGATGGTTAAAGCATTGAGCCAGACCGCCTCTGTGTGACGTAGGTCACTTGCCCCCCTGGTCGTTGAATTACTTCCTTGGATTAACGTGAGGCGTGTTCGGCGGTCCGGGTGAGTACATTTCGCCGTTCGGCATGGTCGCTTTCCGGACGGTCACGCCGCCTTTATGTCGGATGCTTCCGGTCCAGAATGGAGACGAAGTGGACGAAAAGCCCGGGGGGCTCTTTCCGCAGGCGTTCGTCGACGCCTTCCGCGGCGCCTCCGACCTGCCCGCCTTCGAGCACGGGGCACGCACGGTCACCCGCGGAGAGATGCTCGACCTGACCGCCGGCTTCGTCCGGGGGATGCGTACCGCCGGCCTGGCTCCCGGAGCCCGCGTGGCCCTCGACACAGGCGTCACACCGGAGGCGTTCGCGGTGCGCGTCGCTGCCCACCTCGTCGGCTGCCAGGTGATCGGGCTGCGCCCCGGACTGACCCGTGAGCACCTGCGCGACATCCTCGCCCGCGACATCGACGCCGTGGTGACGGACGACGCCGGGAGCCGCCCCGAACTGGCCGCCGCGGCAGGCCGGTCACGACTCCTGGAGACCGGCGGCGCGCTGCGGCCCCCGAAGGGCTTCACCGCCGCACCCGGCGACCTCACCCCCCGCGGCGACCGCGACGGCGTCGGCGTCATCCACCTCACCAGCGGCAGCACCGGCCGGCCCAAGGGCACGATGGTGACCTACGGGGCCCTCTCGGAGCACTGGGCCCTTCAGCCCGCCCGCTGGACCGACCGCGTCCGGCGCCTCGCGGCGCGCTACGAACGGTTCCTGCTCTTCGGCACCCTCGCCAGCGCCGTCATGTTCGAGCACGTGGGCCTCGCCCTGCTGGCCGGGGGCACCGCGGTCATACCGGACCAGCCCCCGGTCTTCCCCGGCGTCTTCGCCGAGCTGCGCGTCACCGCCTGCATGACCACGGTGCCGCGCCTGTACGGCATTCTCGACGCCGTGCGCGACACGGGCGCGGACACCAGCAGCCTGCGCGCCCTCGTCGTGGCCGGATCCCCTCTTGCCCCGCACCGGCTGACCGAGGCGGCCGAACTGCTCGGACCCGTGGCCTGCCACGCCTACGGACAGACCGAGACGGGCATGCTCACCCTCCTCGAACCCGAGGAACTCGCCGCCGACCCCCGCCTCGCCGACACGGTGGGACGCCCGCTCGACACGGTCGAGATGACCGTGCGGGACTTGGACGGCCGCGACGTCCCGGAGGGCAGCACGGGCGAGGTGTGGGTGCGGACGGCGGACGCGTTCTGCGGCTACTGGGAGGACCCACGGGAGACCGGGGACGTCCTGCGCGACGGCTGGGTCCGCACCCGCGACCTCGGCCGGCTCGACGCGGGCGGATACCTCCGGCTGACCGGACGCACGCGCGACGTCGTCATCGTCAACGCCGTCGTGCACTACGCGGGCCCCATCGAGCGCGTCCTCGCCTCCCACCCCGACGTGGACCAGGCATACGTCGTCGGGATCCCGGACGAGCGGACGGGCGAGGCCATCCACGCGTTCGTGGTCCCGCAACCGGGCCGCGTGCCGCAGGAGGCGGCCCTGCTCGAACTGGTGGCACGGACTCTGGGCGAGGCCGCCGTCCCGGCGGGCGTCAGCACCCTCACCGACGTCCCCGTCGCAGCGAGCGGCAAGCCCGACAAGGCCGCACTGCGCGCTCTGCTGACCCGGCCCTGAACGGACCCGCGCCGCAAGGGCGGGCGGCCGCGAGTCACCCGGCACGGCCCTCCCCGCCGTGACGGACCGCGACACCGCCCGCCACGACGGGCAGGGACCGGCCGACGGGCCGCGGCCGGGTCTTACCCCCCTGCCGCCTCGCCGCGCGCGGCGACCTGCGCACGCCGCGGGCCCGGAGACGTACTGGTTGTGCGTGACGGTGGCCGCCACCGGCATGGATGGGCGGCTTCCGTGCGGAAAGCTGTGGACCGGCGGTCCGAAGGAAGCCCCAATCCCCCTTCCGGCCGGGCGACGTGCGGTGAGCCGCGCGGCCAGCCGGGTGAGCCTGAAGCCTCTGGTCTACTTCGAGGTGCTGACCACCGTGGCCATGGTGGTCGGCCTGGTCGTCGTCAACGTCGTCAACGTCGTCCAGCCGGGCAACGGTCTGCACGTCGATGCTTCGGCCCTGTCCGACAAGGGCCTGCCGCCGGAGGCGGCCACGGCCCACGACGAGGGTTTCGCCGATTTCCTCCCGGCCATCGTCCCGGCCACCCTGGTCAGCGCCCTGACCGGCAACCAGATCCTGGCGGTGCTGCTGGCGTCGGCTCTCATCGGCCTCGGCCTGCACGCCGGCGGGGAGGCCGGCCCGAGCATCGCCCGGGGCATCGAGAAGTCCTCCACGGTCCTGTTCACGCTCATCCGCTGGATCATGCGGCTCGCCCCCGTCGGCGCGTTCGGCTCGATGGCCTTCACCATCGGACACTACGGCCTGGGCACTCCCTCCTTCCTCGCCCTGGCCGTCCTCGGAACCGTGATTCACCCAGCGGCTGGCCATGCTCGTCGTCACACTGCTCACCTCCGAGGGCGCCGCAGGTGTCACCGGCTCCAGCTTCACCGCCTTGGCCGCCACTCTCGGCACTGTCCCGCCCGCCCCGGTCGGCGCCCTCGCGCTGATCTTCGGTGTCGACCAGTTCATGTCCAAAGCCCGCTCCCTGACCAGCCTGGCCGGCAACGGCGTCGCCACCCTGGCCGTCGCCCGCTGGGAGGACGGGCGCTGACCCGGTCGCGGCCGCCGTGCTGCACGCGGCCGCCGCGCGCGGGCGCCGGCGACCTCGACGAGGATCGGGCCAGGTCCGTCCTGCGTGGCGAGAGGCCCTACCCCCCCGGCCTCGCTCCTACTGCCGCCCCGCCCGCCTCACTCGCCGCTGGCCCGAATCGGTTCACGTTCGACGCGTGTGATCCCAGCCCCTTGCCGGGGCACCCCGTGTCCAGATACGGCCGCCCGGACCGTTTGGCCGCTGTCAGGCCTTGACAGGGTCCGGCTCGTCGAGCGCCGGCACGGCGAAGGTGGCCGGCCAGTGGTCGGTGGTGAAGTCGCCGCGTTCCACGGCGGGCAGACCCGCGGCGAGGTGTGCGTCGGCCTCGGCAGCCGCTCGACCGACCTGCTCTCCGGGCTCGGCCCGGAGCCCCTGCACGTCGGCGACGTCCTCCCCTGGGCGCCCCCGCCGGGCGGACGGCGGTGCCCGGCGCGGCACTCTGGCCGGCCCCGCCCGCCGAACTTGTTTTGCCCCTGGGCCCCGGGCCCCGCGCCGGCTGGTTCACCGCGGCCGCGCTGCGCACCCTCTTCTCGGCGACGTACCGCGTCGGCCTGCGCACCGAGGGGCCCCCACTGGAGCGGGCGAGGCCCGGTGAACTGCCCAGCGAGGGCATGGTGCCCGGGTCGGTGCAGGTCCCTCCGGACGGACGCCCGGTCGTCTTCCTGAATGACCATCCGACGACCGGCGGGTATCCGGTGATCGGGGTCGTCACGGAACCCGGCCTGGCATCGGCCGCCCAGGCCCCGGCCGGGACGCCGGTGCGGTTCACGCCCGGGTGACGACCGCGCCCCGGCCCGGCGTGGACACCCGGCGCGGGCACGTCGGCCTGCGTGACTAAATGCCGTACCACTACCGCGTCACCGCGCGTTCGCAGGCGAAGCCCTCGACTGCCGCGCATCAACCGCGGCCGAAAACTACGGCTTCCGTCGCACCACGGACGCCTGACTCAGCCGAACACCCGGCGCCCGCCCACGAAGGTCTGCTCCACCCGCGTCGCACCGATTTCCTCGGGCGGCCCGGCGAACGGATCACGGTCGAGTACCACCAGATCCGCCAGGTACCCCTCGGCGATCGCGCCCGTCTCGTGGTCGAGGTGGTTCACGTAGGCGCTACCGGCCGTGTACGCGGTCAGCGCGTCGTGCAGCCCGATGCGCTCCCCGGGCAGGAAGACCGGCGTACCCGCGGGCGCCTCCGGTGCCACCCGATTCACCGCCACGTGGATGCCCTGGAGCGGATCGGGGCTGCTCACCGGCCAGTCGCTGCCCGCCGCGAGCGTCGCCCCCGACCGCAGGAGCGCCCCGAACGGGTACTGCCACGACGCCCGCTCCGCGCCCAGGAACGGGATGGTCAGCTCATCCATCTGCGGCTCGTGCGCCGCCCACAGCGGCTGGAGGTTGGCCGTCGCGCCCAGCTCACGGAACCGGCCGATGTCGTCCGGGTGCACCACTTGGAGATGGGCCAGGTGCGGCCGGGTCTCCGTACGGCCGTTGGCCCGCCGGGCCGCCTCCACCGCGTCCAGCGCCTCCCGCACCGCGCGGTCGCCCAGCGCGTGGAAGTGCACCTGGAAACCGTGGGCGTCCAGTTCGGTGACGTACGTCTTCAGGTCCTCCGGCGGCACGAAGCTGATCCCGCTGTTGTCGGACACGCACCCGCAGCCGTCCAGGTACGGGCCGAGCAGCGCCGCCGTGCCGTTCTCGGCGACCCCGTCCTGCATGATCTTCACAGTCGTCGAGCGGAGCCGGCCCCGGGTGCCCGCCGCGCGCCGGGCCAGCAACTCCTCGATCTGCTCGGTGCCGCGCGCGCGGTCCCACCACAGCGCGCCGACGACCCGCGCGGTGAGGGATCCGTCCTCGGCGCAGGCCAGGTACGCGTCGGTGGGGTCGGTGAGGTTGGCGTGCTCGCCGAGGAGGGCGTCCTGCCAGGCGGTGATGCCGAGCGAGTGCAGCAGCTGCTGGGCGCGCAGCAGCCCGGCCACCCGCTCCTCGCGGGTGACCTGGGGGACCAGACGGCCCACCAGGTTGGCGGCTCCCTCCTGGAGCATGCCTGTCGGCGTGCCGTCCGGGTGCCGCTCGATCCGCCCGTCGGACGGGTCAGGGGTACGGGCGTCGAGTCCCGCCCGCTCCAGAGCGCGGGAGTTGACCCAGGCGCCGTGGTGGTCGCGGTTGACCAGATAGACCGGCCGGTCGGACACGAGTTCGTCCAGTTCGGCCGCCGTCGGCAGGCCGCCGGGGAACACCTCCATCGCCCAGCCGCCACCGGTGATCCACTCGGCGTCGGCGTGCGTCCGGGCGTACGCGGCGATCCGCTCCCGGTACTCGGCCCGGGTCGCCGCCCCGCTCAGGTCGCACTGGCCCATCTCCAGGCCGCCGCCGACGGGGTGCGCGTGCGCGTCCTGGAAGCCCGGCACCAGCAGCCGGCCGGCCAGGTCCACGACCTCGGTGCGCGGACCGATCAGCTCGCGCACCTCGTCGTGCCCGACGGCGACGACCCGCTCGCCGCGCACGGCCACGGTGGTCGCCCGGGACCGGGCCGGCGAACCGGTGTGGACCGGACCGCCGGTGAAGACCAGGTCAGCGGCAGTGGTGTCGGACATGAGGACAACTCCTAGCGTCGGTAAGGCTCTTACGGATGCTGCCGGTGTCCCGGCCGCCACGGGTTCTACGGGAGTCAGGAAGCTTCGGTCGCGGCCGACGGGACGGTGCCGGCGCCGACATCGGTGCTGTGCCCGGCGACGAAGTACGGCGAGCGGCGGTGGTACTTGGCGACGGCCGCCATGACAAGCCCCGACAGCACGATCGCGGCGGGCACCGACAGCATGAACCAGCCGTTGTCCGGGCTGAGTTCGAAGTGGTCGCTCATCGTCGCGTAGTCCCGGCCGAGGTAGCAGCCGATGCCCAGCAGCGCGAGCCCGCTCACACCGGGCGCGACGACCGCCCGCAGTGCCTCGCCGGGCGCCGTGCGCAGCATGCCTCGGAAGCGCACCGCGCAGGCGAGCGCGGTCAGGCCGTAGTACAGGGCGACCACGAGGCCGATCGAGTTCACGGCCGCGAGGATCATCTCGTTCAGCTTGGGGATGGCGAGCGCCAGCAGCGCCACGGCCGCAGAGATCGACGTGACGAGGACGGTGCCGACCGCCGGGGAGCCGTAGCGCGGGCTGACCCGCGTCCACACCCGGCCCATCGTGCGGTCGCGGCCCATCGCCAGCAGCCCGCGCGCCGTCGGGATCACGCTGGACTGCAGCGACGCCACCGCCGAGAACAGCAGCGCCAGCAGCGGCAGACTCGCCCACGGCTCGTCCGCGAGCTTCACGCCGAGGTAGGTGAGGGCCTGCGGTCCCTGCTCCAGAAGCTCGGGCAGCGACATCTCCCGCTGGAAGGCCACGGACCCGTACAGGAACAGCGCCAGCATGGTGAACAGCGCGATGAATCCGCCGCGGCCCGCGTCCCGTACGTCGTGGGTCTCCTCGGTGACGCTGAACGCCGCGTCCCAGCCCCAGAAGAAGAACACCGCGAGGACCAGGCCCTGGGCGAAGCCGGTGCCGTCGTGCATGGCGAACGGGTTCAGCCACGACCAGGAGAAAGCGTGCGTGCCGGTGGCCATCGCCCAGCCGCAGTAGCCGAGCAGCACCGCGTACTCGAAGACCAGCAGCCACGCCTGGAACCGGGTCGCCTTGCGCACCCCGGTGACGGCGGTGACCGTGACGGCCGCCAGCACCACCAGGCCGGCCAGGGTGGACAGCGCCGTCGAGTTCGGGTCGAGGCGCAGCCCGCCGACCGAGTGCAGCTGGGCCTTGTTCGCGAACTGGAGGAACACCGAGCCGGTCACCGCGCTCGTGTACGCCATGAAGATCAGGGTGCCGACCAGCGTGACCCAGCCGGTGAGGAAGCCGAGCCAGGGACCGAGCGAGCGACCGACCCAGACGTAGCCGCTGCCCATGTTCCGCTCGTGCCGGTTGAGCCGGGCGTACGCCGTCGCGATGCCGAGGATCGGGACGAACGCCACCAGCAGGATCGCCGGCGCCCGAAGGCCCACGGACGCGGCGAGCGAGCCCATACCGATGCCGATACTCGTGGTGGCGGCAGTGCTGGAGGCCGCGATGGCGATGCCGTCGACGACACCCAGGGAACGCCGCAGGACGGGAGGTTCACTTCTCATGGGCAGACTCCTGGAGCCGGAGAACGGGAGGTGCGGGGGAGGCTGCGATCAAACCGGCCTTGTCAACATTGCGTCAATGGTGTTGACATAAGGCGTTCACGGAACGGTTCAGATCCGGGAGAAGGGGCGCGTACGGTGACGGATGGGCGGATTCCGGCGGAGCGGCGACGGCGCAGACCGACCAGGTCGGGGGTGCTGCTGTCCGAGGACGTGATCGTCGACTGCGCGCTGCGGCTCGTCGGGCAGCACGGCCCGGACGCGCTGAGCGTGCGGCGGCTGGGCGCCGCGCTCGGCTGCGATCCGAGTGCGCTGTACCGGTACTTCCACAACACCGACGACCTGCTGCTGGCCGTCGCCGACCGGATCATCGGGGACGCGATGGCCGGGTTCGAGCCCGACCGCATGCCGTGGCGGGACGCGCTGCGCGAGATGGCGCTGCGGATCCACCGCGGCTACCGGGAGCAGCCGCGGGTGGCCGCGCTCGCCGCGTACCGGGTGACGCGGCGACCTCACGAGGTCAGAGCCGTGGACGCGGGGATCGGGCTGCTGCGCCGGGCCGGGTTCGGCGACGCCGACGCCGTGCGCCACTATTCGGCGTTCGTGGACACCGTGCTGGGCCACGCGGCCCTCGACGCCGCCCACCTGGCGCTCCCGCCGGAGCGCCGCGAGGCCGACGACCGGGCCTGGACCGGCGCCTACGCCGAACTGCCCGACGCCGACCACCCGAACCTGGGCGCGGTACGCGCGGAGTTGCCCCTGATGGCGGGCAGCTCGTTCGAGACGGCACTGGAACTGCTCCTGAACGCGCTGGGAGCGGCGGCGCCCGGGGGCACGCCCTGAGCTTGTCGTTCAACTCGTTCGTCGTGGTTCGGCTCGCTACCGGCGAGGACTCGTCCCACGTCGTGGCGGGGTGCAGGTCGGCGGCTCTTCGATCCGGGTGGGCGTCCGGGGC
>NZ_MUNF01000527.1 GCF_002154555.1 Streptomyces murinus
GGTTGAGGCTGAGACCAGGGCGGGGCTGGGATCGGGGGCGCGGAGTTGGGTTGCGAGGTCGGCTCGCCGGTCGGCTGTCCGTGGGACGGCTCCCGGCCTGTGGGAAGGGGCCGGGTGCTTGGAGTGGCTGACCGGGTATCGCTGCGTTGCGTCCCCGCCGCGCCTCCGTGCGTACGTGCGTGTCGCCGTGCCGTCGCGCCGCAGGGTCGGGGCGCTGTCGGAGCCGTCGGGGACGGTGGCGGCTCGCCTCGCGTGGCCTCGCGCGTGACCCCGGCCGATGTGTGGCCTTGGTCGATGCGTGACCCCGGCCCCGGAGGCCGCCGACCGCCTAGCCCTGCTCGGTCCCGCCCCGTCCGCGTATCGCCCGGTTGAGTGTCGCCGTGGCACCGGCCAGGCACAGGCCGCCCACCACCAGCGGGACGATCGCGAACCAGGGGGTCTTCCACAGGCCGCCCGCGTCACCGGCGAACACCACCCCGGTGGCGACGAGGAACAATCCGGCGACCAGCTTCCCCGGCCGGAACTCATGGCGCAGCACGGTCCACCTCCACCTCTCCGGCCCCGACCTCGAGGGTGAGGTCCAGGGTGCCGCTGTCCTTGCCGCCCTTGGCCGGTGTCAGGGTCACTTCCCGGTGCCGTTGCGGCAGCACGTCCACGTCCTTTCCGTTCTTCTCTCCCGGCAACTTGATGTCGCCCACGCCCACATCGATGTTCATCCGCACGGTCGTGTCGGCCGGCACGATCACCTTCAGCTGGCCGGCCCCGATGTGCGCGTCCGTGCTGACGGTCTGCCCCTTGGCCGGGCATACCCGGGTCAGGTCGAGGGTGCCCCGGCCCGTGCCCAGCTCGTACGCCGGCCGGACCTGTGCCGCGGCGCCGGGTATCCAGGACGTCTCCCGCCAGTGCGTGGTGATGTCCCGGGGCATCGCCGCCGCGCCGCCGAGCAGAGCCGCCGTGACGATCGCCAGGAACACCGTCCCGGCGCCGGTGCGGCCCAGGAACGAGCTGACCGCGATGCCCAGGCCGAAGACGGCCAGCGCACAGGCGAGTCCGGTCTGAAGGCTGGCGCCCAGGGTGTGGGTGTGCCACGTCAGCCCGGAGCCCAGGCCGCCCGCCAGCAGTGCCAGCAGGAACACCGGGCCGCCTATCCAGCGCGGTCCGCGCGGCTTCGGCGGCGCGGGGCGCGGCGGCTTCTGCTGTGCGGCGCCGGGGTGGGTCCAGGGGGTGGCGAGGCGGACGTCGACGACCGAGAGCAGGTCTCCGTCCCGGATCCGGGCGTCGCCGGGCCCCCACAGATAGCCGGTGCCGCCGACATGGGTGCCGTCCTTGACGATCGGGTCCCGCCACCACGACGGGAAGCTGATGGCGACCGGCGGTGCCTGCGCCTCCGGCGGTGCGTCGGCGGCGGCCTGCGCGGCGAGCGGGTCGGGGTCGGGGGCGCCACGGCGCCGCGACCAGTACCCGGCGCCCGCGAGCATCAGCGAGAGCACCGCGGCGAAGGCCAGCGCCGCGCCGTTTCTCAGCATGGTCAGGAAGGTCCCGCAGCCGACCAGGGCGAAGAGCACGGCGGCCAGCGCCTGGCCGTCGACCCGGCCGGTCAGCAGCTTGCGCAGTTCGTTCTCCTCCTCGTCCTCGTACGGCACCAGCAGCCACACGAAGCCGTAGAAGATGAGACCGATACCGCCGGTCGCCGACAGAACGGCCAGGGTGATCCGGAATATCACCGGGTCCATGTCGGCCTGCCGGCCGAGCCCCGCGCACACGCCCGCGATCATCTTGTACCGGCGCCCGCGCCGGAACCGCTCGGGTGCGTCCTCGGCGGGGCCGGGCTGCCGCGTGGGCCCCTGCGGCTGTCCCTCGCTCCGGTCCTGGCCCGGTCCGGCGCCGGTGCTGTCCGTCTTCTTCGCGTTGTCCGTCTTCTCCGTGCCTTCCGCGCGAGGGGCGGAGCCGCCGGTGGCCGCGCCCGCCCCTTCCGTCGCGGCGCGCGCGGCATCCGTCGGCCCGGTGCCCGGGGCCGGGCGTGGGCCGCCGGGTCCCGGACCCGTCGCGGCGTGCTCGTGATCCGTCATGAGTCCATGGTGACGGCCGGGGCGGCGCGGCGGCAGTCGGGACAACCCTGGGCGAACCCTGAAATCGGCCCTGAGGCGGGCCGGGGGAAGCGTTCGAGCTGCGCGGAGCGGCCGGCTCCGGTGCGGGAGCGAGGCCCCCGACCCGGCCCCGGGGAAGATCAGGGGCGTCTCGGGGACCGACCCTGATGCCCCGCCCCGGCCGGCCGTGTGACCATCGATGCCATGCCGGAAGCCGCAAGCCTGCCACTCGACGACCCGCGGCCGCCGCGCAAGCTCTACCGCAGCGGCGACGGACGCTGGCTCGGCGGAGTGGCGCGGGGCCTCGCCGGGCATCTCGGGCTGCCCGTCGTCTGGGTCCGGCTCGCGTTCGTCGGCCTGTTCATGGCCAACGGTCTGGGCGCACTGCTGTACGCGGCCTTCTGGTTCTTCGTCCCGCTCGGTGTCGGTGGCGTCGGCGGACAGAAGACGTCCCCGGTCACCGCCGAGACCACGCCCGGCGGCCGCAGAAGACTCGTGGCCCGCAAGCCGGACCGCGGTCAGATGGTCGCGCTGCTCCTCATGGTCATCGTGTCCATGGTGTTCGTGGGCAGCGTCAACCCGACCGGCGCGGCCAAGGCGTATCTGGTGCCCGCCGTGCTCGTCGCGGCCGGTGTCGCCCTCGTCTGGCGCCAGGCGGACAACGCCCGCCGGGCCCGCTGGGTCGAGGTCGGCCGGCACCGCCGCACCCTGACCCTGGTGCGCGCGGCCGCCGGTGTCCTGCTGGTCACGGCAGGCGTCTCGGCGATCTTCGTCCTCCAGGGTTCGGCCGCGCATCTCGGGGCCGTCCTCCAGGCCGCGCTCGCCGTCCTCGTAGGGATCACCCTGCTCGCCGGTCCGTATCTGGTCCGGATGACCCAGGACCTCTCCGAGGAGCGGCTGATGCGCATCCGCGCCCAGGAGCGTGCGGAGGTCGCCGCCCATGTCCATGACTCCGTGCTGCACACCCTCACCCTGATCCAGCGCAACGCGGACAACGCGGGCGAGGTCCGCCGCCTCGCCCGCGCCCAGGAGCGCGACCTGCGCACCTGGCTCTACAAGCCGGAGGGCACCGGCAAGGAGGAGGCCGACGAGCCGGACACGGTCGCGGAGGCGGTGCGGCGCAACGCGGCCGAGGTGGAGGACAAGCACGGGGTGCCCATAGAGGTGGTCGTCGTCGGCGACTGCCCGTTGGACGAGCGGATCGGTGCGCAGATGCAGGCCGCGCGGGAAGCGATGGTGAACGCCGCCAAGTACGGTGGCGACGGCGGCGCCGTACAGGTCTACGCCGAGGTCGAGGGCAGAACGGTGTTCGTGTCCGTGCGCGACCGCGGCCCGGGTTTCGATTTCGACTCGATACCCGCCGACCGCATGGGCGTCAGAGAATCGATCATCGGACGCATGGAGCGCAACGGCGGCACGGCCCGGCTACGGGCGGTACCGGGGGGCGGCACGGAGGTCGAGCTGGAGATGGAGAGGGCGGAGAAGACGGCATGAGCGACGCGACCGAGGCGAACGGCCCGGCGGAGACGGCGGAGGCCGCCGCGATCGGCGGGCTCGCCGGCGGCGGTGCGGCCGGGCGGCATGTACGGGTGGTGCTGGTGGACGACCACCGGATGTTCCGCACCGGCGTACAGGCGGAGATCGGTCAGACCGCCACGACCGGTGTCGAGGTGGTGGGCGAGGCTGCGGACGTCGACCAGGCGGTCACCGTGATCACCGCGACCCGGCCCGAGGTGGTCCTCCTCGATGTCCATCTGCCGGGCGGCGGCGGGGTCGAGGTGCTGCGCCGGTGCGCGGCACTGATGGCGGACGCCGAGCAGCCGGTGCGCTTCCTCGCGCTGTCCGTGTCGGACGCGGCGGAGGATGTCATCGGCGTGATCCGCGGCGGCGCCCGCGGCTATGTCACCAAGACCATCACCGGCACCGACCTGGTGGACTCGATCTTCCGGGTCCAGGAAGGCGACGCGGTCTTCTCCCCGCGGCTGGCCGGGTTCGTCCTGGACGCCTTCGCCTCCACCGACGCCCCGCCCGTGGACGAGGACCTGGACCGCCTCACCCAGCGCGAACGGGAGGTGCTGCGCCTGATCGCCCGGGGCTACGCCTACAAGGAGATCGCCAAGCAGCTCTTCATCTCGGTGAAGACGGTCGAGTCCCATGTCTCGGCGGTCCTGCGCAAGCTCCAGTTGTCCAACCGGCATGAGCTGACGCGGTGGGCGACGGCGCGGCGACTGGTCTGACCCCGGCGGAGCGGATCCCTGCCGGTCCGGGCCCACTTGCGGGGCCCCTCACACCACCCGCGTCGCCCCCGCGAACGGCATCTGGTCGATCGGGGCCACGCGGACCGGGGCCGAGGGATTGGGAGCGTGGATCATGCGGCCGTTGCCGATGTAGAGGCCGACGTGGCTGACGCCGGAGTAGAAGAACACCAGGTCGCCGGGGCGCAGTTCGGAGCGGGAGACGCGGCGGCCGGCGTCGATCTGGGCGTAGGTGGTGCGGGGGAGGGACACCCCGGCGGAGCGGTAGGCGGCCTGGACCAGGCCCGAGCAGTCGAAGGAGTGGGGGCCGGTCGCGCCCCACACATAGGGGCTGCCCAGTTTGGCGAAGGCGTAGGCGACGGCCGCCGCGGCGCGGGAGTCGGGGGCGGCGACAGCGCCGGCCCGTTCCAGCGCCTGCCGGGGGCCGTCGGCCGACCGGGAGGCGGCTCCCGGGGCGGTGTCGCCGGTCACCTGGTCGCGTTGCGACGGGCTCAGCTCGGCCAGCAGCCGTCGGGCCTCGGTCAGTTTGCCGGTGACGGACGCCTTCTGCCGCCGTAGTTCGTCCTGGTGGGACTTCAGCGACTTCAGCTCGACGCGGGCGGCGCCGCGCAACCGCTCGATCTCCTGGAGCTGTTGGCGCACCTGGGACACGGCGGCGGCCTGCCGGTCGCCGGCGCGTTCGGCGAGGGCGGCGTCGTCCAGGTAGCGGTTCGGGTCGCTGGACAGGGCGAGCTGCCAGGCGGGGGCGATGTCACCGGAGCGGTACTGCGCGGCGGCGAAGGTGCCGAGCGCGTCCCGGGCGGAGTTGAGCTTCTGCGTCTTGCGGGCGGCCTCGTCGCGCAGCGAGGTCAGCCGGCGTTCGCCCGCGGCCGCCTGCTCCTTGGCGCCGTCGTACTTCTGCGTGGCGGTCTCCGCCTCCCGGTACAAGGCGTCCACCTCGGTCTTCACCTGCGTCGGCGTCAGCCGGGGCTCGGCCTGTGCGATGCCGTCGAAGCCCGTCGTGGTGGCCGCCCCCGCCATCGCGAGAAGGGCCGCCGTCCGGGCCGTACGACCCCTGAACGGGTGCTGCCGTGGCCTGCGGTGCGCTGCCACCTGTGCCGTCACGTCCTTCCGTACGACTGATGCCGGTCGATGCGACCGATACATCCGATGCCGGACCCGGCGGCTGGGGGCCGGGTGCCTGGGGGAGGACGCTAAGCCGGATGGTGACGAGTTGGTAACGCAGTGTGCGGAAATGGCTTCGATGAGGCGATACGTGTCTGTTTGTGACCGAGTCGGAAGGTTCGGGGCGTCGCCTTCGGACGGCGTGGTGATCGAAGGGCGAGAACCGATGAAGGAGAGGGCGGTGGGGTGCTATGGGGCGCATTGGTGCGGGATGCGCGCGTGACCGGGGGCGGTGACGGGAGGCCGCGGGGCGCTGGCTAGGCTCCCGCTCCATGGACGTACTCATCCATCTCTTCGTCGGCCTGCACATCATCGGCATTGCCGCGTTGCTCGGTGGTTTCCTTACCCAGATGAAGGCGATGGGCCAGGGCACGGCGCGGTTCGTGCCCGGGATGCTGCACGGGGCGCTGACCATGCTGGTCACCGGTGTGGCCCTGGTCGGGCTCAATCAGGCGCAGGGTGCCCAGATCAACACCATCAAGATCGGCATCAAGCTGGCGCTGCTGATCGTGATCCTCGGCCTCGTCTACGTCAAGCGGGACGAGGAGCGGATCGACAAGGCGCAGTTCGGGCTGGTCGGCGCGCTGACCGCGACGAACATCTTCATCGCGGTGCTCTGGACCTGACCCCGCCGGACCCGGCGCGGGCCGTACGCACCGCGTCGGTGACCGTACCAATGGCCACCCAGAGCCACCCCGCCAC
>NZ_MUNF01000528.1 GCF_002154555.1 Streptomyces murinus
CCCCCCCTTGTGAACAAGCCCCCGGCCTCCAGGAGCTGTATATGCATCTCGACCACTCCCACCACGGCCCCGCCGCCGTGAGCGCCGACGCCCACCGACCGGACGGAACGCGCCGTGCCCTGCGCATCGGGCTCGGCGGGCCCGTGGGATCCGGGAAGACCGCGACCGTGGCCGCGCTCTGCCGTCAGCTGCGGGACGAGCTGTCCCTCGCTGTCGTCACCAATGACATCTACACCCGCGAGGACGCCGAGTTCCTGCTGCGGGAGGCTGTGCTGCCGCCCGAGCGGATCACCGCCGTGGAGACGGGCGCCTGCCCGCACACCGCGATCCGGGACGACATCTCCGCCAACCTGGAGGCCGTCGAGGACCTGGAGGAGACCGTCGGCCCGCTCGACCTGATCCTGGTGGAGTCCGGCGGCGACAACCTCACCGCGACCTTCTCCAAGGGCCTGGTGGACGCGCAGATCTTCGTCATCGACGTGGCCGGCGGCGACGACATCCCGCGCAAGGGCGGACCCGGCGTCACCACCGCCGACCTGCTGATCGTCAACAAGACCGACCTCGCCCCCTACGTCGGCTCCGACCTCGCCCGGATGGCCGCCGACGCCAAGGCCCAGCGCGCCGAACTCCCCGTCGTCCTCCAGTCCCTGCGCGGCGAGGGCGGCGTCACCGAGGTGGCCGCCTGGGTCCGCGAACGGCTCACCGCGTGGACGTCATGACCCTCACCGACACCCGGATCGGGGCTCCGGGCGCGGCCCCGACCGGCGTTGGGACCGAGCTCCCGGGCACGGCCCCCGCCGGTGTCCGCGCCGATGCCCGGATCGTGGCCCGTGCCGATGGGCGTGGTGGTACCGCGCTGCCCGTGCTGGACGGCTCGGGCCCGCTGGCGGTGCGGCGTATCCGGGGGAGCGGGGCCGAGGCCCGGGTGATGGTCGTCGGTGCGATGAGCGGTCCCCTCGGTGGTGACCGGTTCACACTGGACGCCCAGGTGGAGGAGGGAGCCCGGCTGTGGCTCGGTTCCGCCGCGGCCACCCTCGCCCTGCCGGGCCAGGCACCCGGTGAGGCCCGCTACGACGTCCGGCTCGATGTGGCCGACGGCGCCGAACTGCACTGGCTGCCCGAGCAGTTGATCTCGGCCACCGGCAGCGACCTGCGCGTCACCACCCTCGCCGAACTCGCCGCCGATGCCCGGCTGGTGCTCCGTGAGGAGCAGGTGCTCGGACGGGCGGGGGAGCGGCCCGGTCTGCTCACCACCCGCCTCACCCTGCGCGTCGCCGGTCACACCGTCCTGGACCAGCAGCTGTCCTGCGGCCCCGGCGCCCCCGGTGGCTGG
>NZ_MUNF01000529.1 GCF_002154555.1 Streptomyces murinus
CCCGAATCCCACCCGCCCACCAGCCGAAAGGCGCCCTCACCCATGGCTGACCAGCTGCTGCTCAACCCGCGCACCTACTACCCCGCGCACTTCGACCCCGAGACGCGCCGCCTGCTGCGGGCCACCGTCGACTGGTTCGAGGAGCGCGGCAAGCGGCGGCTGATCGAGGACTACCGCAGCCGCGCCTGGCTCGGCGACTTCCTCGCCTTCGCGGCGAAGGAGAACCTGTTCGCCACCTTCCTCACCCCGTCGTCCGCCGCCGGGCAGGGCGAGCCGGACAAGCGCTGGGACACCGCCCGGATCGCGGCGCTCAACGAGATCCTCGGCTTCTACGGCCTGGACTACTGGTACGCCTGGCAGGTCACGATCCTCGGCCTCGGCCCGGTCTGGCAGAGCGACAACGCCGACGCCCGCGCCCGCGCCGCCGAACTCCTCGACGAGGGCGAGGTGTTCGCGTTCGGCCTCTCCGAGAAGACCCACGGCGCCGACATCTACTCCACGGACATGCTGCTGGAACCCGCGGCCGACGGCGGCTTCCGGGCCACCGGCTCCAAGTACTACATCGGCAACGGCAACGCCGCCGGACTCGTCTCCGTCTTCGGCCGCCGCACCGACGTCGAAGGGCCCGACGGCTACGTCTTCTTCGCCGCCGACAGCCGCCACCCCGCCTACCACCTGGTCAAGAACGTCGTCGACTCCTCGAAGTTCGTCAGCGAGTTCCGCCTGGAGGAGTACCCGGTCGCCGCCGAGGACGTCCTGCACACGGGCCGCGCCGCCTTCGACGCCGCCCTCAACACCGTCAACGTCGGCAAGTTCAACCTGTGCACCGCCTCCATCGGCATCTGCGAGCACGCGATGTACGAGGCCGTCACCCACGCCCACAACCGCGTCCTCTACGGCCGCCCCGTCACCGACTTCCCGCACGTACGGCGCGAGTTGACCGACGCGTACGTCCGGCTGGTCGGCATGAAGGCGTTCAGCGACCGCGCGGTGGACTACTTCCGCAGCGCGGGCCCCGACGACCGCCGCTACCTCCTCTTCAACCCGATGACGAAGATGAAGGTGACCACGGAGGGAGAGAAGGTCATCGACCTGATGTGGGACGTCATCGCCGCCAAGGGCTTCGAGAGGGACAACTACTTCGCCCAGGCGGCCGTGGAGATCCGCAGCCTGCCCAAGCTGGAGGGCACGGTCCACGTCAACCTGGCGCTGATCCTCAAGTTCCTGCGCAGCCACCTCCTCGACCCCGCCGACTACCCCGCCGTACCGACCCGCCACGACGCGAAGAACGACGACTTCCTGTTCCGGCAGGGCCCCGCCCGCGGCCTGGGCTCGGTGCGCTTCCACGACTGGCGGCCCGCCTTCGACACGTACGCGCACCTGCCCAACGTGCGCCGCTTGCGCGAACAGGCCGACGCGCTCTGCACGTTCGTCGCCACCGCCGCTCCCGACGCCGAGCAGAGCCGCGACCTCGACCTCGTCCTCGCGGTCGGCCAGCTCTTCGCCCTCGTCGTGCACGGTCAGCTCGTCCTGGAGCAGGCCGCCCTGACCGGGCTGGACACGGACGTGCTCGACGAACTCTTCGCCGTCCTCGTACGGGACTTCTCCGCACAGGCCGTCGAACTGCACGGCAAGGACTCGGCAACCGAGGAACAGCGCGCCTGGGCCCTCGACGCGATCCGCCGCCCCGTCACCGACCAGGACCGCACGGCCCGGGTCTGGCAGCAGGTGGAGGCGCTGTCCGGGTCGTACGAAATGGCCCCGTAGGCCCGGCCCGAGGCATGCCGGTACCGCCGCACCCCACGGGGGCGGCGGTACCGGCGTGTCAGGGAACCCGCGGAGCCAGATGCTTCTCCAGGAACGAGAGCTCCGCGGCGACGGCCTGTTCGTGCGACTCCAGGAACGGGGCGTAATGGCGGCCCGTCAGATGAACCACCTCGGCCGCCGGCGCTTCCCCGGCCGCCCGGACCGCGGGCGCGGGAAGCGCGCTCCGGTCCTGGTCGCAGACGACCACCAGCAGCGGGCAACGGATGCGGGAGGCATGGCGGCCGGGCCGGTACCCGCCGAGCCGCAGCACGATCCGCGCGGCGACCGTCTGCTCCCAGCCGGTGTGGCGACGGCCGGGATCCAGCGCCCGGTCACCGTCCAGGGCGTCGGGCGTGGTGAGCGAGGCGACCGAGCCGCGCGCCCCGGCGGTCGGGACCAGCAGCGGCGGCCGTCCGACCAGGCCCCCGAGCGCGTCCGCGACACCTCGGCCGAACAGGCGGAGCGCCGCGCCGGGCGTCATGGAGCGCAGCGCGTGGGGAGCGACCGCGCGACCGTCGACCAGCGGGGTCTGCGCGATCGCGCAGGCCAGTCGCAGGTGGTCGGCCGCGACCCGGAAGACATGGCCGCCCGCGAGGGAGAAGCCCCACAGCGCGATCCGGTCCGGGTCGACGTCGGGCAGCGTGGCCGCGCACTCGATCGCGGCGTGCCAGTCGGCGATCTGCTCGTCGAAGCGGACGATCTGGCGCGGCGTGCCACCGCTCGCCCCGAACCGCCTGTGGTCGAAGGCGAGGACCGCGAAACCGGCCTCGTGGAACCTCGCCGCGAACTGATCCGTGGCCGGTTCCTTCGTCACCGAGGTTCCCCCGGCCATGATCACGCAGCCGCCGTTGGACCCCGGATAGTGCCAGGCGGAACACGCGGTGTCGCCGCTGGCGAAGCGTACTTCTCTCCGTTGCTGCAATGCGGGCACATGGACCTCCATGGGTGAATTCGCCGATCTCGGGAGATGCCGTCCATGCTCGGCGTGAATTCCCCGAATCGGGCTCCGCACAGCGCCGGAATGGGCGAAACTTGCCGCCATGGCACGCGCGTCGGCGGATTCCGTACTGAGCCACACCGATCAGCGGCTGGTGGCCGTCCTTCAGTGGGACGGCCGCATCACCGCGGAGCGGGCGGCCCGCGTGCTGGGGCTCAGCCCCGTCACCGTGCGCCGCCGACTGCACGCGCTCGGCGCCGACGGCACCGTGCGTGTGGTGATCTCGCCGGTCGCGCGACCGCGCGACGGCGGCGCGGCCGGGGCCCTGTTCCTGCGCATCCGGGTCCTGCGGGGGAGACTCGACACCATCGTGGCCGCGCTCGCGGCGCGCGAGGACATCCCGTTCATCGACGTCACCACCGCGGGCGACGAGATCTTCGCCGTCGCCCGCACCGAGCCGGGTTCACGCGACCCGCTGGTCTTCCGCCAACTGCCCTCCACCCAGGCGGTGACGTCCCTGGAGAGTGCCACGATCCTGCACGTCTTCCGGCTCACCTCCGAATGGCGCCACCACGTGCTGACCGAGACGGAACGCGCCGCGCTGGCCCCGCCCGAACCGGCCCCCGGGGCGACCGCTTCGGACCCCTCGGGCCCGTACGGCGTCGACACCGATGCCCTGGAACAGTCGCTCCTCGACGCCCTCACCCCGGACGCGCGCCTGACCTCGGCGACCCTGGCCGCGCGCACCGGCCACCCGGAGAGCACGGTGCGCCGCCGCCTCACCCGGCTGACCGCCCAGGGCCGGCTGGTCACCCAGGTCCTGGTCGATCCGTGCCGCCTCGGGCTGCCCATCGAGGCCAAGCTCCTGCTGCATGTGGCCCCCGACCATCTGGCCACCGCCGGCCAGGCCCTGGCCGACCACCCCGCGGTGCACGGCGCGTTCGCGACCTCGGGACCCTCCAACCTGCACGCGGCCGCGTACTTCCCGGACCTGACAGCCCTCTACGGCTTCCTTTCCCGGGACTTGGTCGGCCTCGGCATCACCCACGTCGAGACGGCCATCGTCAGCCACGCCGTCAAACGCACCCCCGAGCCACTCCGACCGATCCTGTCGAGTTGAACCCCGTGTCCCTCCATTCGGCCCCATCTCCCTGCAGTGTCGCTTCGCCCGTGTAACTCTCCTCTCGCGGGGGTGCCGATTTTCGGCAATGCGGAAACGCCAACGGAATTCGCACCGTACCGGGGGTGCGGCGCCGACATGGAATGGAGCACAGCATGCGCAGGAATCCCGTCGCCTTTGCGGTCAGAAACTCCCTCACGCTGGGAGCTGTGACCGCCGTGGCGCTCTCCGCCGTCGGACCCGTGGCGATAGCCCACGCGGCGCCTCGGCCGTCGTACACCGTGCTGCCGGCCTCCGGGACAGAGGCTTCTCTTCCCCCGGTGCTGGCCGATGTGGAGGCGCTGGACGAGCCGATCCTGAGTCTTGTGTCGCTTGAGGGAACCGAGGGGAGCCTCCCGGCCGCGCTCGCCAATGTCCTCCCCTCGGAGGTGACCGCTTTCTTCCTGGAGCTGACCGATGAGGACAAGAGCGTTCTCAAGGATCTGGCTTCGAAGATCCAGCAATTCAACAACGAGGACGAGCTGCTCGCCGCGCTCAAGGAGAAGTCGCCCAAACTGTACGAGAAAGCCGTGGAGCTCCGGAACCTCATCAAGGAAAAGATCGATTCCCTCAAACCGGAGGCGAAGGCGTTCGTCCAGTCGATCATCGAGAAGGTCAGGAGCCTCCACCCCATCGGGGACGAAGCGCCCGACCCGGCCAAGCTCCGAGAAACGGTCCAGGAGATCGTGGCCCAGTTCAACGCACTGTCAGGCGAGGCGAAGAGCGACCTCGCGGAGACCTTCCCCAAGCTGGCGTCACTGATCCTTCTCCAGCCGCTCCAGGGAAGCTGAGCGGGCTCGACGGCAGCGGCGTACAGCCCGCGCCGACCACGGTTGCGGGCTGTCGCCCGTTCTGAGACCGGAAGCCAGCGGATCCGCTCGGGCGAGGCACCCCGGTGCCAGTCCGTCATCGAGTTCAGTCGCGCGGATGGACCGACTCGACCGAGAAAAGCCGTGGTTGCACGTCTGTCGCGATCTTCGCCGCCTGGTCCATGTGGACGCGGGCCTCGATGTTCTCGAGCATCGCCCGGTAGTGCTCCTCGGTCTCCCACTGGGCGTAGTTGATCACGCGTTCCCCGTCGAGGGAGGCGTGGAAGTTGGCGCACACGAAGCCGGGTTGGCGCTTCATCGTCTCCTCCGTGGCGCGGGCGAGCAACTCGATCAGCTCGTACTGCCGGTCGGGGGAGACCGTGAAGACGTTGATGAGGGTGGCCACGGGGCGGGTCGTGTCGACCTGAACGGTAACAGTCATGTGGTGATAACTCCCCTTACCCGAGGTGGGGTTGTCGCGTTGGTCGACTCTTTCGCCCGAACGGAGGCCAGCCGCAAGTCATCAGCGCTCGGAGAGAGTTGTCGGCACGGCCTCCAGGACGTCTTGCAGACGGTCCGCGGACATACCGCCGCCCTGGGCCAGTTGGGCCGATCCGCCGCCCTTGCCGTTCAGGAGCCGCTTGACCAGCCGCGCCGCGTGCAGCCCCGACGCCTTGGCGGACGCGTTGACAGCGGCCACCAGGTTCGCCCTGCCGCCGGAGGCCGTGCCGATGACCACGACTCCAGGGCGCTCCGCGGGAAGCAGGTCGCGGACGGTGACGGCCAGGGTCCTGGCGCCGTCCGTGCCGTCGTCCGTGGTCGCGGTGACCACCAGGACTCCGCCCGAGTCCCGTGCCCTGCCCGCCAGTTCGGCGGCGCGTATGCGCGTGGCGGCCTGCCGCAGCCGCTGGTTCTCCCGGTCGGCCGACCTCAGCCGCTCCAGCAGTCCGGCGATGCGGTCGGGGAGTTCGGCGCGCGGTGCCTGTATGCACGCTCGTCGCCCGCGGCCACGGCGCCGCCG
>NZ_MUNF01000053.1 GCF_002154555.1 Streptomyces murinus
GGCCACACCCCCGCCCCCGTTCGTCACCGGCGCCGCCCCTTCCGTGTCGCCCGCGTCGTGAGCTCTTCGTACGCCGGGGCGTCGCCCGTCCGGACGCGGTTCCAGGCCTGCGCGAACAGCTCGGCGACCGGAAGCAGCGGTACCGCGCGCCGGCGCGGCGGCACCGGGTACAGGGACTCCTTCCAGGTCTCCAGCGGCAGCGCGGGAGAACCCAGGTCGCGCCAGCCGCACGGCAGGAACAACGTCCGCCCGGCGCGCGGGCGTCTGGCCTCGACCACCAGGTCCGTCGCGGCCAGTTCGGCGCGGGCCTTCTTCAGCCGGGCCGGACGCCAACCGGTCCAACGGGCGCAGTTGCGGTCCGTCGGGTCGGGCAGGGCGAGCAGCTGGAGGTAGAGCGCGGCCGCGTCCTCGCCCAGCCCGTACGTCCCGGCCACCTCGGCGACCAGCGCGGGCACACTGACCGTCGGATCCTGCGCGTACCCCGAAGCCCCCTCGACACCGACCGCGCGGCCCAACTCCTCGCCGAGCAGCGTGCGTACGGCGTGCAGCGGACGCCCCTGGTGCGGTCCGACCAGCCCCGCCAGCAGCCCGAACACGGCGTCGTCGGGCCCGTCGAGCCCGGCCGGCCGGATCAGGACCGTCTCCACGTCCTGGTACCAGGGGCGCAGCACGATCGCCTCGCCCACCCGGGTCAGTCCGTGCGAGTCCGCGCCGCAGGTCGCGGGCAGCCCGTACACCTTGCGCAGTTCGGCCGCGGTCGGGGCGCCCTTCTCCGTCCGCTCGACGCCGAGGCCGAGTATCAGCTCGGGGTCGGCCAGCCGCCGGCGTACGGCGGCGAGCCCGGCCGGGAGCGCGGCGCGCAGCGGGTGGCCGTGCGGCAGGCCGTAGGCGAGGGCGGCGAGCCCGTCGACGGCGTTCACCAGACCGTGTCCGGAGGGCATCGCCGAGGGGTCCTCGGGGACGAGGTCGCCGTCCCTGTCCGGCCGCAGCACCGTGGTGCGGCTCAGCCACGGGGTACGGGACGGGTTGAGCACCTCCTCGGCGTATTCGACGGGGAGCCCGGTCAGCTCGGTCCTGATGTCCTCGGGCACCCGGACCAGCGAGCCGAGCCGCTCCGCCCACACCCGGCCCGCGGCCTCCGTGTCCGGACCGGTCGTCCACAGGTCGGCCGGGTCGCGGGGCAGCAGCGCGCCCAGCAGCGCCGTGCGCGCCTCCGAGCCGAGGCCGTGCAGCAGGGCGGCGCCGAACTCCCGCTGCTTGGGCTTGAGTCCGATCACCGCCAGGCCCTCGGCCTCGATGTCCTGCGGCTGCCCGGCGAGCAGGACGGCGGCCTGCGCGGGGCCGAGACCGCCGCCGCTCGCCGCGACCAGCGCCTCGGGTGCCCCCGCCGCCCAGGGCGCGGCGCCCTTCTCCCGGACCAGACGGGTCAGCGCGGCCAGGTCCTCGCCGGTGATCGTCGTCTCGTACCGCGTCTCCTGGTCCAGCGTGAAGTGGGCGACCGCGCCGAACGCGCCGCTCGGATCGTGGTCCAGCGCCAGCCAGTTGACGCGGCCTTGGCGGGTGTCGACGTTCTCGCAGCCGAGGATCACCACGGTGCGGCCGGCGCGGCGCAGCACCTGGCCGGCGCGCTGCTGCTTGTCGTGCGGTTCGCCGAGGACCATCTGCCGCAGCGTGCCGCCGGCCCCGGCGAGCGGTCCTTCGGCGAGGGCCTCGAACAGCAGGAGCAGTGGTTCCCGCCGGGCCTCGGTCAGGGCGGGCGACGCGGCCCGGTAGGCGAGCGCGCGCAGCCGGCCCAGCACCTGCGGCCACACCATGGCGATGCCCGGGACGGTGAACTCCTCGCTCTTCCAGCCGTCCGTGAGGGCGTCGAGCCGCTCCCGGCCGGGCAGGGGGACGCCGTCGGCGGGGCGGCCGGACAGCACATGGTTCACCGCGCGGATCTGGCGCAGCGCGTTCCACACCTCCTGCCGCCACCAGCCCTGGAGGGGGCCGAGCCCGGACACGGCCGCGTACACGCTGTGGTCGTCGCCGTGCGCAGGGCGGTAGTCGGCGAACATGCCCTCGGTGCGATGGCGCGGCAGCCGGGTCCGCTCCTGCGGGGGACGGGCGAACGCGGTCGCCGAGTCGGCGAGCCGAAGTGTCGACCTGACCAGCGCGGCGACACCGATGAGCAGCCGGTCGTCGGTCAGCCCCGGCAGGGCGCCGGCCACGATCTGCCGGACGACCAGGTCGGCGCTCGGCACGGCGGCCCTGGCCTGCTCGTCGTCCCCGGCGCGGGACAGCGCCTCCTGCCGCTTCGCCAGCGCCTCGGCGGCCACGCGCAGCACCTCGGCGACCCGTTCGTCGCTCAGGGCGCGCAGCACCGCCGAGCCCTGGACGTCGCGCGGGCGCAGCGCGTGCCAGAAGGACAGCGGGGGCACGAACCGGGTGCCCGCCGCGAACTCACCGCCCGGACCCTGGGGCGATACGCGCCCCAGCTCACCGGGACCGTGCCCGGCGCCGCCCGGGGTCAGCAGCCCGATGCCGCGGTACCGCTCCACGACGACCGGCTCGGCACCGCCCGGCAGCCGCAGCGCGCCCACCGGAATGCCGTCCGGCTGGGTCGCGGCCGCCGCCATCGAGACGGTCCGCCCGTCCGGTGTGCCCGCCGTCCGCAGCTTGGCGTCGCCCTCGCCCTCCGTGCGCACCCAGTGCCCGAGCACCGTGCCGTCGGTGCCGAACGGGCTGTCCTCCAGGCCGGGTTGCAGCGGCAGCACCTCGCAGCGTTCCGTGAGCAGCTCGGCGTCCTCGCGGATGCCCGCGCGCAGCAGGGCGGGCAGGGAGGCGCGGCCGTGCGTCCCGGTGGCCGGGTCGTACTCCAGCCACACCGTGCGCCGGCCGTCCCTGCCCCGGCGCCACAGGGTGCTGCCGTCACCGAGCAGACCCCGGGTCGGCGGCAGGACCGTGTCACCGGCGTGCAGCGCCTTGCCGCCGCTCGCACGCCCGCCGCCGGGCAGCGGGACGGAGGGAATGATCGTCTCGTTCGGGTTCCACCAGGAGGGCAGCTGCTCGCCGCCGAGCTCGAAGACGTCGGCCGGCCGGGACGACCAGTAACCGTACTGCTTGCTGCCCTGCCGCCACATGACGAGCAACTCGCCGTCCACATAACGGAATCGGGGCTGCTGCCAGCGGTCCGGGTCGTGCGGCAGCCGCAGCTCGTGGTCCAGGAGCACCCCCTGCGGCCCGACCACGAGCGCCTTGTGGCCGCGCGCGACGATCAGCGCCGGCCATGCCTCGTGCACGGCGATCGAGTCGGTGTGCCGATGGCCGGGCCCCTGGACGCGGGTCTGCGCGTCCAGCACGGCCAGCGCCTCCTCCAGGGCGGGCCAGCCCAGTTCGTCCAGGATGCCGGCGCGCAGCGTACGCGTCAGCAGCGGCGCCGTCGGGTGGGCGGCGATCCGGGCCACGGCCCCGGGGTTGACCTCGGAGGCGATCGTCCGGAAGGCGTGCAGCCGGTTCAGCGCGTGGCCGGCGCCGGGCAGGCCCACCGCGTCCGTGAAGTCGTCGGCGGCTTCGTCCAGCCACTCCCGCAGCACCTCGGACAGGACGGGGTGCCCGGCGAGCGTCCGCAGCATCTCCGTGGCGCGCGCATGGCCGCCGACCTGGCCCAGGGCGGTGTGCAGCAGGCGCTGCAGCCGCGGGTCGGCCGCCACCGCCGCCAGGTCGCGCGCGCCCTCACGGGTGTCCGTCAGCCAGTTGGGCAGCGGCAGGAACGTCCGCTCGCCGCTGCCCGGCACCGTGAGCGCGATGCCCTCCGTCAGACACAGATCGAGCAGGTCCAGGTCCGCGCCCGCGTGCCAGCCGCCCGCGAACAGCGCCACCGGGCGCCCGGCGGCGACCAGCCCCGGGGTCATCCGCCGGACCAGCGCCAGCGTGCCGGGCGAACGCAAGGAGAACGACCCGCCGTGCTTGCGGAAGGACGCCCAACGGCTCAGCCAGTCCGCCGGATCGACCCCGTGCGCCGCGGCCTGCGCGGGCTCCGTCAGCAGATGCTCGGCCCCCGTCTCCGCGAGCAGCGCGAGCCAGAACTCGTCGTCCTCGACCTCCCGGCCGAGCCCGGCCGGCATGATCTCCAGCAGTCGGATCCGGGTCTCGGGCCGGCGCTCGGCGAGGACCGGCAGCACCGCGCGGTAGGCGGTCCAGAAGGACCGGGGCGCGCGCACCGCCGCCGGGGAGGCGATCAGGTCGGCGACCAGAGCGCACTCCTCCGTCACCCGGTCCAGGCCCGCCGCCTTGATCAGCCCGCGCGCGTCCTGCGGCAGCGAGGCGTACGGCGGCATACCGGCCGCGCAGCGCTCCACCGTCAGCTGCCGGAACTGCGCCCAGGCCGCCGCGGGTTCGAGCCGCGCGGAGAGATCCTTCACATACTCCTTGAGGGCCTTGACGGTCAGCGCCCCGGCGAAGGCGAACTCCAGGAACACCGCGCGCCGCCGCTCCTCGTCCACCGCCAGCGCGTGCACCCGCTCGGCCTCGCGGGCCTTGCCGAAGAACGCCGCCGCGTACGTGGTGTTCTCGTGTCCCAGGAAGACCCGCGCGGCCTGCTCGTAGAACGTCGGCAGGAAGTGCGGCACCGCACGCCCCAGCCGCTCGCCGAGCGCCTCGAAGCCCTCCTTGGCGGTGCCCGGACGGGACTTGGCCTGCCGGGCGAGCCGTTCGACGTCCTTCACCAGGGCGAGCGCGTGATGGCCGTTCGCCGGGTCGTGGACCAGCGCCCAGGCCGGGAAGCCCAGCGTCTCCCGGCGCACCTGCCCGACCACGGGCGACTCGGGCTCCCGGGCCAGGCCCAGGAACTCCAGCGCCAGGTCCTCGGCCTCGCCCAGCGTGGCCGGCACCAGCCGGACCACCCGGCGCCCCTCCAGCGCGGGGTGCGTGTACGTGCGCACCGTCAGGCTGTCGGCGTCCTCGCGGGCGGTGCTCCCGGGCGGCAGCACGGCGCCGGCGTCCAGCAGCGCGGTGACCGTGTTCTCGTCGTACGTCATGCCGCCCGCTCCTCGTCCTCGATGTCCCGCCCCGCGTACAGCGCCGCCGCCATGCGCATGCCCTCCGACCAGGCCACCGGCCCGACCTGATCGAGCCTCAGCACCCGGCCGCCCGGCTCGGACCAGGCCAGCGGGCCGGTCTCGGTCTGCGCGTAACCGTCGTAGTCACCGATCCAGACGCGGGCCTCGACGGCGCGGCCGTCCTCCACCACGGAGCACACCGCGTAACCACCACGCGCGCGGTAGCCGAGCTGGGCGGTGCGGCCGTGCAGGAAGCGCAGCTCCTTGAAGACGCCGCCCGCGTACTCCTCGATCTGCGTCGCCTTGGCGTCCAGGACGGCCGGGCGGTGCCAGACCTCGCGGAACAACTGCTGGGCGCGCTGCTCGACACCCAGCTCCACCGCGAACTCCCGCAGCTCCTCCAGGTCTTCGAGGAGCACGGGGTGCGGGATGCGCACCAGCTCGGGGGCGATGCGGACGGTGTCGCCGTCGAGATCCACCAGGCCGAGACCGCGCTCGGGGTCGGCGTCGCGCAGGAATCCGGCGACCTGTCCGTCCGCGCCGGTGACCACGAGGTCGCGCAGCGCCGACTGCCAGGCGGGATCCGGCCATACGCCGGTGAGGAGGGCCGACGGCACCGGCAGCGAGCGGACCATCCACCGCTCGGCATCGGCCAGGCACCGCGACTCGTGCCGCTCCAGCCACTCGACGAGCTGCTTCAGACCGACGACCGCGGGATCGTCCGCGATCTTCGGTGGCACCGACTTCAACAACCGCCCGGACGCGTTGCGGCACACCACCTTCTTGCCGTCGAGGGCGACCTCGTAGTCACCGGCCGACACCCACCCCATACGTGCCTCCCGCACCGCAGTGATCAAGTGACGGGAACTCTAGAGGCGACCACTGACAACGCCCTCCGACGAACGGAGGGCGCTGGGGACAAGCCTGTGGAGAAGCGGGCGATCAGCTCTGCGACGAGTCCTTCGCCGCGTCCTTCTGCTGCTTCAGGTTCTTGATCCGCGCCGCTTCCTTGCGGACCTCGACCTGGGTGGCCTGCTCCTTGAGGAGCCACTCGGGCCGCTCCTGCTTGAGCGCCTCGATCTGCTCCGTGGTCAGCGCCTCGGTGACGCCGCCGCGCGCCAGACCGGCGATGGAGACGCCGAGCTTCGAGGCGACCACCGGACGCGGGTGCGGACCGTTGAGACGCAGCTCGCGCAGCCACTGGGGCGGGTCGGCCTGGAGCTCGTTGAGCTCGGCACGCGAGACCGCACCCTCCTGGAAGGAGGCGGGGGTGGCGGGGAGGTACACACCCAGCTTCTTCGCCGCGGTCGCGGGCTTCATCGTCTGGGTGCTCTGCTGCGACTTCATGAGGACAAGGGTATCGGCCGTGCGTGCGGGAGCCGACCACGAGCCGGGCGGCAGACGGCGGGGATCACGGCCGGTGACCATGGGCGGCGCCGCGGCCGGTAACCTGGCCTGGTGACAGGCTCGGAGGAATCACCGTCGTTCCGGCTCGCGTACGTCCCCGGAGTGACACCCGCCAAATGGGTGAAGGTCTGGCACGAACGCCTGCCCGACATCCCGCTCACCCTCACGCAGGTCCCGGCCGCCGAGGCGCCGGAGCTGATGCGCGCGGGCGAGGCCGACGCGGGTCTTGTACGGCTGCCCGTGGACCGCGACTTCTTCAGCGCGATCCCGCTCTACACCGAGACCAGCGTGGTCGTCGTCCCCAAGGACCATGTGATCACGGCCGCCGGCGAGGTCACCCTGGAGGACCTCGCCGACGAGGTGCTCTTCCATCCCCTGGACGACGTCTTCGACTGGGACCGGCCACCCGGCGAGGCCGCGTTCGAGCGGCCCGCGACGACCCAGGACGCGATCGAGCTGGTCGCGGCGAACGTCGGCCTCCTCGTCGTCCCGCAGTCGCTCGCCCGCCTCTACCACCGCCGCGACCTCACCTACCGCCCGGTCACCGACGCGCCCCGGTCCGGCGTCGCCCTGTCCTGGCCGGAGGCGGCCACCACCGACCTGGTCGAGGAGTTCATCGGCATCGTCCGGGGCCGCACGGTCAACAGCACCCGGGGGCGCGGGGCGGCGGGCCGCCCCGCGGACGGCGGTACGGCGGAGGGCCGTACGGCCAAGCCGGGAGCCAAATCGGCGGGCAAGCCCCAGGGCGACAAGAAGTCCCGGGGCGCCGGTCAGTCCGGCGCCCGGCAGAAGCCCGGGGCCGCCAAGTCCTCGGGCGGCCGGGGGCAGCGGGCCCGCACGGGCGGGGCCAAGCCGGCGGCGAAGCGCGGGAAGCCGAAGAAGCGCTCGTAGACGGCGGGCGCCGAGGCGCTCTCAGGCCGAACGTTCCTCAAACCGCCTGATCGTGTTCCTCCGGCCGTGCCGCGCCGCGTACCGCGCCCAGTGGTTCCGTCTGCCGTTCCCGCAGGTCGGCCACCGCGAGGATCAGGGCGAGGACGATGATGCCCACGGCCGTCAGCAGACCCAGCTGGAGCGCCCGCGCCGGGCTGCCGTGGTTGGCCAGGTGGGCGAAGTACACCGCGCCCACGGCGGCGATCCCGGCGGCCGAGCCGATGCGCTGGGCGGTCACCAGCACCCCGCCCGCCGCGCCCGCCCGCTGCACGGGAACGGTCGCCAGGGTGAGCGTGGTGTTGGGGGAGATGGTGACGCCCGAGCCGAGGCCCGCGATCAGCAGGGGCAGCGCCGCCGCCCAGGCCACGCCCTGTCCCGGCACCAGCTGCACCGTCGCGACCACCGCGAGCAGGCCCAGCGCCACCACCGCGAGACCGGCGACCACCAGCTTGCGCCCGTGCCGTACGACGAGCCGGCCGCTCACCCCCGCGCCGATCGCCGAACCGCACGCGAACGGCAGCGAGGAGAACCCGGCCGCGAGCGCCGTATAGCCCACGCCGTTCTGGAGGAACAGCGTGTAGACGAAGAAGAGCGTGGTGAAACCCGCGAAGTAGACCAGATTCAGCAGTACCCCGAGTGAGAAGGACCGCTGGGCGAACAGCCGCAGGTCCAGCAGCGGCGCCTGCCCCCACCAGCCCTGCCAGCGCTCCCACGCCCAGAACCCCGCCAGCAGCAGCGCGGCCACCGGGAGCAGCGCCCACTTCAGCCGGCCCGTCCACTGCTGCTCCTGCACCAGGGGCAGCATCAGCGCCAGCACGCCGGTGCCGAGGAGCAGCACCCCGGTCAGGTCGATGCCCTCGCGCCTGCCGGTGGCGGGCGGGGTGCGCGGCAGCAGCCGCAGCGCCGCGCAGAAGGCGGCGACACCGATCGGCAGGTTGACGTAGAACACCCAGCGCCAGCCGTCGTCCGTGCCGAACAGATGGATCAGCAGTCCGCCCGCGGGCGGCCCGATCGCCGTGGACAGCCCGACGACGCTGCCCAGCATGCCGAACGCCCGCGCCCGCTCGGTGCCCCGGAACATCTGCTGGATCAGCCCGGTGGTCTGCGGCGCCAGGATGCCCGCGGCCACGCCCTGCGACAGCCGGAAGAACACCAGCCAGCCGGCGTCGGTGGCCAGTCCGCACGCCGCCGAGGCCAGCGTGAACAGGGCGAGCCCGTACAGGAAGACCGTGCGCCGTCCGCGCAGGTCCCCGAGCCGCCCGGCGGGCACGAGGGCGAGTCCGAAGGTGAGCGCGTAACCCGAGACGACCCAGGACAGGGCGGCCGTGTCGGCGCCGAGGCCGCGTTCCATCGAGGGGAGGGCGACATTCACGATCGAACTGTCCAGCAGCGTCATGAAGCCCGCCGTAAGACAGACCCAGAGCGCCTGCCAGCGGCGCCGGTCGTCGGCCGGCCGGGCCGTGTCCATGGTCATGGGGGCCACGCTAAGCAGCGGCCGGGCCTTGAGCGGGTAAGCGAGGAAAATCCGGCGCGTCGGTGTTTGTCCTGCTATAGAGCGCCAAGTTTCGCGTCGTATTCGGTGTCTCAGGCATCAGGCGGAGTTCATGGTGGCCGTCCCCCGGAGCCACGCGTACGCCGAGCGGGCCGTGAACTCCTTCTGCCCGTCGCGCAGCAGCAGGTCCGCCGTGGTGAACCCGGGATCGTCGGCCTGCTCGGCGACATAGGGGACGGCGATGCAGCGCATCCCGGCGGCGTGCGCGGCGGCGGCGCCCGGAGCCGCGTCCTCCAGGACCACGCAGTCGTACGGATCCGCGCCGAGCCGCCGGGCGGCCTCCAGGAAGGTGTCCGGCGCCGGCTTGCCGCGGAGGACGTCGGCCGCCGAGACCACCACGGAGACGAGGGCGTCGAGGCCGGTGCCGGCCAGGACCGCGGCCATGGCCTCGGGGGAGGAACCCGAGGCCACCGCGGTCGGCACGCCGTCGGCGGCCAGCAGCTCCAGCAGCGCCCGCATCTCGGGATACACGCGCGTGTGGGCGCGGGCCAGCTCCAGATAGCGCCGGTCCGTCGCGGCCAGCAGTTCCTCGGCCGGGACGCGCATCCCGTAGCGCTCCCGCCAGAGCAGAACCGTGTCCCGGGTGCTGACACCGACGTAGCTCTCGTGGTCGGCCCAGGTGTAGTCCGGCACGCCGTACTCGGCCAGGGCCAGACGGCTCGCCTCGTAGTAGTTCGGCTCGCTGTCCACCAGCGTTCCGTCGAGATCGAAGATGACCGCGAGGGCGCCGAGATCGCTCATGCGCTCCAGCATGCCGGGATCAGGCGCGGGCGGCGCGGCCCACCGCCGCCACCAGGGGGCCCAGCCGGTAGGGGACGCGCTCGCGCAGCGCCACCTCGGTACGGGTGCGGACCACGCCCGGCAGACTGATCAGTTTCTGGATGACGTCCTCCAGATGGGCGTTGTCCCGGCCCACCACCCGGGCGAGCAGATCACCGCCGCCCGTGATCGAGAACGCCTCCACGATCTCCGGCACCGCCGCCAGCGCGTCCCCGACGTCGTCCAGGTGGCCCTGGGTGACCTCGATGTGCACGAACGCCAGCACCGGGTGGTCCAGGGCGGCGGGGGACAGGGAGGGCCCCGTACCGGTGATCACCCCGTCGCGCTCCATGCGGTCGAGCCGGGCCTGGAGCGTGCCGCGGGCTATGCCGAGAATCCGGGCGTACTCGCGCACGCTGGTGCGCGGCTGCTCCAGAAGCAGTCGCAGGATGCGGGTGTCGAGCTCGTCCACGGCCATGATGGACGACTGTACCAATGGCCCAATACCCGTTCGAACCGCTGTGCCGCTCGACCTGCGCCGTTGGCGTCGCGCAGGGTCCGCGACAGGGCCTTGTGCTGGGCCATTGGCCCATTGAATCGGGCATCACTTGAGCCACTGCGGTAGGGGATGCTCTTATGGACATGTCGATGGCGCTGCGGATCCCCGCGGCGCCTTTTGTTTTCCGGTCTTCCTTGGTCTTCCAAGGTGTCCATGGGGAGGGCAGCAGTGCTGAAGAAGGTGTTCGTGGCTCCGGACCCGGGTCGGGCGCGATTGCGCTGGGCGTCCCGGGCCGTCCTCGGCATCGGGCTCGCCGTGGTGGTCTGTCTGCTCGTCGGGCACTCTGTCGTCGGCGCGGTCACCGGCGGGCTCGCGGCGCTGCTCGCGCTGTTCACGGTCGCCGACGCCACCGTGCGCGGGCAGGCGGTCACCACCGCGCTGCTTCCGGTCGTGGGCCTGCCGGTGCTCGGCGCCGCGGCCGCGCTGCACCCGTACCCGGTGGCGCGGGACCTCGCCTTCCTCGCCGTCGTCGGCGCCGGGGTGTACGCCCGGCGCTGGGGGCCGCGCGGGCACAGCCTCGGCGTGTTCGCCTTCATGATGTTCTTCACCGCCCAGTTCCTGCACGCCACCCCCGACCGGCTGCCCGAGCTGTCCGCCGCCGTACTCCTTTCCGTGCTCAGCGCGGCCGCGGTGCGCTTCGGGCTGTGGTGCTACGAGCGCAGGCTGCCCCCGGCCGCCGCTGGACAGGGAGGCGGGGACGGCGGCCGGGGGCAGCCT
>NZ_MUNF01000530.1 GCF_002154555.1 Streptomyces murinus
GTCCGCCTTGGGCCGCAGCACCCGGCCGAGCCGCTGGGCCTCCTCCTGGCGGGAGCCGAAGGTGCCGGACACCTGGATGGCGACGGTGGCCTCGGGCAGGTCGATGGAGAAGTTCGCGACCTTGGACACCACCAGCACATTGATCTCGCCCTCACGGAAGGCGTCGAAGAGCTTCTCGCGCTGGGCGTTGGAGGTCTCGCCCTTGATCACCGGGGCGTTCAAGTGCTCGCCCAGCTCGTCGAGTTGGTCGATGTACTGCCCGATCACCAGGATCTGCTGGCCCGCGAACCTGCGGACGATCGCCTCCGTGACCTTCCGCTTGGTGTCCGTGGTGGCACAGAAGCGGTACTTCTCCTCCGTCTCGGCCGTCGCGTACGCCAGCCGCTCGGACTCCGTCAGATTCACCCGGACCTCGACGCAGTCGGCGGGCGCGATATAGCCCTGCGCCTCGATCTCCTTCCAGGGCGCGTCGAACCGCTTGGGCCCGATCAGGGAGAACACATCCGACTCACGGCCGTCCTCGCGCACCAGCGTGGCGGTCAGCCCCAGCCGCCGCCGTGCCTGGAGATCGGCGGTGAACTTGAAGACGGGAGCCGGCAGCAGATGCACCTCGTCGTAGACGATCAGTCCCCAGTCCCGGGAGTCGAACAGCTCCAGGTGCGGATAGACGCCCTTCCGCTTGGTCGTCAGCACCTGGTAGGTGGCGATGGTGACCGGGCGGATCTCCTTGCGGGTCCCGCTGTACTCGCCGATCTCGTCCTCGGTCAGCGAGGTCCGCTTCACCAGCTCGTGCTTCCACTGCCGGGCGGAGACGGTGTTGGTCACCAGGATCAGCGTGGTCGACTTCGCCTCCGCCATGGACGCGGCGCCCACCAGCGTCTTGCCCGCACCGCAGGGCAGCACCACGACACCGCTGCCGCCGTGCCAGAAGTTCTCCACGGCCTGCTTCTGGTACGGCCGCAGGGTCCAGCCGTCCTCGCGCAGGTCGATGGGGTGCGCCTCGCCGTCCACGTAGCCCGCGAGGTCCTCGGCCGGCCAGCCGAGCTTGAGCAGCGTCTGCTTGATCTGCCCGCGCTCGGAGGGGTGCACCACCACGGTGTCGGGGTCGATCCGCGCACCGACCAGCGGGCTGATCCGCTTGGACTTCAGGACCTCCTCAAGCACCGGCCGGTCGGTGGTCGTCAGGACCAGTCCGTGCGCGGGGTGCTTGGAGAGGGTGAGGCGGCCGTAGCGGTCCATCGTCTCGGCGATGTCCACGAGCAGCGCGTGCGGCACCGGGTACCTGCTGTACTCCACCAGCGCGTCCACGACCTGCTCCGCGTCGTGCCCCGCGGCTCGCGCGTTCCACAGCCCGAGCGGCGTGACCCGATAGGTGTGGATGTGCTCGGGCGCCCGCTCCAGCTCGGCGAACGGCGCGATGGCCCGCCGGCAGTCGTCGGCCCGCTCGTGGTCGACCTCCAGGAGCAGGGTCTTGTCGGACTGGACGATCAGTGGACCGTTCACGCGCGGCACACCCTTTCCACTACGGCCTTCACCGGGACCAAACGTCCAGTGTGCCAAATTCGCGCGTGATCACGCGCGGTGCCGTACGGATCGCGAGACGACGGCATGCCGTTTCCTCACCTGCTCGGCGATCACACGCGTCTCGTCGGCACTGCGGATGTCGCTGACGGAGTCGTACAGGCGGGCGGCCAGATCAAAGTTCTTGAGAGCCTCAGTGTTCCGGCCCTGCATGAGCAGGGAGCGCGCCAGGCTGGTGAGCTCCAGGGCAAGACCGTGATCGTCATTGCTGTCGAGGAACGCCTCGGTCGCCACTGTGTGCAGGGCGACGGCCTTGCGCCACTTCTCCTGCCGCTGCCGCGCCATGGCCATATTGCCTAGGGCCATGGCCTCGCCCCGCCGATCCTTCATATGCCGGAAGGTGGCAAGCGCCTCTCGCAGTGCCGCGAGGGCGGCCCCGAAATCGTCCGAGAGGGCGAGCGAGGCGCCGAAGTTCGCCAGTTCCGTCGCCCGCTCGTGGGGGAACAAGAGGCCGTCGTTCAGATCGAGAGCCTGTTTGTGTAGATCCACGGCCTTCTCTGCCTCGCCCTTGTCCCGTGTGACCTTGGCGAGAGAGCCGAGGGTCTGGGCGTAGCCGCGCAGGTCGCCTTGCTTCTGGAAGATCTTCAGGGCCTTCCGTAGGGCACGTGCGGCGTCGTCGGGGCGGCCTGCCGCGGCCAGCGTCTCGCCGGTGTTGCTGAGCGCCTGGGCGGCTGCCCACAAGGACCCGGTGCGCCGGTAGAGCGCTTCCGCCTCGGTGTGGGCCGCCACCGCCTCGTCGAACCTGCGCTGCTCGTGCAGCGAGAGCCCTAGATTGTTGAGTGCGCTCGCCAGAGCATCGCGGTTCTTGAGGTCCTGGCAGATTCTGACGGCCTTGGAATGGGCACGGACGGATTTCCGAAGCTTGCGCATGTCCCTGAGCACGATGCCCATCGCACTCAGGAGCGATGCCTCGTAGAGGCGATCTCTGAGTTTGCGGCTGGAGCGGATGCCCGCCTTGAGGGTCCAGGACGCCTCCTCCACGTAGTGGGCCTCGCGAAGGAACTGGGCGGTAGGAATTGACAGGGCCAGACAGACCGGATGGTCCTTCACCCGATGGGACCACAGGACGGCTGCGACGAGCGTTTGTCTCTCAGCCTCCAGCCAGTGCATCGCAGTCGCAGGAGCGGAGAAGCGGGACTTGGCGGACGATCGCAGTGCCTCGGGCAGCAGTAAGATGTCTACCGCATCGGTTGCCGTCTTGTGGAGATGGACGAACAGCCGCATAAGGCCCGTCCCCCACTCGTCACCGCTGCTGCGGAGCCGCTCATTGGAGTACAGACGGACCAGACTGTGCTGCTTCCAGCGGCCGTAGGGCTCTTGTGACTCGACCAGGTTTCTGCGGGCCAGATCCTGAAGCAGCCGCGTGGTGTTCTCGATGCTTTCGCCGTAGAGCTGTGCCGCGCACTCGGTGGAGAAGTCAGGGCCGGGTGACAGGCACAGGAGACGGAAGAGCTGGGCCTGTTTCTTTCCGAGCCGGCGGTAGGAGAGCTCGAAGGCAGCTGTCACCGCACGTTCGTCGCGGCTGAGTGCGGCGAGTCTGGAGTGTGCGTCCGCCATGGCCTTGCGCAGATCGGACAGCGGGCGGCCCGGAATGTCCACGAGCAGACTGGCGATGATGCGCAGGGCGAGTGGAAGGCCGCCGCACAAAGTGGCCAGTTGTCTCGTCTCGTCTGATTCCTTCCCCGTTCTGTGATCGCCGGGCAGGGCGGCATGGACCGCAACGGTGAGCAACTGCCCGCTTTCGGCGGCCGGCAGCTGCCGCAAGGTCATCGCGAGTGCCTCGAGGTCGCCGTGGGTATCCCTTGAGGACATCAGCGTGGCTGTGTCTTTGTCGCCGGGCAGGAGATGACGGACGCCGTCGCCGGCAGGCACGTCGTCCAGCACGACAAGGACCCGGCGCCCCGCGGCGGCCAGCGTGGCAAGTGCTGAGCGGTAGACAGCAGCCCGTTCATCGGTACTCGGGGGAATGTGTTCCGCCGGGACACCGATGCTGCGCAGCAGCGTGGTGAGCGCGCGTTTCACCGATCCCTTCCCGCGCTTGTCGTGACCGTGCAGATCGGCGAAGAGAACGCCGCCGGGAAACCAGTCCGGTTCACGCAGTGCGCGGTGCGCGGCCTGGAGAACGAGTTCGGTCTTACCCATCCCTGCGAGCCCCGATACGACGACTGTTCCCGCGGCGCCGTCTCCGCTTGCTGGGTTCAGAGCCGCGTGGATCCGGTCGAGCTCGGTTTCGCGCCCCACGAAAGCCGACGACTGACGAGGGAGGCCGGCCAGCACAGGATCCCGTCGGTCCGGGAGCGTCAGATGTACGGTCCGGCCTTGGATGACGGGGGCGAAGAAGACGCCTCCGCCGATGCGATTGTGGGTGCTGTCGGTCATTGCCCGTCCCCGCGGTGCCGAGCTACGGCTCTCTGGTAGGCAAGGACCTCGGCAACCGTGGCCATGCCGCGGTTCTCGGTGGAGATCACGTAGCCCACTTCGCGCCACGCGCGGAAGAGGGCCGGGTCGATGCCCAACTCGGGGGCCCGCTCGGCGAACTCCAGCAGCATGCTGTCGAAGTACTCCTTGGTGATCCGAGTGGGTTCGTCGGCGTCGAAGTCGAAGAAGAACGGATCATCCGGCCCGGGCTCGCGGCCGAACTTCTCGCGGAACGCGTCCAGCTGCCCCTTAACCATGTCGATGACTTCTTGCCCGGCGGGGGTGTTGGACGAGAAGCGGGTCTCCGAGCTGCCGTCGGCGTTCCAGACGCGTTCGCAGGAACTGTCCGGAGCGCGGTATCCAGCCGGAGCCGGCTCCTTCCTCCCTGTCTTTTCGTTCTTCCCCGAGTTACCGCGTCGCCGAGGCGTGCCGGTTTTCTCCAGCTTGCATCGCACCGCATCGTGTACGGCCTCGCGTCGCTCGTCCCACTCCTCGTCCGAGATCTTCCCCTCCTCGGTCGGGTGCGTGGCCTCCGTGTCGCTGCCTCCATCGTCTTCTGCCCCCGCCCACTCCTCGGCATCCTGGCGGGCGGCGTCGGCCATCCGCATCCGGGCATGCATGCCTGTCCAGTCGAGTAGATCCGGTGTGATCTCTCCGCCCAGCGTGATCACTTCGGGTATTCCCAGATCGAAAGCCATCCGTGGCAGAGCCAAGCCCGGGGAACTGGTCCAGAGCAGAGCATCGGAAGGAATCGGCTCGGTGAACGCCGGCACGGAGAAGAGATGCCCCAGGACTTCGTTGACGGGCAATCCCCGCTCTGGTGCGACGAGGAGGGTGTCGAGCACCGGCACCAGGGGTGAACCCTCGTCCTGGGACAGGGCCCACACGCAGGCATGGGCCAGGATGTCTTCCAACATCTCGCCCGGCTTGGTCAACAGGGCCGCGTACAGCGCCGCCAGCAACAGGCCGGACTCCTCTTCCACCGGCAGCCCGAGATCCTGGAGCCGGCGCAGCCCCTCACGGAGGATGGCCGCAGGTGTCTCCAAGGCCCAAACCTGCTCTTCGGTGCTTCTCCAAAAATCTTTGACCAGCTTCTTCGCGCGCGGCGGCGGCTGAGGAAGGGAGAGTTCGGGATCTGGGCCGACGAGCGAACGACATTCCTGGAGCGCTACTTGGGGCATCAACCGTCGTGGCAGTGACCGGCGATCGAGTCCTGCCGCCTCCAGCCTGCCGGCGAGCGCCAGCATCAACCGCCCGTCGTCCACCGGCAGTGCCAGTTCGACACTCGCCGCGACGGCTTCACGGACGAATCGCTCGATTCCCTTGCCATGCACGGTGCCACGGAGCAGCCGCAGCCAGGCGTCCCGCGCGTTGGAGAAGTCGGTCGGATCAGCGGGCGTCTCCGGGAACGTCGCCCCGAGAAAGAGAACATCGAGCGGGTCGGTCTCGTGGAACCAGCTCGGTCCGTCCCCCTCTTGTTGAGCCATGCCGATAGTCATGTAGCCGCAGGCATACGCGGCAGCCAGGCTCGGCTTGCGCGGTGAGTTCGAGCGGAGCAGGCGCGCGAGAGCAGCATCAGCATGGCTGTCTGGGCCGGTGTCGGCTGCGGGCGGTGAGTCGTTCCCGCCCGCAGCCGGTGGCACAGGCGCCGAAGCCGCCCTTGAACGCCGTTCCTGCTTTTTCCTCGATGCTTTCCCCATGTCCAATACCCCCGGCCCGAGGATGCCTCAGGACGTGGAACGACGCTGGCGATTTAATGAAAAATGCTCATTGTTGAGGCTCACTCCTCGGCGAGTTCGGCGACCCCGGTGATGCGGTGCAGCGGGTAGGTGCGGACCTCGTCGGCCGTGTGGTCGTAGGCCGTCACGAAGCCGCCCTCCACGCGGATCGGGGCGATGACGCGCTGGCTGGCGGCGCCCTCGGCGTTGACGTAGCCGATCCACAGGGAGTCGCCGGTGAGCACCGCGGCCTGCACGGTGGCCAGGGTCTCGGCGGCGGAGGTGCGGGGCAGCTCACCGGCGACTCCCTGTG
>NZ_MUNF01000531.1:0-7330 GCF_002154555.1 Streptomyces murinus
GTCACGGCGGGGCTCCTGGACAAGGCGGTCGGGGGTGGCCCCCGGGACGTACGGTCATCCATACTAAGCGACCGCTCAGCACGCCCTCCGGGGCGCCCCGGGGCACACCCCTGGCGCGCCCCGGCACGCACCCGGCGCACACCCCCGGCACGCCCCCGCGCGGACGGTGTGCGCGGACCGCGCCGACGACCAGCGACAATGGTGCGGACACCCCCCTGTCCCCCGGCCCTCCCGGCTGCCCGGACACGAGGACGCAACGACGCACCACAGAAAGCGAAACCCCACCATGGACCTCGGCGTGCGCTGGAAACTGCACGGTGACGGGAAGACGCCCGCGCCCGGAGCAGTGGTACGGCCCGACGAACGGCTCTCCTGGCCCCGGACGGTGGGCCTCGGCGCCCAGCACGTGGTCGCCATGTTCGGCGCCTCCTTCGTGGCGCCGGTACTGATGGGCCTGGACCCCAACCTGGCGATCATGATGTCCGGCGTCGCCACGGTCATCTTCCTGCTCGCCACCCGCGGCCGGGTGCCCAGCTACCTCGGCTGCTCGCTGTCCTTCGTGGGCGTGGCCGCCGTCATCCGCGCGCAGGGCGGTACGAGCGCCACGGTGACCGGCGCGACCCTCGCCGTCGGTGTGGTGCTGTTCCTGGTGGGCCTCGCGGTGCAGAAGTTCGGGGCGCGGATCATCCACGCGGCCATGCCGCCCATCGTGACCGGCGCGGTCGTGATGCTGATCGGCTTCAACCTGGCCCCGGTGACCGCCTCCACCTACTGGCCGCAGGACCAGTGGACGGCGCTGCTGGTGATGCTGTTCACCGGGCTCTCGGTGGTCTGTCTGCGCGGCTTCTGGTCCCGGATCGCGATCTTCCTCGGGCTGCTCTTCGGCTACGGCATCTCCTGGGTCTTCGACCGGGTCTTCGGCAAGATCCACTCCGTGGGCGGCGACGGCAAGCTGACCGACCACTGGCGCCTGGACCTCTCGGGCGTGTCCAAGGCCGACTGGATCGGTCTGCCGCACTTCCACGGCCCGTCCTTCCAGTGGTCGGCGATCCTGGTCGCGCTGCCGGTCGTCATCGCGCTGGTCGCGGAGAACGCGGGCCATGTCAAGGCGGTCGGCGAGATGACCGGCGACCCGCTGGACGACAAGCTGGGCACGGCGATCTCGGCCGACGGTGTCGCCTCCATCCTGTCCACCGCGGTGGGCGGCCCGCCGAACACCACCTACTCCGAGAACATCGGCGTGATGGCCGCGACCCGTGTCTACTCCACCGCCGCGTACTGGGCGGCCGCCTGCTTCGCCCTGCTGTTCGGCCTGTGCCCGAAGTTCGGCGCGATCGTGGCCGCCATCCCGGGCGGTGTGCTCGGCGGCATCACGGTCATCCTGTACGGCATGATCGGCCTGCTCGGCGCGCAGATCTGGCTCAACGCCAAGGTGGATCTGCGCAATCCGCTGAACCTGGTGCCGGCCGCCGCGGGCATCATCATCGGGGTGGGCAACGTCAGCATGAAGTTCACCAGCAACTTCTCGCTCAGCGGTATCGCGCTGGGCACCCTGGTCGTCATCACCGGCTACCACGCGCTGCGCGCCTTCGCCCCGGCCCACCTCAAGCAGCAGGCGCCGCTGCTGGACGAGGGCACCTCCAGCTACGACCCGGACTCCCCGGACTCCCCGACCACGGAGTCGTAAGGACCCGTTCCCACCGGGTCGTCAAGAACCCGTTCCCCCGTTCCGGCGACGCACCGGGCCGGTCGGCACCTCGGCCGGGCCCGGGCTGCGACCCTTCCTCCATGTCGCAGTCGTCCCCCGTCCTCGGCCCCGCCGGCACCACCGGCCCCGTCGACGCCGTGGTCTCCCGGATGCGGGCGCTGGCCGCCGTCCTGCCCGAGCGGGACGGCGTCGCCGTCTTCAACCGCGTGTACCTCACCGTCACCGAGGACATCGACCGCCGCCTGGGCGCCGGGGAGTTCCCCGATCCCCGGGCGGCCGCGGCGCTGGACGTGCGCTTCGCCGAGCGGTACCTCACCGCGATCGACGCCGCCGAGGCCGACCTGAGACCGCCCGCCTGCTGGCGGCCGCTGTTCCAGCTGCGCCACCATCCCCAGGTACGGCCGCTCCAGTTCGCGTTGGCCGGTGTCAATGCACACATCGGGCACGACCTGGCCCTCGCCGTGGTGGACGCCTGCCACACCGTCGGCTGCGAACCCGCCGATCTGGCCGACGAGTTCGACCATGTCGGCGAGATCCTCACCGCCCTGGAGGAACAGGTCCGCGAGGATCTGATGCCCGGCCCCGACCTCCTCCAGCTCGCCGATCCGCTCACCCATCTCCTGGGCGCCTGGAGCCTGGAGCGCGCCCGGGACGCGGCCTGGGCGGCGGCGCGGGCCCTGTGGGCGCTGCGGCACAGCCCCGACATCGCCGAGGAATTCGCCGAACGGCTGGATGCGGCGGTGGGGTTCGCGGGCAGGCTGCTGCTGACGCCGCTCGCGTGCTGAGAACCACGCGTGCGTGGAACCCCCTGCTCGGCAAAGATCCCGATGGCGAAGGAGCGTTGACATGACGACCCGGCTCGGTCTCGGTCTCCCCCAGATGCGGCAGTACTCGATCGGCGAGGACGTCCCGGCGGTGGCCCGCGCCGCCGAGGACATCGGCTACGACAGCCTGTGGGTCTTCGAACGGGCCCTGTTCCCGGAGCCCGCCACCCAGGGGCTGTACGGCATCGACGGCCTGCCCTGGCCCGACCAGTACCGGTCGGTGGCGGAGCCGCTGGTCACCCTCGCCCTGGCCGCGGCGGCCACCGAGCGCGCGGAGCTGGGCACCAGTGTGCTGGTGGCGCCGCTGCATCTGCCGTTCCAGCTGGCCAGGACGCTGGCCTCGCTCGACGCGGCGAGCGGCGGGCGGGTGCTGGCGGGGCTCGGCACCGGCTGGTCCCTGGACGAGTACGCGGCCGCCGGCGTCCGGCCCTTCGAGGAGCGCGGCGCGGTGCTGGACGAGATCATCGACGTGTGCCGAGCGGTGTGGGGCCCCGATCCGGTCGCCCATGACGGCCCCCTGGCGAAGATCGCCCCGGCCGTCGTCGGACCCAAGCCCGCGCGCCCGATCCCGATCCTGCTGGCCGCGGGCAACCGGCGCTCCTGGCGGCGCCTGGTCGACAAGGCCGACGGCTGGCTGCCGGTGGCCATGGGCGGCACGCGGGTCGCCGACCAGTGGCGGCAGCTGCGCGAACTGGCCGAGGAGCGGGGCCGTACGGAGCCGATCCGTACCGTGCTGCGGGTGAACGCCGAGTTCCGGCGCGCGGGGTACGAGGGCGCCGACCGGCGGCCGTTCCAGGGCGGCGTCGACCAGATCGTGCGGGACCTGGTGGAGTACGCGGAGGTCGGTCTGGAGGAGATCCTGCTCGACCTCCAGGGCACCGCGCGGGACGCGGCGGAGCTGACGGACGTCGCCGCCGAGGTGTTCGAGAAGGCGCGGGCGGCCGGAGTCTGACCGGCCGCCCGCGCCCCGCCGTCCCGTCTCCCGGGCCGGTGCCCGGTCAGTCCTCCGGCAGCTCCACGGGCGCGATCTCGTCGTAGACGTCGCCCGGGCCGGGGTTGGTCGCGTCGGTCTCGCCGCCGAAGTGGTGCATGACGCCCCAGACCGCGTTCAGCGCGGTCTGGACGGCGCCCTCGGCCCAGCCGGCCGTCCAGGAGATGTCGTCGCCGGCGAGGAAGATGCCCCGCTTGTCGGCGGGCAGCCGGTCCTGCATGAAGTGCGTGAACAGGCGCCGCTGGTAGCGGTAGTGGCCGGGCAGGTTGGCCTTGAACGCGCCCATGAAGTAGGGCTCGTTCTCCCAGGAGACGGTCACCGGGTTGCCGATGATGTGCTTCCTGATGTCGACCTTCGGGTAGATCTCGCCGAGCGACTTCAGCATGACCTCCATCCGCTCGTTCGCGGACAGCGGCAGCCACTTCAGGCTGTCGTCGCACCAGGTGTACGACAGGCAGATCACGGCCGGCTTGTCCGGACCGTCGTCCAGGAGGTACGTACCGCGCGTCATACGGTCGGTGAGGGTCATCGACATGACGTCCCGGCCGGTGACCTCGTCCTTGTCAAGCCAGAACGGCCGGTCGACCGGGACAAAGAGCTTGCTGGACTCCATGTAGTGGGTGCGCTCGATGGCGGTCCAGTGGTCGATCGGGAACAGCGAGTCGTCGCAGGCGATCTTGGACAGCAGCATCCAGGACTGGGCGGTGAAGATCGCCGCCTGGTAGGTGCGGATGTCGCCGTTCGCGTCCGTCACGGTGATCTGGTTGCCCGCGGTGCGGTGCAGCCGGGTCACGGCCGGGCGGGGCTCGCCGTTCGGGTGCAGGGAGGCGAGCGAGGTGCCGTACGGCCAGTGGACGATCTTCGCCGGCTCGCGCTCCCACAGGCGCAGCGGCAGTTGCTGGGAGCCGCCGACGATGCCGCGGTGGTGGTCGTCGGCCTCGGTGTAGACGACGCGCAGGATCTCCAGGATGGAGTTGGGGAAGTCGGTGTCCCAGCCGCCGGTGCCGAAGCCGACCTGGCCGAAGATCTCGCGGTGCCGGAAGGACTTGAAGGCCTCGGAGTCGCACAGGAAGCCGTAGAAGGTCTGGTTGTCGAGCTTCTCGACCAGCTTCGCCCAGATCTCACGGATGCGCGGCACGTCCCGCTCGCGCATCGCGCGGTTCATGTCGGAGAAGTCGGCGCCCTCTTCGAGGCACTTGTTCCAGGCCTCGGCGACGTCCCGGTACACCTGGGGCAGGTCGTCGACGGTGACGGCGTAGTGCGACTCGCCCTTGAGGTCCACGACGGTCGACGGGGTCGCCTCGGCCAGCGGGTTGGGGAAGGGCCGGGTGGTGAGGCCGACCAGGTCGATGTAGTGCTGGAGGGCGGTGGAGGAGGGCGGGAAGCGCATCGCGCCCAGCTCGCAGTTCAGCTCCTCGTCGCAGCCCTCGAAGCCGACGGTGCGCAGCCGGCCGCCGAGCTGGTCGGCCTCGTAGACGACGGGCTTGAGGCCCATCTTCATCAGCTCGTAGGCGGCGATGACACCGGAGAGACCGCCGCCGATGACGGCGACCTCGGTGCCGTGCTCGGTCGCCGGGATCTGGCCGATGCCCGCCGGATGGGCGAGGTAGTCGTCGTAGGCGTAGGGGAAGTCCGGGCCGAACATGGTGATCGGCGGCTGCTGCCCGTCGGTGTGCTCGACGGCGTTGGGCACCGTGGACGTCATGGGGTACGGACTCCTTGCGCGAAAGAACTGAGAGAGGTGAAGGGCGGGTCGAGGGGCGGCGGGTCAGCTCAGGAGCCGTACAGGCCCGGTCGACGGTCCTTCAGGTAGGGGTTGGCCGCGCGGGAGGCGGCGAGGAAGGCCGGGTCGGCGTCGGCGAACACCAGCTGCTCGGCGCGGCCCGCACGGGTCCGCGGGACGCCGTCGGGTCCGGCGAGCACGGAGAGGCCGACGAACTCGAACTCCCCTTCCTGGCCGACCCGGTTGACGTACGCGACGTACATCTGGTTCTCGAAGGCGCGCACCGGGATCATCGACTCGGCGACGAACTGGTACGGGTGCATCTGCGCGGTCGGGACCAGCAGCAGGTCGGTGCCGGCGAGGGCGTGGGCCCGGACGTTCTCCGGGAACTCGACGTCGTAGCAGATCAGCAGGCCGACGGTGAGGCCGTTCAGCTCGGCCTGTACGACCTGGTGGTCGCCCGGGGTGAAGTGGTCGCGCTCGAAGCAGCCGAAGAGGTGGGTCTTGCGGTAGTTCGCGAGCCGGGTGCCGTCGGCGGAGATCAGCTGCACGGAGTTGTAGACCGTGTCGCCGGCGCGCTCGGGGTAGCCGTAGGCGAGGGCGAGGCCGTGCCGGGCGGCGATCTCGGCGATCGCGGCGGCCGAGGTGCCGTCGGCGGGCTCGGCGAGGCGGCCGATCTCGTCGCCGATCGCGTAGCCGGTGAGGAACATCTCGGGCGCGGTCAGCAGCGCGGCGCCCGCGGCGGCGGCCCGGCCCGCGGCCTCGTCCAGAACCCGGAGGTTCTCGGCGACGGAGCCGGGGTGGCCGGAGCTCTGGAGCAGGGCGGTGCGCATGCGTCTACCTCACCGGTCACGGAGGGGGTTCGGGGTCAGATAGACGGTACGGGCGGCGCGCTCGGCCGGACAAGGAGCAGCCGTTGCGCGCCGGTGCGCGGTTCGTTGCGTGCGAGGGGGGCGGGGCGGCGATTCGTTGCGCGCCCGCGCCCGGGTGCCGCCTGGGGGCGCTGTGCGGGCGCCCCCGTGCGCTTCGGGGCCCGCGTTACTTGCCGGTGCCGACCGGGTCGACGGTGATGCCGGGGCCGCCGCTCTCGGTGACGGGGACGTTGATGCCGGCGTTCAGGGTCGTGGAGTGGGTCTCGTTCGGCGGGGTGACGACGAGCTGGGTGAAGGTCTCGCCGGAGCCGCCGGAGTTGTTCGGCGGGTAGTGCAGGGTGAAGCGGGTCTCGGCGCCCGGCTGGAGGGTGACGGTGGGGGCGGCGAGCTTGCTGCGGGAGGCGCTGACCGTGCCGTCCTTGCTCTTCAGGTCGACGCCCGGGAAGCCGTGCAGGGTGCAGTTGGCCGAGCCGGTGTTCTTCATGTTGACGATCAGCTCGCCCTCACCCATGCCGCCGGAGGTGCTGAAGGAGAGGTGGGCGGTGGTGCAGCCGGCGCCGGAGGCGCGGCCGGAGCCGGTGGGGCCGTGGGCGCTGCTCGACTGGCCGCCGTTCTGGCCGGTGGAGCCGGTGGCGCCGGAGCCCGTGGAGCCTGCGGAACCGGTGGAGCCCGTCGAGCCGCCGGAGCCGCCGGAGCCCTGGGTGCCCGAGGTGTCCGAGGCGGCGCTGCTCGGCGAGGAGGAGTCGTCTCCGCCGGAGTTGTTGTCGCTGCCCCCGCAGGCGGTGAGCGACAGGCCCGCGGCGACGGCGACGGCGAGCAGCGAGATCTTCTGGACGCGCATGATTCCCCTTAAGAGGTACGGCTGACGTGCTGTTCTCTGAGACAACCGGGGTGGATCAGGGGTTCCGGCCGACACCGGTCCCCTACACGGCTGTTACAAAAAATGGCGGTGACAAACACTAGATTTCGCGCAGCCGGTCGACGATCTCCCGCAGCAGCCCGGGGTCGGCGGTGGGGCCGCCCGCCGGGTCGCGGCGGGGCGCGGCGATGCGGACGAGGCCGGCCTCGGCCAGGTCGCCGAGCAGCACCCGCACCACGGTCAGGGGCAGGTCGGCGTCGGCGGCCAGTTCGGCGACCGGGCGCGGGCCGCGTCGTACCAGTTCCAGGAGGGCGGCGCTCGCGTGGTCGACACCGGCCTGGGCGGCGTCGGCC
>NZ_MUNF01000531.1:7347-8164 GCF_002154555.1 Streptomyces murinus
TGTAGGGCCGCACCATCGACCCGGTCTCGTCCTCGTACCAGTGCTCGTCGCTCACGGCGGGATCATGGGGTGGCACGGGCTGCCGCGTCCAGATGGCTGCCGAGACGGCGGACCAACAGGGCCATCTCGTGGGCGAGTTGACCGACGTCGGTGTTGGCCTCGCTGAGCACGGCGAGTCGGCTGCCGTGCCCTGCCGGGGTGATGAACAGGTAGGCCTCGTCCAGCATCACCATGGTCTGGCGCACCTCTCCGGCGGCGAACCGCTCCCCGGCGGAACGGGCGAGGCCGTGGAAGCCGGAGCAGACGGCGGCCAGGTGCTCGATGTCCTGCCGGGGCATACCCTCGGAACTGCTCAGCGCGAGGCCGTCGGCGGTCAGCAGCACGGCCTGGCGGACGTGGTCGGTGCGCGCCACGAGGTCGTCCAGCAGCCAGCCGAGGTCCGTGCCGGGTGTTCCGGCGGGTGCGGCGGGCTGGTTGCGGGTCTGGTCGTCACCGTGCATCGTCGGTGTCCGTCCCTTCGTCGACGTGGATGTTCACGGTGTCGCCCTCGGTGGCCCCGGGCCGCGCGGGCATCCCCTTGCGCCCCTGATCGAGCCCACGCTGGAACGCCCCGAAGATCGCCCTCATCTCCTCGGCATCGACCTCCCGCCGCCCACCCTCCGCCTGCTCCTGCGGCTCATCCCGCAACTGCCGCGCGAGAGAGGCCTGACGGACACGGGTGGGGAGAGCGGGGACGACCGTGGACGCGTCCGGGGTGCGGGGTTCGGAGGTGCCGGGTTCGGGGGTGCCGGGGCGCCTGGTGGGCCGCCTGCTGGGG
>NZ_MUNF01000532.1 GCF_002154555.1 Streptomyces murinus
CGGGCGGCGCCGGTGTAGACGCCGGCGAAGAACTCGGTGGTGAGGGCGGGCACGACGAGCAGGACGGTGCGGGTGCGGCCGAGGCGGAGGTTGCGGGCGGCGAGGTTGGGCCGGTAGTCGAGGGCGCGGGCGGCCTCGCGGACGCGTTCGGCGGTGGCCTCGGAGACGCGGCCGCGCCATTTGTCGCCGAGGACGAGGGAGACGGCGGCCTGGGAGACGCCGGCCGCGTGGGCCACGTCGCGGCTGGTGGGTCGCGTGCTGCTGCGTGCCACGGGTGGGCCTGCTCCTTCGCCTGGACGCCTGAACAGCGCACATGGTACGTATGAGAGTGGAAGTTATACGTAACACTTGGGGCGTCGAGGCGCCCGGTGCGAGCCACGGGAGGCGCCGCGACATGGCCACGGGTTATCTGGAGATACTCCGGGCGCGGCATGCGCTGCGGCTGCTGACGGGCACGTTGGTGGGCCGGTTGCCCAATGCGACGGCGGCGATCGCCCTGGTGCTGTTCGTGCGGGCGTCGGGCGGTACGTACAGCCTGGCGGGCGCGCTGGCGGCGGTGTACGGCGTCGCGAACGCGGTGGGGCAGCCGGTGCTGGGCCGGCTGGTGGATCTGTACGGGCAGCCGCGGGTGCAGTTGCCCGCGGCGGTGCTGGCGGCGCTGTCGATGACGGTGTTCGCGTTCGCGGGCACCGATCCGCTGCCGTTGGCGTATGCGGCGGTGGCGGCCTCGGGGCTGTGCGCGCCGCCGCTGGAGGGCGGGCTGCGGGCGTTGTGGCCGTCGGTGCTGCGGGGTGAGGAGCAGGTGCATTCGGCGTATGCGATGGACGCGGTGGCGCAGGAGGTCATGTTCACGGTGGGGCCGCTGCTGGTGACGGTGTGCGCGGCGGTGTGGGACGCGCGGGCGGCGCTGCTGGTGCTGAATGTGCTGGGGGTGCTGGGCGCGTTGTCGGTGGTGGTGTCGCCGCCGTCGCGGGCGTGGCGGTCGGCGCCGCGGGAGGCGCACTGGCTGGGTGCGTTGCGTTCGCCGGGGCTGCTGGTGCTGCTGGGGGCGTTCCTGTTCGTGGGGATGGCGCTGGGTTCGATCACGGTGGCGTCGGTGTCGTACGCGGACGGTCATGGCGGGGACGCGGTGTACGGCTGGTTGATGGCGGGGCTGGGGCTGGGCGCGCTGGTGGGTGGTTCGGTGTACGGGGCGCGGCAGTGGGCGGGGGCGCCGGAGCGGCGACTGCGGGTGCTGGTGGCGCTTCTGGCGGTGTGTTATCTGCCGTTGATGCTGATGCCGGGTGCGGTGGCGATGGTGTTGCTGTCGGTGGTGTCGGGGGTGTTCCTGGCGCCGTGCATCGCGTGTGCGTTCATCCTGGTGGACCGACATGCGCCGCGGGGGACGGTCACGGAGGCTTTCTCGTGGCTGGTGACGACGTTCACGGTGGGCGCGTCGGTGGGTACGGGCCTTGCGGGGCCGGTGGTCCAGGCCGGTGGCACGGTGTGGGGTTTCGCGGTGCCGGGTGCCGCCGGGGTGGTGTCGTTGCTGGTGTTGCTGGCGACGGGGCGGGTCCTCGCAGCTCCTGTGCGGGGGGCGGTGGTTGCGGCTTCATCGGAAAATGATCCAAATCGTGCTGTCGAACCCCGTTTCAGCTCAACGGATCGGGCGTAATGTTCCCTCATGGACCGCCGCATTTTCGGGCTGGAGAACGAGTACGGCGTCACGTGCACGTTCAGGGGACAGCGCCGCCTGTCGCCTGACGAGGTGGCGCGGTACCTCTTCCGCCGTGTCGTGTCATGGGGCCGCAGCAGCAATGTCTTTCTGCGGAACGGCGCCCGGCTGTATCTCGACGTGGGCTCACATCCGGAATACGCGACACCCGAGTGTGACAATGTGATCGAACTGGTCACCCACGACAAGGCCGGCGAGCGCATTCTCGAGGGACTCCTGGTGGACGCGGAACGACGCCTGCACGAGGAGGGAATCGCGGGCGACGTCTACCTGTTCAAGAACAACACCGATTCGGCGGGAAACTCGTACGGCTGCCATGAGAACTATCTGGTGGCGCGGCACGGCGAGTTCTCCCGGCTCGCGGACATTCTGATCCCGTTCCTGGTCACGCGGCAGTTGCTGTGTGGCGCGGGCAAGGTGCTCCAGACTCCGCGGGGTGCCGTGTACTGCGTGAGTCAGCGTGCCGAGCACATCTGGGAGGGCGTGTCGTCGGCCACGACGCGTTCCCGGCCGATCATCAACACCCGTGACGAGCCGCATGCGGACGCGGAGCGCTACCGCCGGCTGCATGTCATCGTGGGCGACTCGAACATGTCGGAGACGACGATGCTGCTCAAGGTCGGGGCGACCGACCTGGTGCTGCGGATGATCGAGGCGGGCACGGTGATGCGGGATCTGACCCTGGAGAACCCGATCCGGGCGATCCGCGAGGTCAGTCATGACATCACGGGGCGGCGCAAGGTGCGTCTGGCCAGTGGCCGGGAGGCGTCGGCGCTGGAGGTGCAGCGCGAGTACTTCGACAAGGCGGTGGACTTCTGCGACCGCCGCGGGATCCGTACGGGCACGGTCGAGCGGGTCCTGGAGCTGTGGGGCCGCACTCTGGACGCGATCGAGTCGGAGGAGCTGGACCGGATCGAGACCGAGATCGACTGGGTGATGAAGTACAAGCTCATCGAGCGGTACCGGGCCAAGCACAACATGACGATGTCGCATCCGCGGGTCGCGCAGATAGACCTCGCGTATCACGACATCCACCGTCGGCGCGGGTTGTACTACCTGCTGGAGAAGAAGGGTCAGGCGGCGCGGATCTGCAATGACGTGCGGATCTTCGAGGGCAAGTCGGTTCCGCCGCAGACGACTCGGGCGCGGCTGCGCGGTGACTTCATCCGGCGGGCGCAGGAGCAGCGCCGGGACTTCACGGTGGACTGGGTGCATCTGAAGCTCAACGACCAGGCGCAGCGCACCGTGTTGTGCAAGGACCCGTTCCGCTCGGTGGACGACCGGGTGGAGAAGCTGATCGCCGGAATGTAGCGATCGGGCTGGTTGTGGTGGGTGTGGCGTTGCGGTGGTGGTGTGCCGCAACGCCACACGCGCGTCGTGCGTTTCGTGTGCGGCGCCCGTGTCGGTCGTAGAGTTGCGCGCACGTCATCCGCAAGACCGACCGATTACGAGGCTCTTCCGTGCGCCGACGTTCGCTTCTTCTCGCCACCGTTCCCGCTGGACTGGTCACGCTCGCCGGGTGTGGCGGCAAGTCCGGTTCGAGTCAGGCCGGTGCGTCTCCGTCGCCCTCGGCGCCGAGCGCGCCGCCGCCCAAGATCGTGGACGGTCCGCTGCCGGCGATCACGGCGGGGACGCGGTTCGGTGAGAAGCCGACGGTGGCGAAGGGCACGGGTGCGCCGTCGAAGAATCTGGCGGTGCGGACGGCGATCCCGGGGACGGGCCGTACGGTCGCGGAGAACGACTTCATCCAGGCGAACTATCTGGGTCAGATCTGGGACACCGGCAAGGTGTTCGACAATTCGTACGACCGGCATGCGCCGCTGGTGATGCAGTTGGCGCAGGGCAGTCTGATCGACGGCTGGCGGTACGGTCTGGTCGGGAAGAAGACGGGCAGCCGGGTGGAGATCGCGGTGCCGCCGACCTGGGGTTACGGCAAGGCGGGCAATCCGCAGGCGGGGATCAAGGGGACGGACACGCTGGTGTTCGTCGTCGATGTGATCGATTCGTTCAACTCGAAGAGTTCGGCGGCCGGCAGGGCGGTTCCGCAGAACGATCCGGCGCTGCCGAAGGTCGCCACGGTCACCAATGGCACGGTTCCGGTGGTGAAGGTCCCGCACACGGACGCGCCGGACAAGCTGGTGTCCACGTATGTGCTGGAGGGTGACGGTCCGGAGCTGAAGGCGGATCAGACGGTGCTGTGCCAGTTCCAGGGGCTGGTGTGGGAGGGCGGCAAGACGTTCCAGCGGACGTACGGTTCGGGGCGGTTGAGCCAGTTCTCGCTGCCGCAGATGCAGGAGACGGTCAAGGGTCTGGCCCAGGGGCTGGTCGGCAAGAAGGTGGGCAGCCGGGTGCTGGTGGTGGTGCCGCCGCAGCTGGGGTACGGCGACAATCCGCCGAGCGGCAGCCCGGTGGGCAAGGGGGCGACGCTGGTGTTCACGGTGGACATCCTGGCCGCGATGTAGGGGGTGTCCGTGTAGGGCGGTGGGGGTGCGGGGATGAAAGACTGTCCGTGTTTCGTGTCGTACCTACGCAGGAGCTTTTGACGTGAACATCGAGAAGCCCGAGATCGACTTCCCCGAGGGCGAGGCCCCGAAGGACCTTGAGATCAAGGACATCTGGGAGGGCGAGGGGCCGGTCGCCGAAGCGGGTCAGAACGTGACCGTGCACTACGTCGGTGTCGCCTTCAGCACCGGTGAGGAGTTCGACGCCAGCTGGAACCGTGGCACCCCGTTCCGCTTCCCGCTGGGTGGCGGCCGTGTCATCGCGGGCTGGGACCGTGGTGTGCAGGGCATGAAGGTCGGCGGCCGTCGCCGGCTGACCATTCCGGCCCACCTCGCCTACGGCGACCAGAGCCCGACCCCGGCGATCAAGCCGGGCGAGACGCTGATCTTCGTGGTGGACCTGCTCGCGGTCTGAGCCGTACCCGAGCCATCGGCCGTTTCCGACCGGATCCGACCGTCTGGGGCCCATGCCTGTCCGGGCATGGGCCCTCGGCTTTTGTCCCCGCGCCCGGGAGCGGTACGGTCGACGGTCGGAAGCACAAAACAGAAGGCGAAGGGCGTCGATGGCCATTGCCAAGGCCGAGCGGCTGATGAACCTCGCGCTGTGTCTGCTCGGCGCACGGCGGCCGCTCAGCAAGCGCGAGCTGCGTGACTCCATCGAGGCATACGTCGAGGCCGCGAGGCCGGAGAAGGGCGGCAGCGGCAGCGACGACTCCTTCAACCGGATGTTCGAGCGCGACAAGGACGATCTGCGCGAGCTTGGCCTGGTGATCGAGACCGTCGAGAACCTCGACGGCGAGGTCGGCTATCTCGCCCGCCGTGACAGCAACCGGCTGCCGCCCATCACGCTGGACGCCGAGGAGGCCGCCGCCCTCGGTCTGGCCGCCAAGGTCTGGCAGCAGGCCCGGCTCGCCGGTGCCGCCAGCGGCGCCCTCCAGAAGCTGCGCGCCGCCGGGCTGCCCGAGGAGGTCGACCCGTACGAGGGGCATGCCGCGCTGGAGCCGCGCATCCCGGTGCACGAGGCCGCCTTCGAGCCGCTGATGCTGGCCTGCCGCGACCGCCGCCCGGTCCTGTTCGACTACCGCAAGGCCTCCGCCGCCCACCCCGAGCCCCGGCATGTCGAGCCGTGGGCGCTGGAGTGCTGGCGGGGCCACTGGTATCTGGCCGGCTTCGACCGGGACCGGGGCGCCGAGCGCGTCTTCCGGCTGTCCCGGATCACCGGCAGGGTCCGCTCGCGGGGTACGGGCTTCACCGCGCCCGTGCCCGATGTGGTGACCGTCCGGGAGACCGTGGCGGGCTGGGCCGGTGAGACGGCCGATCGTTCGGCGCTGATCCGGCTGCGGTCCGGCGCCGGGTACCCGCTGCGGGCGAAGGCCGCGAAGGTGCGGGAACTCGGGGACGGCTGGGACGAGTTGGAGATTCCGTACGGCCATGGTCTGGATGCCTGGCTGGTGGAGTTCGGGCCCGATGTGGTGGTCGTGGAGCCGGCCGAGCTGCGGGCCGATGTGGTGGACCGGCTGCGTGCCGTGGCCAAGGGCTGAGGGGGAGCAGGACTGTGGCAGGCAAACCGGCCAGGGCCGTCAACGCCATCGACCAGACCCGGCGGATGCTCTCCCTGGTGACGTATCTGCGGGAGCGGCCCGGCGCCCGGATCGCGGATGTGGCCCGTGCCTTCGGGATCACCGAGGACGAGCTGGTCGCCGATCTCGATCTGCTGCCGATGTGCGGGACCAGTTTCCGCGGCGGCGATCTGCTGGACATCGACACCGACGGCGAGCGCATCTGGTGGCACAACCCGGCGGCGCTCGGTGAGGAGGCCGCGGAGCCGCTGCGGCTGGCCGCCGACGAGGCCACCGCGTTGCTGGTGGCCGCGCGCGCCGTCGCCACCCTGCCGGGGCTGCGCGAGGGCGACCGGCAGGCGCTGCTGCGGGCCACCGCCAAGGTGGAGACCGCGGCCGGCGAGGCAGCGGGTGCCAGTTCCCGGCTGTCGGTGACCTTCGAGTCGGAGGGCGGGGTCTTCGCGGACGTGGACCGCGCCATCTCCGAGCGCCGCCGGCTGTGGATCCGGTACTACTCCCCGGCCCGCGACGAGGTCACCGAGCGGGAGATCGACCCGATCCGCCTGGTCAGCGTCGGCCACACCTATGTCGAGGCGTGGTGCCGCCGCTCCGAGGCCCGGCGTACCTTCCGGCTCGACCGGGTCGCCGAGATCCGCATCCTGGACGAGCCGTCCGCGCCGCCCGAGGTGGAGCTGCGCGATCTGTCCGAGGCGCTGGTCCAGCCGGCCGCGGAGGATCCCGAGGTGGTCGTCGAGGTCGGGCCCGGTGGCCGCTGGGTCGCCGAGTACTACCCGCACGACAGCGCCGAGGAGCTCTCCGACGGCGGGCTGCGCATCACCCTGCGCACCCCCGAGCCGGCCTCCCTGCGCCGCCTGGCGCTGCGCCTGGGCCGCGACGGCCGGATCGTCTCCCCGCCCGAGCTGGCCGACAGCGCCCGCCGTGCGGCCGCCGAGGCGCTGGCGGCGTACGACGTCCCGCGCGGACCGGCGCCGGAAGCCGCCGGGGCGCGCGGATGAGCCGCCGGGTGGCGGGTCCCGCCCGCTCCTTAGGGCGTGCCCGCCGTGCGCGTCCGGGGCGTCCGGGGCGACCGGCAGGCGGGCGAGTGGCGGATCGGCCCCCGGGCCGGGCGGCGGACCGGTCTGTGGTTCGGCTGATGGATCGGTCGGCGGCCCGGCCGGTGGTCCGGCCGGCGGAAGAGGAGTGGCGGCTGTGAACGAGTCCGCGGTGTCCGAGGTGTCCGAGGCGAGCGGGATGACGGTGGCGACCGCGTTCGCGGGGATGCGGGGCGTGGCCCCCGTGGTGTTCAGGGCCGGCTGCCCGGACTGCCGGGGCCGCTTCGAGCTGTCCGCGAGCGAGCTGCGCCTGGCCATCGGCGCCAGCGACCGGACCACGTTCTACTCCTTCACCTGCCCCGACTGCGGTGCCGCGGTCCGCAAGCCGGCCGGGGAGCGCATCGTGGAACTGCTCACGGACGGCGGGGTGCGGACCCTGCGGCTCCACTCGGCGGTGTAGCCGGCCGCCGCCCCTGGTGCGGCCGGGTGCGGGGCGGGCCGCCGGACGGTCTAGGCTCGGCGTCATGTTCTGGCCGATGTTCGCGGTAGCCATGGGGTTCCTGGGCCTCGCCGTCCTGGGAGTCCTCGCCGTCCGGGTGTTCGTGGAGGCGCGGCGCCTCGGGCGACAGGTCGCGGACTCCGCGCAGCGCATCAACCGGGCGGCCGAGGACCTGGAACGGTCGGCGGTGAGCGCGGTTCGGGCGGTGGACGCCCTGTGATGTCGTCTTGTGATGCGCTTTGGGTCACTTCGCCCTGTCACCCTGCCGCTCCGGCCAGGTACGCTGCTGGTCGCGGCCCGGAGATCGAGGCGCGGTCCGCAGAGCTGGAGTACGCACGGGGTGTGTCCCACGTTCACCCCCGGGCGATACGATCGCTGCCGGCACGATGGTCGGACACCTGTCCGATCAGTCGGACAAGCCGTCGCCCCGCCTCAGTGAGAAGGTGAAGACTTATGTTCCGCAACGCACTTGAGCCGTGGCACCTGGTGCTTCTGGTGCTGGTCATCGTCCTCGTGTTCGGTTCCAAGAAGCTCCCGGACATGGCTCGTTCCCTCGGCAAGTCCGCTCGCATCCTGAAGAGCGAGGCCAAGGCGATGAAGGACGACGGCGGCAAGCAGAACGCCACCGCGGCCCAGTCCGCCGAGGAGCCGGCTCCCGCGCAGCGCACGATTCAGGCCGCGCCCGGCGATGTGACCAGCTCCCGCCCGGTCAACGAGCCGACCGACTCCACCCAGCGCTGACGCGAGGACCGGGGGTCCCGGTCCGCTGCACGAGATGAGGATGTGGGTTGCCCAAGTCCGCCCGCACGGAGAGGGACCCCGAGGGGCGCATGCCGCTCGGGGATCACTTGCGTGAGCTGCGCAATCGGCTCACCAAGGGTGTCCTGGCGATCGTCGTCGTCACGATCGTCTCCGCCTTCTTCTACAAGGACATCATCGACTTCATCACCGCGCCGCTGCTGCGTTCGGTGGGCTGCCACCAGTCCTTCGGTGAGCTGTCGAAGGCCAGCAAGGACACCCACTGCGCGCACATCACCATCGGTGACCTGCTGGGCCCGTTCACGCTGGCGCTGAAGGCGTCGCTGACCGCCGGTGTGGTGCTGGCCTCCCCGGTCTGGCTCTACCAGCTGTGGGCGTTCGTCGCGCCCGGTCTGCACCGCCACGAGAAGAAGTACGCGTACGCGTTCGTCGGCTTCGGCGTGCCGCTGTTCCTCAGCGGCGGCTTCCTCGCGTACCACGTGCTGCCCATCACGGCGAAGGTCATGATCGACCTCACCCCGTCCGGGGTGGAGAACCTGCTGTCGCTGGACAAGCTGCTCGACCTGGTCACGCGCATGGTGGTGGTCTTCGGTCTCGCCTTCGAGATGCCGCTGCTGCTGGTCATGCTCAACCTGACGGGCATCCTGTCCGGGAAGCGCATGCTCGGCTGGTGGCGTGCCATGGTCGTCGGTATCGCCGCCTTCGCGGCGGTGGCCACGCCCGGCGCGGACCCGATGTCGATGCTGGCGCTGGCGGCGCCGATCTGGGCGCTGTTCTTCATCGCGGTGGCCTTCTCGCTGATCAACGACCGGCGCCGGGCCCGCCGCGCGGACGACGGACTGTCGGACGACGAGGCCTCGGAGCTGGACCTCACGCCCGAGGCGGTCGGCGAGGTGGAGTCCGTGAGCGCGGGCTCCGCCCCCGAGCTGCCGGGCAAGGACCACGTCAACGGCTACGACGATGTGACCTGACCCACAGAGCGGACGAGGTGTACCGCCCCCGGCCCGGGTTCTCCCGGGCCGGGGGCATTTCTCTGCTCAGCGCACGTTCGGGATAATGATCGTCCTGTTGTCGGTGGGGCCCGGTACGCTCGAAAGCACGATGACAGAGGATCTCTCACCGGCCGAGCGGTACGCGGCGTCCCGCAAGAGGGCAGCCGAGCAGGCCACCGCGCTCGCGTCCTTCCGCGAGATGTACGACTTCGGCCTCGACCCCTTCCAGATCGAGGCCTGCCAGGCACTCGAAGCCGGCAAGGGTGTGCTGGTCGCCGCCCCCACCGGCTCGGGCAAGACGATCGTGGGCGAGTTCGCCGTCCACCTCGCCCTGCTCCAGGGCAAGAAGTGCTTCTACACGACACCCATCAAGGCGCTGTCGAACCAGAAGTACGCCGACCTGTGCCGCCGCTACGGCGCGGACAAGGTGGGCCTGCTCACCGGCGACAACAGCGTGAACTCCGAGGCGCCGGTGGTCGTGATGACCACCGAGGTGCTCAGGAACATGCTGTACGCGGGCTCCCAGACCCTGCTGGGCCTCGGCCATGTGGTCATGGACGAGGTGCACTATCTCTCCGACCGCTTCCGCGGCGCCGTCTGGGAGGAGGTGATCATCCATCTGCCCGCCTCCGTGACCCTGGTCTCGCTGTCCGCGACCGTGTCGAACGCGGAGGAGTTCGGCGACTGGCTGGACACCGTCCGCGGCGACACCGAGGTGATCGTCTCCGAGCACCGGCCCGTGCCGCTGTTCCAGCATGTGCTGGCCGGGCGGCGGATGTACGACCTGTTCGAGGAGGGCGAGGGCCACAAGAAGGCCGTCAACCCCGACCTGACGCGCCTGGCGCGCATGGAGGCGTCCAGGCCGTCGTACCAGGACCGCCGCCGGGGACGGTCGATGCGGGAGGCCGACCGGGAGCGCGAGCGTCGCCAGCGTTCGCGGGTGTGGACGCCGGGCCGGCCCGAGGTCATCGAGCGCCTGGACGCCGAGGGCCTGCTGCCGGCCATCACCTTCATCTTCAGCCGCGCCGGCTGCGAGGCCGCCGTACAGCAGTGCCTGTACGCGGGGCTCCGGCTGAACGACGAGGAGGCGCGGGAGCAGGTCCGGGCCCTGGTCGAGGAGCGCACCGCCCATATCGTCCCCGAGGACCTGCATGTCCTCGGGTACTACGAGTGGCTGGAGGGTCTGGAGCGGGGCATCGCCGCCCACCACGCGGGCATGCTGCCGACCTTCAAGGAGGTCGTGGAGGAGCTGTTCGTGCGCGGCCTGGTCAAGGCCGTGTTCGCGACCGAGACCCTCGCGCTCGGCATCAACATGCCCGCCCGCTCGGTGGTGCTGGAGAAGCTCGTCAAGTGGAACGGCGAGCAGCACGCCGACATCACGCCGGGCGAGTACACCCAGCTGACGGGCCGTGCGGGCCGGCGCGGCATCGATGTCGAGGGCCATGCGGTGGTGCTCTGGCAGCGCGCCATGAGCCCCGAGCACCTGGCCGGTCTCGCGGGCACGCGTACGTATCCGCTGCGTTCCAGCTTCCGGCCGTCGTACAACATGGCGGTCAATCTGGTCGAGCAGTTCGGGCGGCACCGTTCGCGCGAGCTTCTGGAGACGTCGTTCGCGCAGTTCCAGGCGGACCGCTCGGTGGTCGGGATCTCCCGGCAGGTGCAGCGCAATGAGGAGGGTCTGGCCGGTTACCAGGCCTCCATGACCTGTCACCTCGGCGACTTCGAGGAGTACGCGCGGCTGCGGCGCGAGCTGAAGGACCGGGAGACGGAGCTGGCCCGGCAGGGCGCCCATCAGCGGCGGGCCGAGGCGGCCACGGCGCTGGAGAAGCTCAGGCCGGGCGATGTCATCCATGTGCCCACCGGCAAGTACGCGGGGCTCGCCCTGGTGCTGGACCCGGGTCTGCCGGCCGGCCGTTCGAACGGCCATCGCGGCTTCGATCACCAGGACGGGCCGCGCCCGCTGGTGCTGACGGCCGAGCGGCAGGTCAAGCGGCTGGCATCGATGGACTTCCCGGTGCCGGTGGAGCCGCTGGACCGGATGCGGATCCCGAAGACGTTCAACCCGCGCTCTCCGCAGTCCCGCCGGGACCTGGCGTCCGCGCTGCGCTCCAAGGCCGGGCACATCCCGCCGGAGCGGGCCCGCAAGAAGCGCTCCCAGGCCGCCGACGACCGGGAGATCGCCCGGCTGCGCACCGCCCTGCGCGCGCATCCCTGCCATGGGTGCGACGACCGGGAGGACCACGCCCGCTGGGCCGAGCGCTACCACCGGCTGCTGCGCGACACCTCGCAGCTGGAGCGCAGGATCGAGGGCCGTACGAACACCATCGCGCGGACCTTCGACCGGATCGTGGCGCTGCTGACCGAGCTGGACTATCTGCGGGGCAATGAGGTCACCGAGCACGGGCGGCGGCTCGCCCGGCTCTACGGCGAACTGGACCTGCTGGCCAGCGAATGCCTGCGCGAGGGCGTCTGGGAGGGCCTCGCGCCCGCCGAACTCGCCGCGTGCGTCTCGGCGTTGGTGTACGAGTCACGGCTCAGCGACGACGCCATGGCGCCCAAGGTGCCCTCCGGCAAGGCGAAGGCCGCGCTGGGGGAGATGGTGCGGATCTGGGGGCGGCTCGACGGTCTGGAGGAGGACTTCCGGATCAGCCAGACCGAGGGCGTGGGCCAGCGCGAGCCCGATCTCGGGTTCGCCTGGGCCGCCTATATGTGGGCGTCGGGCAAGGGCCTGGACGAGGTGCTGCGTGAGGCGGAGATGCCCGCGGGCGACTTCGTGCGCTGGTGCAAGCAGGTGATCGATGTGCTGGGGCAGATCTCCGCGGCGGCGCCCCGCGAGGGCTCGACCGTGGCCAAGGCCGCGCGCAAGGCCGTCGATCAGCTGCTGCGGGGCGTGGTGGCCTACTCGTCGGTGGGCTGACCGGCATCGCGGCGACGACCGGCTCATCCTTCGGGGTGAGCCGGTTTTCGTATGCCTGTACGCCCTGACCGAACGTGTTCGAGCGGAAGCTCAGCGTGCAAATGGGGTCGAGCGTACTCCTGGTGCCGGGGGGATTTCAGGCGGTCGCTGAATATGACACGGCGATGATCCGGTCGGACTAAGCTCGCCCGCGGCGCACCAAGTTGAGGTAATTCGCGCGCCTGTTCCCAAACATGCCGAAGATCCGGTCTGTGCCATGAATCTTCCCCCTGAAAACTCTCCCGACACCCAGCCGATCCGTCCCAGAAGGCATCCATGGTGAGTGTTCCGAAGCCGCCCGGTCGCCGGGAACGTCCCTACGCCCGCGTCCTGTTGCCGCCCGCCATAGTGATGGCCGTGGCCGGCGCGGTCGCCGTCGCCCTGGTGCCGCAGTCGGCGCGGGTCGCCGTCGGCCTGTGCGGGGCCCTCGCCGTGCTGCTCGTCCTGGTCACCGGCGCCGAGGCCGCCCGGCGCGGCCGGCTGCTCCGCGAGGAGCAGGCCGCGCACGCCCACGACACCGCCTGTCTGGAGGAGCGGCTCGCCGAGCACGAGGCGCTGATCCACCGCTTCGCGGGCGACATCCTGCCGTGGGGCTTCGCCCGGCTCTCGCGCGGCGAGATGCTCCGCGACGTCCTCGCGAACGTCTATGACGCCGACCCCGACCTGCGCGTCCTGCCCGATGTCTACCGCGAGATGACCCGGGTCGCGCTGCGCGGCGCCGACCACGAGATCACCATGCGGATCGCCACCGAGCGCTCCTTCGTCAGCATCGCCCGCCGCGTCCAGGCCATCGTGCACCAACAGGCCGTGGAACTGCGGGAGATGGAGGAGGACCACGGCCGCAACCCCGAGGTCTTCGACGACCTGCTGCGCCTTGACCACGGCAGCTCGCTGATCGGCCGGCTCGCCGACACCATCGGCGTCCTCGGCGGCGGCCGCCCCGGCCGCCAGTGGCCCCTGCCGGTGTCCCTCTACAGCACCCTGCGCGGCGCCATGTCCCGGATCCTGGACTACCACCGCATCCATCTGGCGTCGATCTGCAACATCAACATCAAGGGCACCGCGGTCGAGCCGGTCATCCACGCCGCGGCCGAACTCTTCGACAACGCCACCCGCTACTCGCCGCCCACCACCAAGGTGCATGTGACCGCCGTGGAGGTGCAGACGGGCATCGTCATCGAGATCGAGGACGCCGGGGTCAGCCTCAACGAGGAGTCCCGGATCCGCATCGAGAAGATGATCGAGGACGCCAAGAACGGCGACGACGCGCACAACCTCGGCGACAACCCGCGCCTCGGCCTCGCCGTCGTCGGACGGCTGTGCAAGCAGTTCGACATGGAGGTCTCGCTGCGCACCTCCGCGTACGGCGGGCTGCGCGCGATCCTCATCGTGCCGCGCGTGATGACCACCACCGAGCCCGGTGTCGGCGTCGCCCACGGCATCGGCGCGACCGGTATCCCGATGCCCGAACTCGGTGCCGTCGAGGGCCCCAAGCGCCGGCCCAAGAAGCGCCGCCCCACCAGCCCGAAGATCCCCGCCGGGATCTCCATGGAGGACGACGTCCCCGAGGTCACCGAGTGGACGGCGGGCGGACTGCCGCAGCGCCGCAGCCGGGTGAAGGTCCCGCTGAGCCAGCGCTGGGCCGAGGAGGCCGCCATCGAGCGGGCCGAACGTGAGGGCCGCCCCACCATCTGGTCCCAGACCCGCCAGGAACCCGAGCCCGAGCCGGAAGTGGACCCCGAGCGCAAGAAGCTCATCGAACGCCCGCCGGGCATGTGGATCGACGACTTCTTCGACGGACTGCGCAAGGGCATGCCCGAGGGCGCCACCGCCCCCGAACTGACCGACTTCACGCTCAACCCCACCAAGTACCTGCACCTGATCGATGACTCGGCCGCCCCCACCGAGGCCGACGACGAGGGGACCGTCCAGTGATCCAGCAGCGAGGCAACTTCGACTGGATGCTCAAGCAGCTCAACGACGGAGTGCCGGGCATCGAGATGATCGTGGTGCTCTCCTCCGACGGCCTGCGCATCGCCCGCTACGGCGGCGATCCCGACGCCGCCGACCGGGTGGCCGCCGCCTGCGCGGGCGTGCAGAGCCTGGCCGGCGCCATCATCCAGGAGATCCCCGGCGCCGGCGAGATGAAGGTCGTCGTCGTGGAGATCGAGGGCGGCTACTTCTATCTGATGAACGCGGGCGCCAACGCCTACCTCGCCGTGCTGGCCGACGTCACCTGCGAACCGGGGCGGATGAGCGGCATGATGCGCGACCTCGTCGTGCGGATCGGCGCCCACCTCACCAGTCCGCCCCGGCGGGACGGGCAGACCGTATGACCCCTCCACGACGACAACGGCGCCAGCCGAACCCGCCGAGCCCGCCGTCACCTTCCCCGTCCTCACCGCGGTTACGGCCGCCCCCGTACGCCGAGACGCCGGACGGCCGTACCCCGTACGGCGATACGACGGACGGCCGTACCCCGCACGGCGCGGCGGGCGGCCGGGCCCCGCACGGCGTCGCGGACGGGCCGCACGCGCACGGCACCCCGGACGGCCAGCCCCCGCCCCGCAACCCCGAGCGGCTCTACGCCGTCACCGGGACCGCCGACGGCGGCCGCGCCGAACTCGACCTGGTGACGCTGATCGTGGCCCGCCGGACCCCGCCGCCCGGCGCCTCTCCGGAGCACACGGCGGTGCTCGACCTGTGCGCAGCCCCGCTGTCCCTGGCCGAGCTGTCCGCCTATCTCGCCCTGCCGTTCAGCGCGATGACCGTACTGATCACGGAGATGATCACGGCCGAACTGGTGCAGGCGCGCGCCCCGGCCACCCGCCGCACGGCCCCCGACCGTTCCCTCCTCGAAGCGGTGATGCATGGACTTCAAAAGCTCTGACACGATCTCCGGGCCGCGCGCCGCGGACCAGTTGCCGCACACGGCCCAGGCCGCGGTGAAGATCGTGATCGTGGGCGGCTTCGGTGTCGGCAAGACCACCATGGTCGGCTCCGTCAGCGAGATCAAACCGCTGACCACCGAGGAGACCATGACCCAGGCCGGCATCGGGATCGACGACAACTACGGCTCCGAGTCCAAGACCGCCACCACCGTCGCCATGGACTTCGGCCGGATCAGCATCACCGACAAACTGGTGCTCTACCTGTTCGGCACCCCCGGCCAGGAGCGCTTCTGGTTCCTGTGGAACGGCCTGTTCGAGGGCGCGCTCGGCGCGGTCGTACTCGTCGACACCCGGCGCCTGGAGGTCAGCTTCGACGTCATGGGCCGCCTGGAGGAACGCGGCGTGCCCTTCGTGGTCGCCGTCAACTCCTTCCCGGACGCGCCCCGTTACCCCGTCGAGGAACTGCGCACCGCGCTCGATCTGACCCCCGAGATCCCGATCATCGACTGTGATGTGCGCCGCCGCGCCTCCAGCAAGGACGTGCTGCTCACCCTGATGCGGTTCCTGCACTCGCTCGCCCTCTCCGGCGCCCTCACCTGACTTCACCCGCACTCCTTCTCCGTTCCGGAGCGATCACTGTGACGCCTGAACACCAGCCGCCGACCGGCACCTCGGCCACCGACACCCACGACCCCCTGTTCGGGCCGCCGCCCGGCTGCCCCGCGGGCGCCCTCGGCCCCGGGGGACTGCACCGCCTCTACGGCGCGGGCGCGGAGGACCTGGACGACCTCTACGAACGGCTGCGCGAGCAGTACGGCCCGGTCGCCCCCGTACTGCTGCACGACGACGTACCGATGTGGGTGGTGCTCGGGCACGCCGAGAACCTCCAGGTGGTGCGCAGCCCCTCGCAGTACACCCGCGACAGCCGCATCTGGGCCCCGCTCCTGGACGGCCGGGTCAAACAGGACCACCCGCTGATGCCGCACATCGCCTGGCAGCCCATCTGCTCCCATGTCGAGGGCGACGAACATCTGCGGCTGCGCAACGCCGTCACCTCCGCCATGGCCACCATCGACCACCGCAGCGTCCGCCGGCACATCGGCGGCCACACCCAGCACCTGGTCAACAGCTTCTGCGAGCGCGGCCGGGCCGACCTCGTCGCCCAGTTCGCCGAGCATCTGCCGATGGCGGTGCTGTGCGAGATCCTCGGCATGCCCGAGGAGTACAACGACCGGATGGTGCAGGCCGCCCGGGACGCCCTCAAGGGCACCGAGACCGCCATCCAGAGCCATGCCTACGTCATGGACGCGCTGAACCGGCTCACCCTGCGCCGCCGCGCCCGGCCCGAGGACGACTTCACCAGCCACCTCGTCATGCACGAGGCGAAGCTCAGCGACGACGAGGTCCGTGAACATCTGCGGCTCGTCCTGTTCGCCGCCTACGAGGCCACCGCCAACCTGCTCGCCAACGCGCTGCGCATGGTCCTGACCGAACCGGGCTTCCGCGCCCGGCTCAACGGCGGGCAGATGACCGTACCGGAGGCGATCGAGCAGTCCCTGTGGGACGAGCCGCCCTTCAGCACCGTCTTCGGCTACTACGCCAAGCAGGACACCGAGCTGGGCGGGCAGCGCATCGCCAAGGGCGACGGGATCCTGTTCGCGCCCGCGCCGGGCAACATCGACCCGCGGGTACGGCCCGATCTGGCCGCGAGCATGCAGGGCAACCGCTCCCACCTCGCCTTCGGCGGCGGCCCGCACGAGTGCCCGGGGCAGGACATCGGGCGCGCCATCGCCGATGTCGGTGTCGACGCCCTGCTGACCCGGCTGCCGGACGTCCAACTGGCCTGCGCCGAGGACGATCTGCGCTGGCGCTCCTCCATCGCCTCCCGGCATCTGGTGTCGCTGCCGGTGCGGTTCGAACCCAAGCCGCAGCAGGATGCCGACATGCCGCCCCGCGCCTACGCGGGCCCCGGTCTGCCCGCCGATCTGCGGCTGCCCGCCCAGCGCCGGGAGTCGCAGGGCGCGGCGCTCCCCGCGGCCGTACCGCCGCCCCGGCCCGCGCCGGTGCCGCCGGTCCCGGTCGGTGCCCCGGCGCGGGGGCCCTGGCAGCGGCTGCTGCGCTGGTGGCGCGGCGAGTGACCGAGCCGGTTCAGTCCGCCGCCCAGCGGGGGTAGGAGGACCAGGCCAGCAGGGTGCGCCCACTGGTGAAGGTGTGCTCGGCGCCGGTGACCGGATCGATGAACTCCAGCCTCCGTGCGAGCAGTTGCAGGGGGCGGCGGAAGTCACCGGCCGGCACCGGCGGGAGCACCTGCGGGTAGAGCGGGTCGCCGAGGATGGGTACGCCGAGCGCGTTCAGATGCACTCGAAGCTGGTGGGTCTGCCCGGTGCGGGGGAGCAGCCGGTAGCGGCCGAGGGCGCCCCGCCGTTCCGCCAGCTCCACCCGGGTCTCGGCGTTGGGCTCGCCCGCGACCTCCCGGGCGGCCTGCACCCCGCGCTCCTTCAGGATCCGACTGCGCACGGTCCGGGGCAGGGCGAGCGCCGCGTCGTACGGCGCGACGGCCTCGTACTCCTTGGCCACCCGGCGGGCTCCGAACAGCGTCTGGTAGGCGCCGCGTTCCTCGGGCCGCACCGTGAACAGCACCAGGCCGGCGGTGAGCCGGTCCAGACGGTGGGCGGCCGAGAGCGCCGGGATGCCCAGGTCGTGCCGCAGCCGGGCGAGGGCGGTCTGGGTGACATGGCTCCCGCGCGGGGTGGTGGCGAGGAAGTGCGGCTTGTCGGCCACGACGATGTGCTCGTCCCGGTAGACCACCTCCAGCGGGAACGGCACGGACACCTCGGCGGGCAGCTCGCGGTGGAACCACACGAACATCCCCGGCCGGTACGGCGCGTCCGCAGGGACCGCCCGCCCGTCGGCGCCCACGATCCGCCCGGCCGCGAACATCGCCTCGATCACCCCGGGCCCGGCACCGGAGAGCCGCGCCACCAGATGCTCGCCGACGGTGGCCCACTCCTCGCCCGCGGGCAGCCGGACCCGTACGGGGTCGACCCCGTCGCGC
>NZ_MUNF01000533.1 GCF_002154555.1 Streptomyces murinus
GCGCCTCCCGGTACAGCCGGTGGGCGAGCCGCCGGCTCTCCTCGTCCGCGACCGGATCGCCGGGCAGCGACGGCTCCTTGACGGCGACCCGGCCGCGCCCCTCGCCGCCCTCGTCCTCGGCGCGCCAGACGGTTCCGGTGGGTCCGGTGCCGAGGCGGCCGGTCAGCCGGTAGCGCCCGCCGATCAGACGTGCGCCGCGCGGGTGTTCGCCGTCGTCAGCCATGTCCCATCAGTACCGTGCGCACCGCGCCGTTGTCGAAGCGGGTGGTTCGGACGGGCCGACCGGCAACGCGGCCGCGTCCGTAGCCCGTTGGAGCGGCCGCCGGGAGTCAGAGCTTCTGCACCTCCAGGTTGGCGATCGCCGCCTTCGCGACCTGCCGTCCCCGCTCGGTGAAGTCGCCCTTGCCCGGGTACGCGACCAACAGCTCGTACATGTCGCCGGAGTGGGTGCGGTAGTAGAAGACCTGGAGTTCGCGCGGGCGGGGGTCCTGGCTGTCGTCGCTCGTGTAGACGACCGTGTTGCGCGCGGCCTCCCGGCCCTTGTACGTCGCGGTGTCGTCCGGCCGCGTCTTCGCGCCCTTGGGCATGTCGAGGGAGTACTCGCCCTGGGCGCGGAACTCCTCGTCGTCCGCGTACATCTGGGACCGCGCCGAGTTCTTGATCTCCCCGGAGTCGTCCTCCGACTTCCTGGCCAGGTCGAGCGTGATCGAGACCGCGCCGCTCCAGTCGGAGTACTCCACCCAGTTCTTGTCGGAGTCGTCCGAGCTCGGCCGGGACACCTGGTATCCGGCGGGCACGGCCAGGGTCGCGCCCAGCCTGCCCTCGGGCCGCATCGCCCACCCGTCGGGCAGCGGGCCCGCGAACGGATCGGCCAGCACGAGGTACGCCCCCACCACGAGCGCCACCACCGCCGCGCCCGCCCCCAGCCAGGCGGTACGACCGGACCGCCGGCGGCGCGCGGGCGGCGGGGCGGCGTGCGCCGACGGGACCGGGGACGGGGTGAGGTGCGGCCGCGGCGCCGGCGGCCCGACCGCCTCCGTGAGCAGCGCGCGCACCCGCTGCGCGGACGGCCGTCGCGCCGGGTCCTTGTGCAGCAGCCCGTCGATGACCTCGGCCAGCGGGCCCCCGGCCGCCGTGGGCGGGGCCGGGGTCGCGTTGAGGACGGACTGGAGGGTCGCCGGGGTGTTGCTGCGCCGGAACGGCGAGACGCCCTCGGTCGCGGTGTACAGCAGCACCCCCAGGGACCACAGGTCGCTCGCGGGGCCGGGAAGCTGTCCCAGCACCCGTTCCGGGGCGACGTACTCGGGCGAGCCGACGAACCCGCCGGTGTCCGTGAGCCGGGTGTCGCCCTCGATCCGCGCGATGCCGAAGTCGGTGAGGACGACCCGGCCGTGCCGCCCCAGCAGCACGTTGTCGGGCTTCACATCCCGGTGCAGGACGCCCGCCGCGTGCGCCGCCTCCAGCGCGCCGAGCACCTCAAGGCCGATCCGGGCGGCCTCGCGCGCGTCCAGGGTGCCCTCGTCGAGCACATCGCCCAGCGTCCGGCCGTGCACCAGCTCCATCACCAGCCAGGGGCGGCCGTCGACCACGGCGACGTCGTACACGTTCACCACGGCCGGGTGGTCGAGGCGGGCCGCGGCGCGGGCCTCGCGGCGCATCCGCTCGAAGGCGTTGGCGCGTTCCCGTTCGGGAAGGTGGTCCGGTATCCGGGGCTCCTTGACGGCGACCTCGCGGTCCACCGTCTCGTCCCGGGCCCGCCACACCGTGCCCATCCCGCCCCGGCCCAGCCTGGCCGTCAGCCGGTAACGGCCCGCGATCAGGGGCCCCTCGCCGGTGGCCGGTCCGTGGACCGTGGGCGGATCCTGTCGTGTGTGCGGCCTCGGCGGCTGAAGGACGAAGCTCGTCGTGTCGTCGGCCGCCCGGCCCGTTCCCCCGTCACTGCTCATGCACCATCCATATCGCGCCATCGCGCCCCCGATCCACCCGGAAGCGTTACTGGTCACGAACCCGTGACGCGGCGCACCGACCGGATCGCACCGACGGGATACGGTCAGTGCGCCGACGGCGAGAACGTGTCCAGCGCGACGTCGAAGTACTCCCGTGCCTCGCGTACCTTCCCGACCGGCGCAGACACCCACACGTCGTACAGCCGCCCGGACTCCTCCCAGCACAGGTCGTACGTGTGCCGCGCCCCCTCCGAGGCGCTGTAGCCGTTCCAGGTGAACTCCCAGAGCGCGGCGGGGTGTCCGGCGTGCGTGGTGCGGGTGACCCGGCCGTCGTGGTAACCGGGGTTGGACACCGACCCGTTGGCCGCCTGCCCCTTCATCACCGCCTGCGGGCCCCCGGGTTGGGGGGCGGCGATCTTGACGCCGAGCCGGTACGTGCCCTCCGGCGAGAGGTAGAACACCCGCTCCCCCTGCGGGCTGCGGGTGAAGTCGTCGGGCACGGCGAGCGAGAACCCTGCCGGGTCGCGGGCGGTGCGGTAGCCGGAGGGCGCGGTGCCGGGGCCCGGGGGCGAGGAGCCCGGCCGGGACGGGCTCGGGGTCGTGGCCGAGGGCGAGGGCGAGGGCGACAGGCCGGGGCTCGTACCGCCCGTACCGCTCGTGCCCCCGGGCGCCGGTGTCGTCGCCGTACCCCCGGGATTCCCGCCGCCCCCGCTGTCGCCCCGGTTGATCAGCAGGGTCGCGGCCGAGCCGCCCGCCGCCGCGAGCGCCGCGATCAGCAGGGCCGCCACCAGTACCGAGCGGGTCGAGGAGCGCCCGGGCGGCGCCTCCGCCGTGACCCCGGGCGGGCCGGGGAGCGGTTCGGAAAGGCCCGGCTGGGTGGGCGGCTGCGGCACGGTCCGCGGGCGCCCCGCCCCGAGCCGGTGTCCGCGCGCGGTGCCCGGCGCCTCCGGTGTCTCGGGGGTGTGCCCGGTCTCCAGATAGCCGCGCAGCATCCGCTCGGCCTGTGCCGCGCCGAGCCGCCGGTCCGGGTCGCGCTCCAGCAGCCCCCGTACGACGGGTCCCAGCGGCTCGGCCTCGACGGGCG
>NZ_MUNF01000534.1 GCF_002154555.1 Streptomyces murinus
GCCGGAACCGCGCCGCCGTCCGGTCGGTGATCCCCTGCGCCTCCAGCCCGGCCGCGATCTCCAGGGCGTCGACGGCCTGCTCACACAGGTCACGGTGCCGGTGCAGCAATGCCTTGACGGGATCACCGACCGGACGGCGGCGCGGTTCCGGCACCGGGACGTCTTCTCGCTGGCCGAGGAGTTGTACGCGCGCGTGCCCCGGACCGGGGAGCCCCGTGCGGAGCCGAAGCCGGCCCTGCCCGTACCCCGGATCAGGGCGGCGTGGGCGCTGTCGAGCCTGCTGCCCGGGATCGCCGCGGCGGCCACCACGGCCGGGACGCGGGCCACCCACGGCCAGCCGCGGCTGCTCGTCGCCGCGGCCGGGATCGTCGTCATAGCCCTCGCGACCCGCGCGGCGCTGCGCACCGGCCCCCTGGCCGTACGCAACGGACCCCGCCGTCCCCGCCCCTGGCAGGGCTCCCTCCTCGCATGGACCCTCTGGCTGCTCGGATACGCGCTGTTCGGCGACGGCCTGCTGCACGACGTGCTCACCGGCGGCCCCGACACGCTGCCCGACGGCGCACCCGGCGGCGAATGGCCCACCGCCACCGCGCCCGCGCTCGCCCTCATCCTGGCCCTCGCGCCGGCGGCCTGGTGCGCGCACCTCCTCGCCGCGGGCGCCCGGCGGGGACTCGCCGGCAGCCGGGGCCTCGGAGACTTCACGGCCGCCGCGCGCCCCCTGCTGCTCGGCACCTTCGCCCTGTTCCTCGGCGCGCTCGCCGCGCTCCTCCTGGCGTGCGGAAAGGTCCTCGGCGAACCCGCGGCCCTCCCGCAGGCGCTCACCCTCGGCGCCCTGCTCCTGCTCGCCCGCCTGCTCATCGCGCACCGGCACCGGCGCGCCCCCGCCCTCGTCCTCGGCGCCGCCGCGGTCACCGAGGCGGTGGCCCTCGCGCTGCCGCTCGCCGGGCGGCTGCCCCACTGCCATCTGCTCGCGCTGCCCGTCCGGACCCTCACGGACACCCTGGGCGAGCCCGCCGTACCGGCCCTCGCCTGCGGCACCGCCGCCCTGGCCCTGCTGCTGCACGCCGGCCGCACCCTCACCCGGGCCTCCGCCCACGCGCCCACCGGAGCACCCGAGTGAGCGCCGGCTCGCGCCGCCCCCTGAACCAACAGCACCACCCCGTTGAAGGAGACCTCCAGATGTCCACCTCCCACCAGGGAGCCCCCGCACCCCTCGCCCAGGGAGCCGTCCGATGAGGGTCCTGCTGATCGGCGCCAATGGTTACCTCGGCCGGTTCGTCGCCGAGCGGCTGCTCGCCGACCCCGCCGTACAGCTCACCGCGCTCGGCCGGGGCGACGACGCGGACGTCCGGTTCGACCTCGCCACCGGCAGCCCCGGCGCGCTCACCCGGTTCCTGGGGGCGGTGCACCCCGGGGTCGTCATCAACTGCGCCGGCGCCACCCGCGGCGGGGCCCGGGAGCTGACCCGGCACAACACCGTCGCCGTGGCCACCGTGTGCGAGGCGCTGCGGCGCAGCGGCTGCGGTGCGCGGCTGGTGCAGATCGGCTGCGGCGCGGAGTACGGGCCCAGCCAGCCCGGCTCGTCCACGGCCGAGGACGCGGTACCGCGCCCCGGCGGCCCCTACGGCGTCAGCAAGCTCGCCGCCACCGAACTCGTCCTCGGCTCCGGCCTGGACGCCGTGGTGCTGCGCGTCTTCTCGCCCTGCGGACCCGGCACCCCGGCCGGTTCTCCGCTCGGCCGGCTCGCCGAGGCGATGCGCCGCGCGATGCAGTCGGGCGACGGAGAGCTGAAGCTCGCCGGACTCGGTGTGCAGCGCGACTTCGTGGACGTACGCGATGTCGCCCGCGCCGTGCACGCCGCCTCGCTCTCCGCCGCACAGGGCGTGATCAACATCGGCTCGGGTCGTGCCGTACGGCTGCGGGACGCCGCCGTATCCGGCCACGCGGGCGAGGATACGGCGGCGTCCCGCAGCCGTA
>NZ_MUNF01000535.1 GCF_002154555.1 Streptomyces murinus
CCGGTCAGGGTCCCGGTGGCGCTTCGCAGGCGTTCCCGTCGGCGGCCGGTGGCCCGCCCGCGCCCCCCGCGTTCCCGCAGGAGACCGGGCGTCCCCCGGCCGGCGGTCCGCAGGGCGGCCCCTTCGGCGGTCCCGGTGGCGGACCGGGCTCCGGTGGTCCCGGCTCCGGCGGTCCCTCCTTCGGCGGCGGTGACGACGACTGGGTGATCTCCCCGCCGTCGTCCGCCAACCCCTCGGGCCCCGGCCAGGGCGGTGGGTACGGCTACCCCCAGCCCGGTGGCACCCAGGCCCCCGCGCACCCCGGCTTCCAGCAGGCCCCCGCGGGCCCGGGCTTCCCGGACGCCCCGGGTCAGTCCACCTGGACCGCGACCATCGGCCCGGACCGCGAGTACTTCATGGCGATGATGCACCGCTCCGGCCCCGAGGCCACGGGCCTGAACCTGCCCGCGTACTCCCCCGAGCAGCAGCGCACCCTCACCGGCGACCAGGTGACGATCGGCCGCCGCCGGCACTCCACCGGCGACACCCCGGACATCGACCTGGCCGTGCCGCCGGAGGACCCGGGCGTCTCGCACCAGCACGCGATGCTGGTGCAGCAGCCGGACGGCAGCTGGGCGGTGGTCGACCAGAACTCGACCAACGGCACCACGGTCAACATGTCGGAGGAGCCGATCCAGCCGTTCGTGCCGGTTCCGCTGCGCGACGGCGACCGGGTGCATGTGGGCGCCTGGACGACGATCACGGTCCGCCGGAGCTGAAACCCGAGGTCCGGCGGCAAGGCGGTCACGGGAGGGGCCAGGCGTACGGCCCCTCCGGGTCGTCCAGCCAGGCCCAGCCGTGCTCACCGGCGAGCGTGACGCCGTACCGTTCGCGCTCCGGTTCCTGCTCGCGCTCCCACAGCGTGTACGCCTCCCGCGGGTCGAGCGCGCCTCGGCTCAGCGCCAGCAGGAAGCGGAAGGTGTCCTGCTCACGGACCCTGCGCGGCAGCCCCGCGCAGCAGACGCCCTCGGGTTCGGCACGGGCCTGGCCGCGCAGCGGCACGAAGTAGGCGGCCGTGCCGAGGAAACGGCCCTCGGCGTGCTCCGCGTCCCGCACGGTGAGCGCGAGCAGTCCGGTCGCCAGCGGCAGCAGGACGCGTGCGCCGGGGCGGCACTGGGCGAGCCAGGCGCGCGGCACCGTGGGCAGCGCGCAGGTCGCGATGATCCGGTCGAAGGGGGCGCGTCCGGGCACCCCGCGCGCCCCGTCCCCGGTGACGACCGTCGGACGGTACCCGGCCGCGGCCAGATGCGCCCGCGCCGACTCGGTGATCTCCGGCTCCAGCTCCACGCTGGTGACGAGATCGTCGTCGCCGAGCCGCTCGGCCAGCAGGGCCGCGTTGTATCCGGTGCCCGCGCCCACCTCCAGGACCCGGTCGCCGTCCTCGACGCGCAGCGCGGCCAGCATCCGGGCCATCAGGGAGGGCTGGCTGCTGGAGGACAGCAGCTCGCCGTCGCGCAGCCGGGTGGCCAGCGGCTCGTCCGCGTAGGCGCCGCGCACCCAGCGCTCCCGGGCCCGGGGGTCGGGGCTCTCGCCCCAGCGCCGCTCGTAGCCGCGCGGCCCGGCGACGAAGTAGTACGGCACGAACAGATGTCGGGGCACCCGCGCGAACGGCTCCCGCCATCTGGGGTCCGCCGCGAAGGCGCCCTCCGCCGCGATCTCCCGCACCATCCCGGCCCGCGCCGCGGCGGCGAGTTCCCCGGTGTCGTAGGCACCCATGGGACCACCCTAGAACCCCCGATCTTCTCGCTGGTCCTAGGACTTGAGTCGTGGGCCGTCCCGTCTGAGACCATGGACGGGTGAATGAGATTCGGCGCGGCACGCTTCAGGAGCAGACCTTCTACGAGCAGGTCGGCGGGGAGGACACCTTCCGCCGGCTCGTCCACCGTTTCTATGAGGGGGTCGCCGAGGACCCCGAGCTGCGGGCGATGTACCCGGAGGAGGATCTGGGCCCGGCGGAGGAGCGCCTGCGGCTCTTCCTGATGCAGTACTGGGGCGGCCCCTCCACCTACAGCGAGCGCCGCGGCCATCCCCGGCTGCGGATGCGGCACGCGCCCTTCGCGGTGGACCGGGCGGCGCACGACGCCTGGCTGCGGCACATGCGGGCCGCCGTGGACGACCTGGGCCTGTCCGAGGAGCACGAGCGGACGCTGTGGAACTACCTGACGTACGCCGCCGCCTCGATGATCAACACCGCGGACTGAGCCCCTTGTCGGACCGGCGGCGGTTCAGCCGCCGACGCTGACGCCCAGCGCCCCGAGGGGGTCGAGCGCCCCGGCCCGCCGTACCGCGATCGAGCCGTACGGCGTGCGCAGCCGCAGCCACGCGCCCGAGGACAGCAGGCCGGTGTCGGCCGCCTCGGTGCCCGGGCGCAGGAAGCCCAGGGACTGTGCCGCGTGCACGGCGCGCACGGGCAGCCGGGTGTGCCCGATCTCGCGGGACCAGATGTCCCGCCCGATCCGGTCCAGCTCCGCGCGGTTGCGTCGCTCGGGCGCCAACTCCTCGCTGCGCGCCCGGAATTCACCGACCGCCGCGGCGACCGTCGCCCGTAGCGCGTCCGGTGCCGGCAGCCCCGGCTCGGTCCGCCAGCCGCCGCGCGGCGGCAGCACACCGGCCCACGGCGGCCCGGTGACCGCGCCCGGCACGGCCGCGGTGGCCGCCCGCTCGGACACCGACTCCAGCAGTTCGCCCGCGGAGACGGTGACGTCGAGAGTGACACGGAGACCGTCCTCGTACGGCTTCGCGAGCCGTACCGCGCGTACCGCGAGCACCTCGAAGGACGGCGGCCGGCCGAAGACGGCGAGCGCGGTGCCGGCCGCCTGGAGGCGTACCGCGGCACCGCGGTCGTAGTGGAGCAGCCGGGCGAGGAAGGCGGCGAGGTCCGCCGCCTCCGTCTCGTCCACGAGGTGCAGCACCGTCATGCCGCGACGGCCTCGCCCTCTTCGGCGCCGGCCTTCTCCAGGTACTCCTGGAGGAACTCGCGCTCCTCGGAGGTGATCCGGCGCGGCCGCTGTGCCTCGAAGTCGAACGGTACGACGACGGTCGAGGCCCGCACATAGACCACGTCCGCGTCCTTCACCTCGTAGGCGATGGTGAAGGACGCGGCCCGGATCTCGGTGATCCACAGCTCGATGTCCACCGGGTGGTGCCGGTGGACGAGCTGGCGCTTGTAGTCGATCTCATGGCGCGCCACCACGGAGCCCTGCTGGAAGTCCTTGTCCGGACGGAACAGGAAGTTGATCCGGGCCTCTTCCAGATAGCGCATGAAGACCACGTTGTTGACATGGCCGTAGGCGTCCATGTCGGACCAGCGCAGCGGGCACGCGTAGGTGTGGCGCAAGACCGATCAGCCCCGGGTCAGCTTCTTGTAGGTCGCCCGGTGCGGACGTGCGGCGTCCGCGCCGAGGCGCTCGACCTTGTTCTTCTCGTACGACTCGAAGTTGCCCTCGAACCAGAACCACTTGGAGTCACCCTCGTAGGCGAGGATGTGGGTGGCGACCCGGTCGAGGAACCAGCGGTCGTGGGAGACGACGACGGCGCAGCCGGGGAACTCCAGGAGCGCGTTCTCCAGGCTGGAGAGGGTCTCGACGTCGAGGTCGTTGGTGGGCTCGTCGAGGAGCAGCAGGTTGCCGCCCTGCTTCAGGGTGAGCGCGAGGTTGAGGCGGTTGCGCTCACCGCCGGACAGGATGCCGGCCGGCTTCTGCTGGTCGGGGCCCTTGAAGCCGAAGGCGGAGACGTAGGCGCGGCTGGGCATCTCGACCTGGCCGACGTTGATGTAGTCGAGCCCGTCGGAGACGACCTCCCACAGCGTCTTCTTCGGGTCGATGTTGGCGCGGCCCTGGTCGACGTAGGAGACCTTGACGGTGTCGCCGACCTTGATGCTGCCGGAGTCGGGGGTCTCCAGACCCTGGATCATCTTGAAGAGCGTGGTCTTGCCGGCGCCGTTCGGGCCGATGACGCCCACGATGCCGTTGCGCGGCAGCGTGAAGGACAGGTCGTCGACGAGGATCTTCTCGCCGAAGGCCTTGTTCAGCTGCTCGACCTCGACCACGACGTTGCCCAGGCGCGGGCCCGGCGGGATCTGGATCTCCTCGAAGTCCAGCTTCCGCATCTTGTCGGCCTCGGCGGCCATCTCCTCGTACCGGGCGAGGCGGGCCTTGGACTTGGCCTGACGCCCCTTGGCGTTGGACCGCACCCAGTCCAGCTCCTCCTTGAGGCGCTTCTGCCGCTTGGCGTCCTTCTGGCCCTCGACCTTGAGGCGGGCGGCCTTGGTCTCCAGGTACTTGGAGTAGTTGCCCTCGTAGCCGTGCAGACGGCCGCGGTCGACCTCGCAGATCCAGCCGGCGACGTTGTCCAGGAAGTACCGGTCGTGGGTGACGGCGACGACGGTGCCCGGGTACTTGGCCAGGTGCTGCTCCAGCCAGTTCACCGACTCGGCGTCGAGGTGGTTGGTGGGCTCGTCGAGGAGCAGCAGGTCGGGCTGCTCCAGGAGCAGCTTGCAGAGCGCGACGCGGCGCTTCTCACCACCGGAGAGGTTGACGACCGGCCAGTCGCCCGGGGGGCACCCGAGCGCGTCCATGGCCTGCTCCAGCTGGGCGTCGAGGTCCCAGGCGTTGGCGTGGTCCAGCTCCTCCTGGAGCTTGCCCATCTCCTCCAGCAGCGCGTCCGAGTAGTCGGTCGCCATCTGCTCGGCGATCTCGTTGAACCGGTCGAGCTTGCCCTTGACCTCGCGGACGCCGTCCTGGACGTTCTCCAGGACCGTCTTGTCCTCGTCGAGCGGGGGCTCCTGGAGCAGGATGCCGACGGTGTAGCCGGGCGACAGGTACGCGTCACCGTTGGACGGCTGCTCCAACCCGGCCATGATCTTCAGCACGGTCGACTTACCGGCACCGTTCGGACCGACGACGCCGATCTTGGCACCCGGCAGGAAGTTCAGGGTGACGTCGTCGAGGATCACCTTGTCGCCGTGCGCTTTGCGCGCCTTGCGCATGGTGTAAATGAACTCAGCCAAGAGAAACCGTCCGGCAGCTTGAAATCTGGCAGTGGGCAGATACACCCCATCTTGCCGTACGGCCACCCCTGTGCGGAAACTCGTTATGGTCGGGGGCGCTGACCTGGGGCTTCTCGGCCGTCAGCTCATCAAGCCGTCGGCGAGCGGGCGTTCCGCTCCCCGGCTTCGTGCCGAGTCGGCCGCCGCCGCCATGGCGATGCTGGGGGCCTCCTTGGCAGCTTTCGGCGTCCGGTTCAGTGGTCGGTTGACCGTGGTGGGCGCGCTCGTGATGGCGTCCGGATGGATTGCCCTCATGGTCGCGCGCGGGAAGTTCGCCGCGCGTTCGTAGGGCCGATTGCCCCCGGGACTTCGTGGAGGGGGCGAGTGAGTAGGAGTACGGGGGCGCGGTGAGTACGCGCGCGCTGCGCGGGCGCGAGGGCCGGGGGTGACGCTTCGGGTATGCGTCGAGGAGTGTGGTGGAAGAAGTCGGCCGGGCAGTGCGTGTGGATGCTCGGGATGGGGGTCGTCGCGGCGGGGCTGTGGGCCGGTTGGCTGGGGGGGACGGGGAGCGGTCCGTACGAGGTGTGGCCGGTGGCCGG
>NZ_MUNF01000536.1 GCF_002154555.1 Streptomyces murinus
CGTCGAAGGGACGCTCCGGGGTGGTAGCCCCCCGGACCCGACCGGGGGACAGCCCCCGGTCGGGTCCGGTGGCTGGCAGGCTGTCTCGGGCGGACGGCCGTCGGGAGACTCGACGCATGACGATTTCCACCGACGCGTCCCTGGTCACCGGACCACCCGCCGCCCCTTCCCGCACCTCTCCGCCCCGGGTCGGCAGCGACTTCGCCGGACTCTCCCGGCGCATCACCGAGGCGGGTCTGCTGAAGCGGCGCCCCGGTTACTACACGATGCGGCTCGGCCTGGTGATCGCGCTGCTGGCGGCGGGCTGGGGAGCCTTCGCCGCGCTCGGCGACACCTGGTGGCAACTCGCGGTCGCCGCCTTCCTGTCCCTGGCCTTCGGCCAAGTCGCCCTGGTGGCACACGACCTGGCTCACCGACAGGTCTTCCGGCGGCGCCGGCCGAGCGAGACTTGGGGCCGGCTCTTCGGCAACCTCGGCATCGGCATGAGCTACGGCTGGTGGATGAACAAGCACACCCGCCACCACGCCAACCCGAACCACGAGGAACTCGACCCCGATGTCGCCCCGGACATCCTGGTGTGGTCCACCGACCAGGCCCGCGACAGCAAGGGCGTGGCCCGGCTCATCGGTGGCCACCAGGCGTTCCTGTTCTTCCCGCTGCTGACCCTGGAAGGCTTCAATCTGCATGTCGCGAGCGTCCGCGCGCTGCGCTCGCCGTCGATGAAGAACCGGCTCCTTGAGGGCTCCCTGCTCTTCCTCCACATAGCGGCCTACCTGTCCGCGCTGTTCCTGGTGCTCTCCCCCGGGAAGGCGGTGGCGTTCCTCGCCGTGCACCAGTGCCTGTTCGGTGTCTATCTGGGCTGCACCTTCGCGCCGAACCACAAGGGCATGCCGACCCTCCGCGGTGACGAACGGCCCGACTTCCTGCGCCGCCAGGTGCTCACCTCCCGCAATGTGCGCGGTGGCCCGCTCACCGATGTGATGCTCGGCGGGCTCAACTACCAGATCGAGCACCACCTGTTCCCGAGCATGCCCACGCCCCATCTGCGCCGGGCCCGGACCGTCGTGCGGGCGTACTGCGCGGAGATAGGCGTGCCGTACCACGAGACCGGACTGATCCGGTCCTACCGCGAGGCGCTCACCCATATGCACCGAGTGGGGGAGCCGATCAGACGGCAGCGCGCGGCGGCGTCCTGACACAGGGTCCCGGGGCCGCCCGTTCGCGGCCGGCCCCGGGACCTGTGAGGGTCAGCCCAGCATTTCCTCGATGAGGTCGGCGGCCCGCCCGGTGCCGCCCTCGGTCCGGGCCTCGGCACTCAGGCGCGCCGAGCGGTGTGCCACCTCCGGGTCCCCGGTCAGGTCCAGCAGAGCGGCACGGAGGACGTCGGCGGTGGCGTCCGCGGTGTCGACACGGCGGGCCACACCCAGTTCCACCAGCCGGTCGGCGTTCATGAACTGCTCGGCGGCCTGCGGTACGGCGATCATCGGGACCCCCGCCAGCAGGCCCTCACAGCAGCCGCCCATGCCGGCGTGGGTGACGAAGGCGTCCGCCCGGTCGAGGATCGCCCGCTGCGGGACCCAGGAGTGGACCTCGACATTGGGCGGGACTTGGCCGAGTTCACGAGGATCCGTGTACTTACCGATCTGGAGGACGACATGCCAGCCGGGCAGATTGCCGTAGGCCGAGAGGCACCGGCGGTAGAACTCCGGTTGCCGGGTGAACGCCGAGCCCAGGGAGACCAGCAGCACTTTCTCCGCGCCCGCCGGCCGGATCCACTCCTCGGTGGCGGCCGTCGTCCGGTCGAAGCAGGGGCCGACATAGGTCACGGTGCTGGTGTCGACGCGGTCGGAGTGCGGCTGCATCGCGCGGGGGATGAGGGCCAGGGCATGTGCGGGGCGGCCGGAGAAGGAGTCCACATCGGTCGTGGACGCTCCGCACCCGGCGAGCCACTCGGCGAACCTCGCCCAGTGGCCGGCGGCGCCCGGCAACTGCCGGATGTGCGCGCCGACTTCCTCGGCGTATCCGTCCCAGGCCACGAACGTCGGGGACAGCTGAAGCACCGGTCGGCCCTGCGACTCGGCGAGGGCGCGCCCGGTGTAGGCGCCGATGTCGTACAGATACAGGTCCGCCGGGTCCTGGTCGTAGGTGGCGCGCAGCCGGGGGAGTGCCTGGACGGCGTCGGAGAGGAAGAGGTCCATCGTGGCGATGGCGTCCTCCGGCCAGGTGTTGTCGGCGAACGGCAGCCCGGACGGGCAGGGGACGAGTTCGGCGCCGGCGCCCGTGATCAGATCGGCGCGGGCCGGGTCGTTGGCGTACGTCACCCGGTGGCCGCGCGCCACCAGTTCACGGATGACGGCGAGGCTGGGCAGGACATGGCTGATCATCGGGGTGCCGACCATGGCGATATGGGCAGGGCGGCCCGGCGCGGAAGGCAGGGAGGAGGGAGAGGAAGAGGAGGACAAGAGGACTCACTCGTTTCTGGTCTACGGCGAAAGGGGTACGGCAGACCGGCGCGCCGACGGAACTCGGTCGTCGTGGCGGACGCGCTGAGGCATGCGGAGGGGAATCGGGGCGAGGCCCCGACCCGTTCAGCCGTAGATCTGAGTGAACTGCATGCCCGTGACCCTAGCCGTGCCCGGGCATCGCGGCACCGTATTTGTTTTCCGGCGCGGTACGCGCGAGTTCCTTTCGGGTGCGGCACGCGCGAGTCCTTCTCCGGTTCCTCAGGCGCGCGGGGCGGCCGCTTCGAGTTCGGTGATGGTCCCCGCCATGATGGTGCGGATGTGCTCGGTGATGTGCTCCGGAGGCCAGTCCCACCAGGCCACCGCGAGCAGCCGGGCGACATCCTCGGCGCTGTAGCGGGTGCGGATCAGGCGGGCCGGGTTGCCGCCGACGATGCCGTAGTCGGGTACGTCCGCGGTGACCACGGCGCCGGTCGCGATGATCGCGCCGTGGCCGATCCGCACGCCGGGCATCACCGTCGCGCCGTGCCCGAACCAGACGTCGTTGCCGACGACGGTGTCCCCTCGGTTCGGCAGGCCGGTGAGCAGGTCGAAGTGCGCGGACCAGGAGCCGCCCATGGTGGGGAAGGGGAAGGTCGAGGGGCCGTCCATGCGGTGGTTGGCGCCGTTCATGATGAACCGCACGCCGGTGCCGAGCGCGCAGAAGCTGCCGATGACCAGCTTCTCCGGTCCGTAGTGGTAGAGCACGTTGCGCGTCTCGAAGGCGGTCGCGTCGTCGGGGTCGTCGTAGTACGAGTACTCTCCGACCTCGATCAGCGGGGACTTCACCAGGGGCTTGAGCAGGACGACGCGCGGCTGCCCGGGCATCGGATGCAGGACGGTCGGATCGGCCGGTACGGGCATGGCAGGGGCTCCTCGGCGGACACGGCTGCGACGGGCCGTTCCATGATCGCGGGACGGGGCCGCATCGGACACCGATTTACGCGGCCCGCGGTCCGATCGTCGTCCCACCGCCGTGGTGCAGTGAAGTGGACCGCGCGGTCAAGTGGTTGACGCTGCCCGGTCGAGCTGTTGTACGGTCCACTCGTTCCACCGCTGGTGAGGGACGTGCCGTACCCGGTGTCGCCCGACCGCCGCACCACCGTCGAGGAGACCCATATGTTCATCCAGCCCTGGGACGCCGGTCTGGACGACGCCGAATGGCAGACCTGGATCGCCGACGGCCACGACTTCGGGCACCTCTGCGTCAACGGTCTGCCCGGTGCGGCGCCCGTCGTCGTCCCCACCCACTTCGTCGGCGACGGCAACCGGCTGCTGATCCACCTCGCCCGGCCCAACCCGGTCTGGAAGGCGATCGAGCACGACCCGAACGTCATCTTCGACGTCAGCGGCGACTACGCCTTCATCCCCGGCACCTGGCGCGCCGCGCCCGGCGTCCCGCCCACCGACGGCGTGCCGACCAGCTACTACGCGGCCGTCCAGTTCACCTGCCGCGCCCGCGTCATCGACGACCCCCAGGCCAAGGCCGAGCTGCTGCGCCGCCAGCTGGCGCACTTCCAGCCCGACGGCGACCACGCCCCGGTCGAGGTCGACCAGCCGCCCTACGGCCGGATGCTGCCGGGCATCCGCGGCCTGGAGCTGGACGTGGTCGAGGTACGCGCCAAGTTCAAGTACGACAACCAGAAATCCGTGGAACTGCGCACCACCGTCGCCGACCGCCTCACCGAACGCGGCGAGGGCCTCGACGCGCCCACGGCCCGCCAGCAGCTGCGCCGCGTGGACCGCATCGGCACCTGGAAGCCCTGACCCCCGCCTGCGGACCACGTGGCCACGCCGCTACGGCGCCCACACCTCGCTCCGACGCCGAGCCGGGCGCCGGGGTGAGCTCGCATGATCGCCGTACTCTCCGCAGAATGGTGCTGTATCCGACCTGCCACGCGGGCCTCACCGCCGTACGGGGCCGCAGCCCGGTCTCCGCGAGGTGGGCGCCCCGTATCCGGGAGGCGACATGCACCACCGCACGGTCGAGGAGCTCATGACCCGGGACGTCGTCCGGGCCCGGAGCGACACCTCGTTCAAGGAGCTCGCGAGGTTTCTGGAGGAGAACGACATCACCGCCGTACCCGTGGTGGACGAGATGGACCGTCCGATCGGCGTGGTGTCCGAGGCCGATCTGCTGCGCAAGAGCGCCGACCAGGCCGACCCCTCGGGGCTGACCCCCGTCCCGCATCTGGAGGCATGGGAGCGGGCCAAGGCCGAGGGCGCCCGCGCCGAGGAACTGATGTCCGCCCCCGCGGTGTGCGCCCGGCCCGAATGGTCCGTGGTCGAGGCCGCCCGGCTCATGGAGACCCAGCACGTCAAACGCCTGCCCGTGGTGGACGAGGCGGACCGGCTCGTGGGCATCGTCAGCCGGGCCGATCTGCTGCGGATCTTCCTGCGTCGCGACGAGGCGATCCGTGAGGAGATCAACCGGGATCTGCTGCGGGGCACACTGCTCCTGGACCCCCGCGATGTGACGGCCGACGTGCGCGACGGCCGGGTCACCGTGTCCGGCATCGTGGAGTTCAAGAGCCAGATTCCCGTCGTGGAGCAGCTGTGCCGCGGGGTCGACGGGGTGGTGTCGGTGTCCGGGGACCTCACCTTCCGGACGGACGACGCCCGGGACGCGCCCACCGGAACGTGAGCGCCGGTTCCGATCGAAGGCCGTCCCCGGTCCCGTCCCCGTTCCCGGTCCTGTCGCCGGGATGAGGCCGCTTCGCCCGGGGGAGACGTTCGCCGCGCTGCGGGTGCGCGACTTCCGGCTGTACTTCGCCGGCCAGTGCGTGAGCCTGGTCGGCACCTGGATGCAGGCGGTGGCCCAGTCCTGGCTGGTCCTTGAGCTGACCGGCTCGGGCACGGTGCTGGGGCTGGTGGTGGCCGTGCAGTTCCTGCCGGTGCTGCTGCTCGGCCCGTACGGCGGACTTGTCGCCGACCGGGCCGACAAGCGCCGTCTGCTGATGGCCACCCAGACGGCCCTGGCCGCGCTCGCCCTGATCCTGGGCCTGCTCACCGTCACCCATCTGGTACGGCTGTGGATGGTGGTGATCCTCGCGATCGCCCTCGGCACGGTCAACGCGATCGACAACCCGGCCCGGCAGACCCTGGTGCCGGAAGTGGTCGGGCCGGACCTGCTGCGCGACGCGGTCGGTCTGAACAGCGTGACGACCAACGCCGCCCGCGCGGTCGGCCCGGCGCTCGCCGGCATCCTGATCGCCTCCGTCGGCGTGGGCGTGTGCTTCCTGGCCAATGCCGCCAGCTTCGCCGCCGTGCTGCTCGCCCTCGGCATGATGCGCACCGACCGGCCCCGGGCCGGCGCGCCGGTCGAGAAGGGGCCGGGACAGCTGGCGGCCGGGCTGCGCTACGTCCGCGGCACCGCGGGGCTGTGGGCGCCGCTGGCCATGATGGCGCTGATCGGCACACTCGCCTATGAGTTCCAGGTGGTCCTCCCGGTACTGGCCCGCACGAGCGCGCACGGGGACGCGCGCACGTATGGGTTCATGACCTCGGCCATGGGCCTGGGCGCGGTGGTCGGCGGCCTTGCCGTGGCCGCCTTCGGCAGGGCCGGGGCGGTCCCGCTGATCCGCGCCGCCGCCTTCTTCGCCGCCGCGCTGACCGCGGCGGCGGTCATTCCGTGGCTGCCCGGCGTGCTCGCGGCACTCGCCGTCGTGGGCGCGGCGAGCACCGCGTTCCTGGCGACCGGGAACACCACCCTGCAACTGGTCGCCGAGCCGTCCCTGCGCGGCCGGGTGATGGCGCTGTGGTCGGTGACCTTCCTCGGCAGCACCCCCGTCGGCGGGCCCGTCGTCGGCGTGGTGGCCCAGCACCTCGGCCCGCGGGTTGGGCTCGGCCTGGGCGCCGCCGCCTGCCTGGCCGCCACCGTCCTCGGCCTCGCCGTCCTGCCACGGGTCGCGCCGGAGCATCGGCACCTCGCACCCCGGCCGGCCCCTTGCCACCCACCGCCGCCGACCGAGACCGACCGGACCTGATCCCGCAGAATTCTTCACAGCCGTGGCTGGGTCCAGGTCGGCCTTCGGTGCCCGCCCGGTCCTCGCCGGGCGGGCGTCCGTTCTTCTTGGCCGAAGGCGGGGACCGGTCAGATGACATCGAGGACGTCGGCCACCGGACGGCGAGGGCTCGCGGGGCCCTCGGGGCCGTAGCCGAGCCGGAGGACCATCTGGACGTAGGCCATGGCCGACAGGGGATCGCGGACGGCCCAGCGGATCTCGGACCACTCCAGGGGCTGGGAGGTGAGCGAGGCGACCAGACCGTCGGTGGTGGCCCGCAGCAGGACCCGCTCCAGTGCCTGACCTGCGCACAGCCAGTCCACCGGGCCGTCCTCAGCCGTGCCCAGCAGTGCGATCCTCGGGTTCTCCTCGAAGACGGCCCGGCCGCGCCCGGGCACCGGACGGCCCCCGGCGAAGTCGCGTACCGGGACCGAGGCACCCTGCTGCCGGGGGCCGAACGCCTCGGCGGGGATGCCGTCGGAGGGGCCCGCGGCGTCCGGCGCGGCCGGTCGTATCCGCGTCCACCGCTCCGTCTCCGCGCGCCAGGCCGGATCGCTCGCCTCCCGGCCCTCGGCGTCCCGCACCAGATCCAGGATCGACTGCACGTGCCAGACACCCGGAAGCACCAGCTGGGCACCCTCGGCACGCGCCGCGTCGGCCAGCCGTTCCCGCACGTCGGCGGGGATGTCCTCGTCGCGGTAGGGGAAGCGGCTGGAGTGCCGCCGCGCGATCGCCGGGTGCAGGGCGGCCAGCGCGTCGTCGGGCGATCCGGTGCCGGACAGACGCACCTCGGCGAGAAGCTCAGGGTGTGCCGGGTCGGGCAGCAGCCGGACGTCCGGGGCGAGCCCCGCCGCGGCGGCGGACACCCGCAGGTTCAGCAGCGCGGCCCCGCAGCCCAGGTGCAGGCCCCGGTTCTCCGGGTCGGCATGCGCAAGCGCGCGCTCCGGGTCGGCGTACAGCCGCAGCACGCCCGTGTCCCGCAGGTAACGGAACGCCCAGGGCTGCGCGTTGCCCAGGGAAGGCGCCGCGACGGCGTCCGCGACGAGCGCGGTGACCGTGCTCACGGCGAGGGGCTCGGTGGTCACGGCGGCTCCCTTCGTACCGGCTCGGCGCCCCGGCTCACCCGTGGGTCGGGACCGCGATCACGGGGCAGCGGGCGTGATGCAGCACGCCCTGGCTCACCGAGCCCAGCAGCATGCCGGCGAAGCCGCCGCGCCCCCGCGTGCCCACCACCAGGCCCAGCGCGTGTTCCGAGGCCTCGGTGAGCACCTGCACCGGATGGCCCGCGACCACCTCGTGGTGCAGGTCCACCTCGGGATAGCGGGCATGGCGGCCCGCCACGATCTCGGAGAGGAGCCGCCGGGACTCCTCCTGCGGCCCGCGCTCGTCGAAGACCCGCAGCGGACCGTGCTCCCACACCAGCAGGGCCCGCAGCGCCGCGCCGCGCAGCGCCGCCTCCTCGAACGCCACGTCGACCGCCGCCGCGGAGCGTTCGCTGCCGTCGACGCCGACGACGTAGTACGGCGGGTCCTGGGTGGTGTGTTCCGGCTCGGGCACGACCACCAGGGGGCAGTGCGTACGGGCCATCACCGGGAGGGCGATCGACGCGGAGCCGAACACCTCTTGGCGCCGGCTCAGGTGGTGCGAGCCGAGGACGAGCGAGGTGGCGTCGCGGCTCTGCTCGCACAGCGTCCACACCGGATCGCCCTCGGCGAGCAGCGTGTCCACCTCCAGGCCGGGGTGCCGGGCCGTGACGAACTCCGCGGCCTCCGCCAGCACCTTCTTCCCGGCCTCGTGCAGTGCCTCGTTCCACCCCTCCCAGGAGGGCGGCACCGCCGTCCTGCGGTCACCAGGGGTCGGTACGCCCTCGACATGGACCAGCCGCAGCGGCAGCCGACGGCGGGCGGCCTCGTCCGCCGCCCAGGCCGGTGCCGTCCGGCGGGCGGGGTCGGGGTCGAGACCCACCACGATCGGCCGGCGGCCGGAGCCGGGGTTCCGGTCGTCCTTGCGCGCGGGTACGGGAGCGGTCATCGCCCCATCTCCTCCCTGCGGCGCAGCGCCGCCGCGACTTCCATGAAAGCCCGGAACCGGAGGCCCTGCCAGGGGACCATCGGCCCCCGGTAGGGCCCCTCGGCATGCCGACCGGGAATCCGGACGGAAGGGTCCTCCGGCCTTGTTCGCGATGCCACTGTGGGCGACCTGTTCTTCGGCAGCCGCGCGCCGGTGTCACCTGCCGGATGGAGCCGCGGGCCGATGTCACCCGCAAGACGGCCCGCGCCGATGTCACCCGCAAGATGGCTCGTGCCGATGTCACCCGCCGCCCCGGGTCGCGGCCCATCTGCGGCGTACCGCCTCCTCGTGCTCGGACTCCTCCAACGCCAGCTCCAGCGCGGCCAGTTCGTCGCGCAGCCGGGGGATCCAGTGGCGGCGCAGGGCGCGCACCCGTTGCCGGGTCCGTGCGGACTCGGCGGCCAGCAGGTCGGCGGCCGTACCGTGTACGGCGAGTTCCGCGGCGGCGCGGAGAGCGGCACGGTACGCCGTCTCGGCGTGCGCCAGCGCCGTGTTGGGCGGGGTCGGCTCCGCCGCGCCGCGCACCGGGTCGGTCCAGTCCACCGCGGCCGGATGGCGCACGCCCATGAGCACGGCCCACCGGACGTCGACGCGTGCCCGGTCCGCGGGTGCCGCCCGTAGCGGCGCGCTCTCGCCGCCGAGGAGGACTCCGCGCACCAGCCAGGTCTCCGCCTCGGCCAGCCGCTTCCGCCACACCCGGTCGGCTTCCCGCGCCGCCTCCCGTGCGCTGTGTTCCCGGTCCAGCAGCAGCCGGAGTTTGCGTTCGAGCAGGTCGGCGCCGCGCTGGGCGGTGGCGAGACTGCGGCGCAGCCTGAGCCGCCCGGCCCGTCCGGTCGGCGTACGGCGCGCACGAGGGCTCATCGCGGTGACTCGTCCGCCGCCGGGGCGTGCGCGTCGAGCAGGTCGGCCGGGATCATGCCGAGCTGACTGCGCGGCAGGGTCAGCAGCACCTCCCAGGCGCGGTCCAGGGAGTCCTCCAGCGGCCGGTTCTCGGTGGTGCCCTGGGCGAGGAACCGGCGGTGGAAGGCGTCCGCCAGCTCCAGATGGGCCAGGTCGGTCGGGCTCAGCGCGGACCGGCCGACCAGGTCGGCGAGGTCCGCCACCTGCCGGGAGCGGGCCAGCGCGGCGATCAACTGGGCGGCGAGGGCCGGATGATCGGCACGGGTCAGCCCGGCTCCGGTGCCCTTGCGCATCAGCCGCGACAGCGAGGCGAGCGGATCCAGCGGCGGATAGACACCGGACGCCTGGACCTCGGCGGACAGCACGATCTGGCCCTCCGTGATATAGCCGGTCAGATCGGGCACGGGATGGGTGATGTCGCCCGCGGGCATGGTGAGCACCGGCAGCACGGTGACCGACCCCGGCCGTCCCCTGATCCTGCCGCAGCGCTCGTAGAGGGAGGCGAGGTCGCTGTACAGATAGCCGGGGTAGGCGCGCCGGGCCGGTATCTCACCGCGCGCTGCGGACACCTCGCGCAGCGCCTCCGCGTAGGCCGTCATGTCGGTCATCACCACCAGCACATGGCGCCCCTCGGCGAACGCCAGGTGCTCGGCGACGGTCAGGGCCAGCCGCGGGGTGAGCATCCGTTCGATCACCGGGTCGTCGGCGGTGTTGACGAACAGCGCCAGTTCCCGCGCGGCGGAACGCGCGGCCAGTCCGTCCCGTACGAACGCCACGTCGGCGTGGGTGAGCCCCATCCCGGCGAACACCACGGCGAACGCCTCGCCCCCGCAGGTCGACTGGGCCGCGATCTGCACCGCCAGTTCCAGATGCGGCAGCCCGGCCGCCGAGAACACCGGGAGCTTCTGGCCGCGCACCAGGGTGGTCAGCACGTCCAGGGCGCCCACGCCGGTGAGCACCGGCTCGACGGGCGGTTCCCGGCGCACCGGGTTGATCGGCGCGCCGCCGACCGTCGCGGAGGAGGCGCCGAGCACCGGCGGCCCGCCGTCGGCCGCCTCTCCCCGCCCGTTGCACACCCGCCCCAGCCAGCCGGAGCCCACCGGGATCCGCAGCGGCGACCCCGAGAAGGCGACCCGGGTGCCGGAGCGGTTCATCCCGGCCGTGTCCTCCAGGACCTGCACCACCGCGAGATCCCGGTCCATCTCCAGCACCAGACCGTGCCGCCGCTCACCGGAGTCGAGGACGATCGTGGCGAACTCGTCCCAGCCGACACCGCTCACCCCTTCGACGACGACCAGCGGCCCGCGCAGCTCGCGCACGCCCGTGAACTCGATCGGCACGGGACCGGCCGTGCCGCCTCCTGCCGCCGTGGTGCCGCCGGGCGGTGCTGCCGTCATGCCATCTCCTCCAGCCGGGCCAGCACGGTGTCGCGGGCCGCCGTCACCGGGGCGGTCTCGGCCGGGGCCGCCGTCTCGCGCGCCCGCAGCAGCGGGGTGAAGTCGACCGCCTCGATCGCGTCCACCGCCGTACCGGCGTCCACCAGTTCCAGACAGCGGTCGATCACGGCCAGTACGGCCTCCACCAGGGCGGCCGTCTTCTCGGGGGTGCTGTAGGCGTCCGCCGGGCTCAGCGCGTTCTGCTGGATCGCGGCCTCGCGCAGCAGCCGTCCGGCCAGGACGTCGATCCGCTCCCGGGGCGGCAGCGCGGTGATGCCGACCAGCTCCACCAGATCGGCGAGCCGGTCCGCCGACGCCAGCTGGCGCGCCACCCGCCCGCGCCGCTCGGCCCACCCGGGGTCGCCGGCCCGCGCGTGCGCGGCGCCCAGCGCGGTGGCGTCCCGGGAGAAGGACTCGGACCAGGACACGGCCGGATAGTGCCGTGCGTAGGCGAGTTCGCGGTCCAGGCTCCACAGGCAGCGCACGACCCGTTCGGTGTGGGCGGTGACCGGCTCGGT
>NZ_MUNF01000537.1 GCF_002154555.1 Streptomyces murinus
GGCGGCGGCCAGCGCGCTCGCGGGCCCGTTGAGGACGTAGTCCAGCTCGTCCACCGCCCGCAGCACCCGCTCCCGGGTCGGCGCCGCCACCGGGTAGTTGCCGTTCAGCACCCGCGACACCGTCGCGGGGGAGACCTGGGCGCGCGCGGCCACGTCCGCCAGGGTCACGGTCATCTCGTCGTCCTCCGGTCGCGCATCTCGTGGTCTCGTCAGGCCAGGTAGACGGCCTGAACAGGGCTGCGGTTCCCGCGCCCCACCGGCGTGCTTCCCGGCGGAAAGGGGCCCGGAACCCGGACAGGTCTTGTGCCGACCGCCGTCCCGAGGCTAGCTTCCTCCCCTGTAGAAAGCGCTTGCTATGACGATTGTCGCAGGGGACACACGGCGCACAGCGCCACAGAAGAGGACCCGAACAGGGTCCGTGGAGGGGACCGACGTGACACGCGAGACGACGGTGCGCATCGCCATGAACGGCGTGACCGGGCGCATGGGCCACCGCCAGCATCTGCTGCGCTCGATCCTCGCCCTGCGCGATCAGGGCGGCCTCGACCTCGGCGACGGCACCGTGCTGTGGCCGGAGCCGATCCTGCTCGGCCGCCGTGAGCACGCGCTGCGGGAGATCGCCGAACGGCACGGCCTGGAGCACATCTCCACCGACCTGGACGCCGTGCTCGCCGATCCGTCCGTCGACATCTACTTCGACGCGCAGGTCACCGCCGCCCGCGAGGAGGCGATCAGGAAGGCGATCGCCGCGGGCAAGCACATCTACACCGAGAAGCCGACCGCCACCGGCCTCGACGGCGCCCTCGAACTCGCCCGCCTGGCACGGGAGAAGGGCGTCCGGCACGGCGTCGTCCAGGACAAGCTGTTCCTGCCTGGCCTGCGGAAGCTGAAGCGGCTTGTCGACGGCGGCTTCTTCGGCCGGATCCTGTCCGTGCGCGGCGAGTTCGGCTACTGGGTCTTCGAGGGCGACTGGCAGGACGCCCAGCGCCCCTCCTGGAACTACCGTGCGCAGGACGGCGGCGGCATCGTCGTCGACATGTTCCCGCACTGGGAGTACGTGCTGCACGAACTGTTCGGCCGCGTCACCTCCGTCCAAGCCCTCACCGCCACCCACATCCCGCGACGCTGGGACGAGCACGGAAAGCCGTACGACGCGACGGCCGACGACGCCGCGTACGGCCTCTTCGAACTCGACGGCGGCGTGATCGCGCAGATCAACTCCTCCTGGGCGGTGCGCGTCCACCGCGACGAACTGGTCGAGTTCCAGGTCGACGGCACGGAGGGCTCGGCGGTGGCGGGCCTGCGCAACTGCCGCGTCCAGCACCGCGGTACGACCCCCAAGCCGGTCTGGAACCCGGACGTCCCGGCCACCGAGCCGTTCCGCGCGCAGTGGCAGGAGGTTCCGGAAAACGGGGAGTTCGACAATGGATTCAAGGCGCAGTGGGAGCTGTTCCTGCGGCATGTGTACGCCGACGCGCCGTACCGCTGGGACCTGCTGGCCGGCGCCCGTGGCGTCCAACTCGCCGAACTGGGCCTGAAGTCGGCGGCGGAGGGCCGTCGCATCGCGGTACCGGAGATCACGCTGTGACCGTCCGACTCCCCTCCTCCGACGGCACCTTGCGCACGTACGACCCGCGCCCCGAGCCCTTCCGGCCGTCCTCCGGCACGGCCTTCACCTCCCGTACGGTCTTCTCCGCGGCCCATGTCGTCGCCGACCCGTACGCGGACGTCTCGCCCGACTCGCCCGCCGCCGTCGACTGGGACGCGACCCTCGCCTTCCGCCGCCATCTGTGGGCGCACGGCCTCGGGGTCGCCGAGGCGATGGACACCGCGCAGCGCGGGATGGGCCTGGACTGGGCGGGGGCCGCCGAGCTGATCCGGCGCAGCGCGGCCGAGGCGAAGGCGGTCGGCGGGCGCCTCGCCTGCGGGGTCGGCACCGACCAGCTCACCGGCGGAAGTCTCACGGACATCCGCGCGGCCTACGAGGAGCAGCTCGCGGTCGTGGCGGAGTCGGGCGCCCAGCCGATCCTGATGGCCTCCCGCGCCCTGGCCGCGACGGCCGCCGGGCCCGAGGACTACCAGGAGATCTACGGCCACCTGCTCCGCCAGTCCGCCGAGCCGGTCGTGCTGCACTGGCTGGGCCCGATGTTCGACCCGGCGTTGGAGGGCTACTGGGGTTCGGCCGACCTGGACACCGCCACCGAGGTGTTCCTCGCCGTGATCGCGGCCCACCCGGACAAGGTCGACGGCATCAAGATCTCCCTCCTGGACGCGGGGCGGGAGATCGCCCTGCGCCGCCGGCTCCCGGCGGGCGTGCGCTGCTACACCGGCGACGACTTCCACTACCCCGAGCTGATCGCGGGCGACGAGTGGGGCTTCAGCCATGCCCTGCTCGGCATCTTCGACCCGCTCGCCCCGCTGGCGGCGGAGGCGGTACGGCACCTCGATACGGGGGACGTGTCCGGCTTCCGTGAACTCCTTGACCCCACCGTGGAGTTGTCCCGCCACCTCTTCCAGACCCCCACCCGCTTCTACAAGACCGGCGTCGTCCTCCTCGCCTGGCTGGCCGGCCACCAGTCGCACTTCTCCATGCTGGGCGGCCTCCAGTCGGCCCGCTCCCTCCCGCACCTGGCCCGCGCCTACGAACTCGCCGACGGACTGGGCCTGTTCCCGGACCCGGGGCTCGCCGAGAGCCGCATGAAGACCCTTCTCACCCTGTACGGAGTCCAGCAGTGACCGGTGGTGCGCTCGACCGCTTCTCCCTCAACCAGATGACGGTGAAGCAGCTGTCCCTGCCCGAACTGATTGCCGCCTGCGCTGAGTTCGACATCGGCAAGGTGGGCCTGTGGCGCGAGCCGGTCCAGGCGTACGGCGTCCCGGAGACGGCCGCGCTGGTCCGTTCGGCGGGGCTGGAGGTGACCACGCTCTGCCGGGGCGGGTTCCTCACCGCCATCGACCCCGACGAGCGGGCCGCCGCCCTGGCCGACAACCGCCGCGCGGTGGACGAGGCGGCGGCGCTCGGCACCGACACCCTGGTCCTGGTCTCCGGCGGCCTCCCCGCGGGCAGCAAGGACCTGGGTGCGGCCCGCGAACGCATCGCCGACGCCCTCGCCGAACTGGCCCCCTACGCCGGGTCCCATGGCGTCCGCCTCGCCATCGAGCCCCTGCACCCGATGTTCGCCGCCGACCGCTGCGTGGTGTCGACGCTGGCCCAGGCCCTCGACCTCGCCGAACGCTTCCCCGCGCACCAGGTGGGGGTGACCGTGGACACGTACCACATCTGGTGGGACGACCAGGCTCCGGCGCAGGTCGCCCGCGCGGGCGCGGAGGG
>NZ_MUNF01000538.1 GCF_002154555.1 Streptomyces murinus
CGCTGCGCGAGATCGCCGAGCGCAAGGGCGCCACCGTGGCGCAGACCGCCATCGCCTGGGTGCTCTCCCGCGGCGAGGACATCGTGCCGCTGGTCGGCGCCCGCACCCGGGAGCGGCTGACCGAGTCGCTCGGCGCCCTCGATGTGACGCTGGACGCGGCCGACCTGGCAGCGATCGAGAAGGCCGTACCGGCGGACGCCGCGGCCGGCGACCGCTACCCGAGCGCGCAGATGGCACACCTCGACAGCGAGCGCTGATCCTGATGCCGGGTACGGTCTAGGCATGGCATCGACCAGCGAGATCCTGACCGCCGAGCGCATTCTGGCGGCGACCGAGGAAGTGCTGCGCCGGCACGGCCCGGCCAAGGCCACCGTGGTGGACGTGGCCCGCGCGCTCGGCGTCAGCCACGGCAGTGTCTACCGGCACTTCCGTACCAAGGCCGCGCTGCGCGAGGCGGTCACCAAGCGCTGGCTGGACCGGACCTCGCAGAAGCTCGCCGTGATCGCCGCCGCGAGCGAGCGGGACCCCGAGGCCCGGCTGCGGGACTGGCTCGCCGCGCTGTTCGAGGCCAAGCGGCACAAGGCGGGCGACGACCCGGAGCTGTTCGCCACGTACACCGTGCTGACGGACGAGAACGGCGCGGTCGTCGGCGAGCACATAGCCGAGCTGACCGCGCAGCTGACCGGGATCATCACGCAAGGGGCCGGGTCGGGCACCTTCTCGGTGTCCGACCCGGCCGCCGCGGCCCGAGCCGTCTTCCAGGCCACCGGCCGGTTCCACGATCCCTGTTATGCCAGGGAGTGGACCCGGCCCGGCGTCGGCGAGGAGTTCACGGCCGTCGTGGACCTGTTGGTGCGGGGTCTTCGCTGACGTCGGCAGGCGGCGTCAGCTGACCGCTGTCAGCCGATCGTCGTCAGCTGACCTTCACGCTGACCGGCGAGGACATGACCTTGGTGTCCTTGGTCACCACGCGCAGCGTCTCGTTGCCCTTGGCGGTGAAGGTGCGGCGGATGGTGAAGGTGCCGTTCCGGTTGACGACGGTCGTGGTCCGCAGCGTGGTCCACTTGCCGTTCATCCGGTGCTGGAGGACCAGCACCGTGCCGGCCTTCACACCCTTGACGCGGCCGGCGAAGGCCACGGCCTCGCCGTGCTTGACGGTCTTGTGGGAGGCCGCGACGGTGATGGAGCCCGCGGTGGTCGCCGCCGCGGTCTTCGGCATCGCCTTCTTGGTCGCCGAGCGCGTCGGCATCGGTTTCGGCTTCATCGTCGCCGTGCGCGTGGGCATCGGCTTCTTGGTCGTGGTCACCTTCGGGCTGGGGGTGCTGGTCGCGGCGAAGGCTCCGGCCGTACCGCCGGAGAGCAGCGCCACGGACAGTACGCCGGCGCCCAGAGCACGGCCGTAGCGGTGGTGGCGGAGTACGGAGGTCATGGTTCTCTCCTGTCGCTCGATCGTTCGCTCGATCGGACGTAACCCAGGCTGACCCGACTTCGCTCCGTCGGCCACTCGAAGCGCTGTGTAACCGGGGTTCGGGATCTATGAAAGCGCAGGTCAACGGCCTTGTACGGCAGTTTCCTGGACGCCGCGGACCTCAGCCCACCTTCTTCGGCAGCCGCAGCCCCAGCGCCCCCGTCAGCACGATCCCGCCCAGCTGCGCGAGCAGCGTGATGACCAGCGCCTCCCGCATCCCCACGTGCGGCGCCAGGGTGAGGAACAGCGTGCCCAGCGTCGCCACCCCGAGTGCCAGCCCGGACTGCTGTGTGGTGACCAGCACCCCACCGCCCACACCGGCGCGCGCCGCCGGTACCTCGGACAGCACCAGCCGCATCACATTGGGGAGTTGGAGCGCCTGCCCCGCACCGGCCACCGCCACCCCCGGCAGCAGCGCGGCGACACTCACCTGCGGCCAGTCCCGCCAGACGGCCGCCGCGATCAGCAGCACACCCACGCCCTGCACGAGGGACCCGGCCGGTATCACCCGGGTGCCGAACCGCCCCATCAGCCGCGGGCCGGCCAGCGACACGAACAGGAACACCACGGCCATCGGCGCGAGCGCCAGCCCCGCCGACACCGGGCCCAGATGAGCCCCCTGCTGGAGCGCCAGCGCGATCACGAACATGAACCCGCTGAAGCCGACCGAGAACGGCACGATCAGCACAAGGCCGCGCCGCAGCGAGGCGAGCCGCAGCAGGCTCGGCGGCACCAGGGGAGTGCGCCCCGCCCGGTCCGCCCGCCGCTCCACCAGCCAGAACCCGGCCGCCGCGAACGGGAACGCGGCCAGCGACAGCCAGGTCCACAGCGGCCAGCCCGCTGCCCGGCCCTCGGTGAGCGGCGCGAGCAGCGTCAGCAGGGACACCGCGAGCAGCGCGGTGCCGGGGCCGTCGACGGGCTCCGGGTGCTGCGAGCGGGTCTCGGGCACGAGTCGTACGGCCAGCACCAGGCCCAGCGCGACCACCGGCACATTGACGAGGAACACCGCCCGCCAGCCGCTGCCGGCGATGTCGGCGGCGACCAGGACCCCGCCGAGCACCTGCCCGGCCACCATGGACAGACCGGCCGTGGCGCCGTACAGGCTCATCGCCTTGGCACGGCGCGCGCCCTCGGTGGCGGACTGGATGGTGGCGAGCACCTGCGGCAGCATCGCGGCGGCCGCGGCGCCCTGTGCCACCCGCGCGGCCACCAGGCTCCACGCGTCCGGCGCGAGCCCGCAGGCCAGCGAGGTCAGCCCGAAGGCCGCCATGCCGCCGAGGAACAGCCGGCGGCGTCCGAACAGGTCCCCGAGCCGGCCGCCGAGCACGAGCAGCACGGCGTAGGCGACGCCGTACCCCGCGACCACCAGCTCCAGCACGGCCTCGCCCGCGTGCAGATCGGTGCCCATGGTCGGCAGGGCGACATTGACGATGAAGAAGTCGACCAGCGGCAGCGCCGCGGCCAGCAGAACGGTGAACAGCCCGGGGCCGCCGAGCACGGGCGCTGCGGCGGCCGCCCGGCGGACGGTGGGGACGGTGACGGTCTCACTCATGACACCGAGCCTGCGCCGCGGCCCAGACGGGTACCAGAGTGTCCTCATCCTGGTACCAGGAGTACCTGGAAACAGGCTGACCGACGCGGCACCCTGGAGGGCATGGCCACCATGACGAGCACCGCGACGGATCAGGGGAGCGCCGCGGGCGGCGCGGAGATCCGGCGGCACGAACTGGCCGCCTTCCTGCGCAGCCGGCGCGAGCGCATCGCCCCCGAACAGGTCGGCCTGCCGCGCGGCCCCCGCCGTCGTACGCCGGGACTGCGCCGCGAGGAGGTGGCGCATCTGTCCGCGGTCGGCGTCACCTGGTACACGTGGTTGGAGCAGGCGCGTGCCATCCAGGTCTCCGTACAGGTCCTGGACGCCCTCGCGCGCACCCTGCGGCTCGACGCCAGCGAGCGCGCCCATCTGTTCCAGCTGGCCGGTGCCAACGACCCGGCGCCGGGGGCCCGTTGCCCGAGCGTGACGCCCGCGCTGCGGGAGATGCTGGACCGGCTCGGGCCGATCCCCGCCTCCGTGCAGAACAGCCGGTACGACATCGTCGCCTACAACCGCACCTACGCCCTCCTCATGGGCGCCGACCTGGACGAGATCCCGCCCGAGGACCGCAACTGCATCCTGCTCGCCTATACCAACCCCCACTGGCGGGCCGCGATCGTGCACCTGGAGGAGAGCCAGCGGCTGATGGCGGCCCGGCTGCGCGCGGCCCTCGCCGGTCATCTCGGCGAGCCCGCCTGGAAGATGCTGCTCAAACGCCTTGAGGAATCACCGGAGTTCCGGGAGAACTGGGAGCGCTACGAGGTGGTCGGGCACCGCTCCAAGACCAAGGAGTTCGTCAACCCCCATGTGGGACTGCTGACGTTGGAGCACACCGATCTGTGGCTGGCCCCCGAACTGGGCGGCCGGATGGTGACGTACACACCGAAGAACGAGGAGACGCGCGAGCGTCTGGAGCGGCTCCACCGGCTGGCGCAGGGGAGCCCGGCGCGGGAGAGCGCGGGTCAGGGGAGCTGATCAGTCCGCCGCGTACGGGTGCGGTTTCGGTAAAAGGTTCGAAATCTACAGTTCAACAGGGTTGTCCTGTGCATGACTTGCTCGATGGGATGCGCGAGACCACTTCGGTCGACACCAGACCTCTCAGGGGATTTCATGCACATATCCCGTACCGGGCGAGGCATCGCGGCCGCCACCACCGGGGCTGCCGCTCTCGTCGCCGCCGCGCTGGCGACCGCCGCCCCCGCGAGTGTCGCCACCGCGACCCCCGCCGCCGTGCCGCACACCTTCGCGGCTCCGGCCATCGCCGGGCACACCCTCGCCCACGACGTGGACAGCCCGATCTCCATCGCCCAGTGCCAGGCCAAGTGGCACATCAACTGCTACACCCCGCTCCAGTACCGCACCGCGTACAACCTCAACTCGCTGTACCGCAAGGGCATCACGGGCAAGGGGCGCACGATCGTCATCGTGGACTCGTTCGGCTCCCCGACGATCCAGCACGACCTCGACGTGTACAGCAAGCAGTTCGGCATGGCGAGCACCAAGGTCTCGGTCGTCAAGTGGGGCAAGGTGCCCCCGTTCGACCCGAAGAACGGCGACATGACGGGCTGGGCCGGCGAGAGCACCCTGGACGTCGAGATGGCCCACGCCGCCGCGCCCGGCGCCAGGATCGTGCTGGTCGAGACGGGTGTCGCCGAGACCGAGGGCGTCACCGGTCTGCCGGAGATGATGAGCGCCGAGAAGTCCCTGATCGACCACGGGGTCGGCGATGTCATCACACAGAGCTTCGACGCGACCGAGAACACCTTCCCGGGCGTCGACCAGGGCGACTCCTCCAGCATCCAGAAGCTGCGGTACGCGTTCAAGGACGCGGCCCGCAAGCGGGTGACCGTCCTCGCCTCCTCGGGCGACGACGGCCCCACCAACGGCACGCTGGACGACTCGGGCGACTACACCAAGCAGGTCAACTCCTGGCCCTCCGCCGACCCGTTGGTCACCTCCGTCGGCGGCACCCAGCTGCACTTGGACGACCAGGGCAACCGGATCAAGCCCGACAGCGTGTACAACGACTACGGCGCGGGCGGCGGCGGTGTCTCCCACGTGTTCTCCCGGCCGTCCTTCCAGAACGGCGTGAAGAAGATCGTCGGCAACCACCGCGGCACCCCGGACATCTCGATGTCCGCCGCCGTCAACGGCGGTGCCTGGGTTTACTCCAGCTACGACCCGACGGCCGTCGGCTGGGACGTCTACGGCGGCACCAGCGAGTCCAGCCCGCTCTTCTCGGGCATCGTCGCGCTCGCCGACCAGGTCGCCGGGCACCGCCTGGGCAACGTCAACGCCGCGCTCTACAGCCTCGCCAAGCACAAGGGCACCGGCATCGTGGACGTCAACGACGGCACGGACAACACCTACGGCGGCGTCACCGGCTACAAGGCCGTCGACGGCTACGACATGGCCACCGGCGTCGGCACCCTGGACGCGCCGAGCTTCGTGAAGTCGCTGGCGAGGGCCGCGCGCCGCTGAGCGGAGCACCGCACGAGAAAGAGCCGGCCCGGATGTCGTACCCGGGCCGGCTCCTTCTCGATCCGCGCGCCGTCAGACGCGGCCGGGAGCGCCCACCGCCTGGCGGATCTCCGCGGTCTCCAGCCGCTCCGCCGCGTGCTCGGCCGTACGGCGGGCCCAGCGGCCGCTGGTGAGCAGGCCCAGGGTGAGCACCGCGAGACCGCAGACGGTGAGGATCCACCAGCCGGGCCGGGCGGCGGCCACGAAGGTGCCGCGGTACGACGACGAGCCGATGCCCGCGGCGAGGACCGCGCCGATCACCGCGACGCCGAGGGTCTGGCCCAGCTGCCGGCTGGTGGAGGCCACGGCGGCGGCGACCCCGGCCTGGGCGCGGGGCATGCCGGAGACCGCCGTGTTGGTGATCGGCGCGTTGACGAAGCCGAAGCCGATGCCGAACAGGACGTACCCGATGAACAGGGTGCTGTCCGAGGTCTCGGCCTCGAACAGCGCGAACATGAGGCCGCTGACCGTCATGGCCGTACCGGCGATCAGGAGCGGCAGCCGGGGGCCGCGGGTGCCGACCAGCCGGCCGGACAGGGGGGCGCACAGGAAGGTCGGCGCGGCCATGGGGAGCATCCACAGGCCCGCGTGCAGGGCGTCGAGCCCGCGTACGTTCTGGAGGTACAGCGTCGACATGAACAGGAAGCCGCCGAGCGCGGCGAACGCGCTGATCGCGATCACGGTCGCTCCGCTGAACGGCGCGGAGCGGAAGAAGCGCAGGTCGATGAGGGGTTCGTCACGCCGGGGCTCGTACCAGAGCAGCGCGCCCAGGGCGGCGACGGCGATCACGAAGTACGGCGCGACCGAGGCGAGGCCGGAGTCGGGCGCCTGGATGATGCCGTACGTCAGCGCGCCGAACAGGGCGATCACCAGCACCTGGCCCACCGGGTCGGGGCGGCGGCCCTTGGGGGCGCGGGACTCCGGGACGAAGCGCAGGGTCAGCAGCAGGGCCGCGAGGCCGATCGGCAGGTTGATCCAGAAGATCGCGCGCCAGCTCACGGACTGCACCAGCAGGCCGCCGACCAGCGGGCCGAGGGCCATGGATATGCCGACCACCGCGCCCCAGACGCCGATGGCGCGGGCGCGCTCACGGGCGTCGGTGAAGGTGTTGGTGATGATCGACATGGCGACCGGGTTGAGCATCGAGCCGCCGATCGCCTGGACCATGCGGAAGACGACGAGCAGGGACAGGCTGGGGGCGAGCGAGCACAGCACCGAGCCGATGGTGAACACCACGAGGCCGGCCATGAAGACCCGCTTGCGGCCGATCCGGTCGGCGGTGGACCCGGCGAGCATCAGCAGCGAGGCCAGGACCAGGGTGTAGGCGTCGATGGTCCACTGCAGACCGGAGGTGGTGGCGTGCAGATCGCGCTGCATCGAGGGCAGCGCCACATTCAGCACGGTGTTGTCGAGGCTCACGATCAGCAGGCTCATGCAGCAGATCGCGAGCACGAGCATGCGCCTGCGGGGACTCAACTCTGGCATGCGCGTCATCGTACGCCGACTTCGATAGTGCGTCTAACTAATGACTATTACACGGGATCCGGGCACCTCGGCCGGTGAGGGACAATGGTTCCTTGCCCCTTCCGTTGTACATCCGTCCGTACGTCCGCCCGTACATCCGTCCCGGAGCCGTCTGATGACCCACCCGCTCTCCATCGGCCCGCACCCCGTGACCCCGCCCGTCGTGCTCGCACCCATGGCGGGGATCACGAACGCGCCCTTCCGCACGCTGTGCCGCGAGTTCAGCGGGGGCAAGGGGCTGTACGTCAGCGAGATGATCACGACCCGGGCGCTGGTCGAGCGCAATGAGAAGACCATGCAACTGATCAGGTTCGACGCGAGCGAGACGCCGCGGTCGATCCAGTTGTACGGCGTCGACCCCGCGACCGTCGGGAAGGCCGTCCGCATGATCGCGGAGGAGGGCCTGGCCGATCACATCGACCTGAACTTCGGCTGCCCGGTCCCCAAGGTGACCCGCAAGGGCGGCGGCTCGGCGCTGCCGTACAAGCGGAACCTGCTGCGGGCGATCCTGCGCGAGGCGGTGTCCGGGGCGGGCGACCTGCCGGTGACGATGAAGATGCGCAAGGGCATCGACGACGATCACATCACCTACCTCGACGCCGGGCGGATCGCCGTCGAGGAGGGCGTGACGGCGATCGCGCTGCACGGCCGTACGGCGGCGCAGCACTACGGCGGCACCGCCGACTGGTCCGCGATCGCGCGGCTGAAGGAGCATGTGCCGGAGATTCCGGTGCTCGGCAACGGGGACATCTGGTCGGCCGAGGACGCGCTGCGGATGGTCCGGGAGACCGGGTGCGACGGTGTGGTCGTGGGCCGCGGCTGCCTGGGCCGCCCCTGGCTCTTCGCCGACCTGGTCGCGGCGTTCGAGGGCCGCTCCGACTTCCACCGGCCCGCGCTGCGGGAGGTCGCCGACGTGATGGTCCGGCACGCCCGGCTCCTCGGCGAATGGCTCGGCGACGAGTCCAAGGGCGTGATCGACTTCCGCAAGCATGTCGCCTGGTACCTGAAGGGCTTCGCGGTCGGCTCCGAGATGCGCAAGCGCCTCGCGATCACCTCCTCCCTCGCGGAACTGCGCGCCGGCCTGGACGAACTCGACCTCTCCCAGCCCTGGCCCACCGGCGCCGACGGCCCCCGCGGCCGCACCTCCGGCAACAACCGGGTCGTCCTCCCGGACGGCTGGCTGAAGGACCCGTACGACTGCGCGGGCGTGACGGAGGACGCGGAACTGGACACGTCGGGCGGCTGAGCCGTCCCCAGCCACCCACTTCACCGGGCGAACCCCCTCCCGGCCACGGGGCTC
>NZ_MUNF01000539.1 GCF_002154555.1 Streptomyces murinus
CTAGTTCTGTGGTGCAGTCTGGGGACGTGTCGTACGTCACCGCAAGGGGTGTGCAGCCGCCGAAGTCGTGATCTGCACGAATTCCGCACGGATTGGCCGGACCTCGCCCCTTGCCACTTCTAGAACCCGTTATTACGTTCGGGGACATCAGCTGATGGTTCGTCAGATGTCTCTTCGGACGTCTCGCCGGATGTCTGCAGAATGGATGGCTGGAGCCGCCGATGCCCTGCCCCGCGCTGCCCGACGGGTTCGACTTCACCGACCCCGACCTGCTGCACCACCGTGTGCCCCTGCCGGAGTTCGCCGAGCTGCGCCGCACCGAGCCGGTCCGCTGGATACCGCAACCGCACGGCATCGCCGGATTCGCCGACACCGGCTACTGGGCCGTGACCCGGCACGCGGACGTCAAGCACGTCTCCACCCACCCGGAGCTGTTCTCCTCCTTCCTCAACACCGCCGTCATCCGCTTCAACGAGCACATCTCGCGCGACGCCATCGATGTGCAGCGGCTGATCCTGCTCAACATGGATCCCCCGGAACATACGCGGGTACGGCAGATCGTGCAGCGCGGCTTCACGCCACGCTCGATCCGCGCCCTGGAAGACCGGCTGCACGCCCGCGCCGA
>NZ_MUNF01000054.1 GCF_002154555.1 Streptomyces murinus
CCGCTGCCAGCCGCCCTCGGCGGTGAGCACCGCCCGCAGCTCACGGCTCAGCCCGGCCCCCGCCTCCGCCTCGTCCGCCAGCAGCGCGCCGATCCGGCCGGCCACCCGCATCGCGGCGTCGAGCTGGGCGTCCGTCGGCCCGGGCTCGCCCTCCAGGAGCCAGACGTAGCCGACCACGACCCCCCGGTGCCGCACGGGCAGGCAGATCCGGCCGCGGTAGACACCCGCCTCGGGGCTCGGCGGGATACGGACCGGGCCGGTGGCGCGGGTGATGCCGAAGCCCTCGAACCAGGTGCGCACGCCCGCCGTGGAGCGCCGGGTCAGGATCGAGCGGGTGCGCACCGGGTCCAGCGCCGAGGCGTCCAGCTCGTCGTCGCTGTCGTACGTGCCGAAGGCGAGCAGCTCGAAGTCGCGGTTCTCCAGGGTCGCGGGCGCGCCCAGCAGCTCCGAGATCTCGTCCACCAGTTCCTGGTAATCACCCTTGTAATCCGCCGCCACCCGGGCATTCTCCCCCATTTTCCGGCCATCTTCATACAGATGTCTGAGATCCCGGGCACGGATGCGTGACAGCTGTCGATGGCCGACGATCAAAGGGATCCGTAGGTTTCACGGTGGTTCTCCGTGCCGTACCCGAATCGTCGGGTGATGGCCTCTTTTGGTGCTTGTCTGTGGAGGTGCCCCGTGCTGGGTCCCGTGATTCTCGCCGCGTCGCGCAGCGACCGGATGCGTCGCCTGATCTCGGCGGCCCCCGTGACCAAGCAGGTCGTCGACCGCTTCATCCCGGGTGAGACGGTGTCCGACATCGTCCCGATCATCAAGGACCTGACGGGCAAGGGCCTTCAGCTGACGATGGACGTCGTCGGCGAGGACATCACCACCCCCGCACAGGCCGAGGGAGCCCGCGACGCCTACCTCGCGCTGATCGACCACCTCAAGGAGCTGGAGCTCGGCGAGAAGGTCGAGATGTCGGTCAAGCTGTCGATGTTCGGGCAGGCGCTGGAGGGCGGCCACGAGCTGGCGCTCGCCAATGTCCGTCCCGTCGTCGAGGCCGCCGCCGCGATCGGTACGACCGTGACGCTGGACGCCGAGGACCACACCACCCTCGACTCGATGTTCGCCATCCACGAGGAGCTGCGGAAGGATCACCCGGGGACCGGCTGTGTCATCCAGGCGTACCTGTTCCGCACCGAGGCCGACGCCAAGCGGCTCGCCGAGGCCGGCAGCCGGGTCCGCCTGGTCAAGGGCGCCTACAAGGAGCCCGCCGAGGTCGCCTACCAGCAGAAGCACGAGATCGACAAGGCCTACGTGCGCATCCTGAAGACGCTGATGGACGGCGAGGGCTACCCGATGATCGGGTCCCACGACCCGCGCCTGATCTCCATCGCGCAGGAGCTCGCCCACAAGGCCGGTCGTAAGCTCGACGAGTACGAGTTCCAGATGCTGTACGGCATCCGCGGCGACGAGCATCTGCGGCTGGCCGCAGAGGGTCACCGCATGCGCGTCTACACGGCGTACGGCACCGACTGGTACGGCTATTTCATGCGCCGTCTGGCGGAGAAGCCGGCGAACCTGCGCTTCTTCCTGCGCAGCATGGTCAGCAAGGGCTGAGCCCACCACCCGCTCACGTACAAGGAGTTCGGATCTCATGGACGCTGTGACCCAGGTCCCCACCCCCGTCAACGAGCCGGTGCACGGCTATGCCCCCGGCTCGCCCGAGCGCGCCCGTCTTGAGGCCAAGCTCAAGGAGCTGGCCGAGAACCCGGTCGAGCTGCCGATGACCATCGGTGGCGAGAAGCGCCTCGGCGGCGGCGAGCCGTTCGAGGTCGTGCAGCCGCACAACCACAAGGCGGTGCTCGGCACCGGCCGCCATGCCACCCAGCAGGACGCCCAGGACGCCATCGACGCGGCCCTGGCCGCCGCTCCGGCCTGGCGTGCGATGGCCTTCGACGACCGTGCCGCGATCATCCTGCGCGCCGCCGAGCTGCTGTCCGGCCCGTGGCGCGAGACGATCGCCGCCTCCACCATGCTCGGCCAGTCCAAGACGGCCCAGCAGGCGGAGATCGACAGCCCCTGTGAGCTGGTCGACTTCTGGCGCTTCAATGTGCACTACGCCCGCCAGATCCTCGCCGAGCAGCCCCCGGCGAACTCCCCGGGCGTGTGGAACCGCATGGACCACCGCCCGCTGGAGGGCTTCGTCTACGCGATCACGCCGTTCAACTTCTCGGCGATCGCGGCGAACCTGCCCACCGCCCCGGCCCTGATGGGCAACGTGGTGGTCTGGAAGCCGTCCCCGACGCAGACGCACGCCGCCGTGCTGCTCATGCAGCTGCTGGAGGAGGCCGGTCTGCCCAAGGGCGTCATCAACCTCGTCACCGGCGACGGCATCGAGGTCTCCAAGGTCGCCCTGGAGCACCGTGACCTCGCGGGCATCCACTTCACCGGTTCGACCAAGACCTTCCAGTACCTGTGGAAGACGGTCGGCAACAACATCGAGAAGTACCGCTCGTACCCCCGTCTGGTCGGCGAGACCGGCGGCAAGGACTTCCTGGTCGCGCACCCGAGCGCCGACCGCGCGATCCTGAAGACCGCGCTGACCCGTGGTGCCTTCGAGTACCAGGGCCAGAAGTGCAGCGCCACCTCCCGCGCGTACATCCCGGCCTCCATCTGGAACGCCGGTTTCAAGGAGGAGTTCGCGGCCGAGGTCGACCACCTCACCATGGGTGATGTGACGGACCTGTCCAACTTCATGGGCGCCGTCATCGACGACCGCTCCTTCGCCAAGAACAAGGCCGCGATCGACCGCGCCAAGGCGGACGCGACCTGCACGATCGTCGCGGGCGGCACGTACGACGACTCGGTCGGCTACTTCGTGCGCCCGACCGTCATCGAGTGCTCCGACCCGGAGAACGAGGTCTTCACGACCGAGTACTTCGGCCCGGTGCTCGCGGTCCACGTCTACGAGGACGACAAGTACGACGAGATGCTGACCCAGATGGAGTCGGTCTCGGACTACGCCCTCACCGGGTCGGTCATCTCCAATGACCGTGCGGCGGCCGCGTACACGATGGAGAAGCTCCGCTACGCGGCGGGCAACTTCTACATCAACGACAAGTCGACCGGCGCCGTGGTCGGCCAGCAGCCCTTCGGCGGCGGCCGCGCCTCCGGCACCAACGACAAGGCCGGTGCCCCCCAGAACCTGATGCGCTGGACCCTGACCCGCGCCATCAAGGAGACCCTGGTCCCGCCGACCGACTACACGTACCCGCACATGGGCTGACCCCCAGCCCGCCCGAACGACGGGCCGGAAAGCCTGACCCCCCGAGCAGGCTTCCCGGCCCGTTTCCAATTCCCGGCGCGCGTCGACGGCCGGGTGCCACACTGGTGGTCATGACCGTCCGGCTCCGCCTCGCCCACACCGCCGATCTCGACTCCGCCGAACTCGCCGAGATCCGCGCCCTGTTGGACGCCGCCTTCGGTGGAAACTTCTCCGACGAGGACTGGGACCACGGTCTCGGCGGTCTGCATGTGCTGATCCGGGACGGCTCCGGTCTCGCCGCGCACGGGGCGGTCGTCATGCGGCGGCTGCGGAACGCCGGGCGCTGGCTGCGCACCGGGTACGTCGAGGCCGTGGCCGTGCGCGCGGACGCGCGGCGGACCGGACTCGGCGGCCGGGTGATGGCGGAGCTCGAACGGACGATCGAACGGGCCTACGATCTCGGCGCGCTGTCCGCCAGCGCGAAGGGGGCCCCGCTGTACATCGCGCGCGGCTGGCGGCGCTGGGAGGGGCACGTGTGCGCCCTGTCGCCGAAGGACGGGATCGTGCGGCTGCCCGCGGAAGAAGGCAGCTTCTATGTACGACCCTGCCCCGAC
>NZ_MUNF01000540.1 GCF_002154555.1 Streptomyces murinus
ATCACACGGGGATCGGCCGCGACGGCTCCCCCTCCGCGCCGCCGCGGCCGATCCCCGTGTGATGGAAAGTCGGTGGTGTCAGGCCTTCTCGTCAGTGGCGTGCGAGTTGTTCGGCTTCACCGTGCCGGTGGCCTCGTCCCCGGAAAGGGGAGCGATCTTGACGGGCTCGATGGTGGCGTGGCTGTTCAGCGTCGTCACCTCGGCCGCCTCGGTGTCCGCCACCACGTCGGTCGTCTTGTCGTTGCTCATGACTTCGCTCCCCTGAAAGTGCTTGTCGTGCTGGGTTGGTGGGCCTGTCCGGCAACTCCCCCGGGTGTTGCCGGACAGGGCCTCGGGCCGCTTCACCTTACGGTGCGGCCACTGCCGACCCGCCTGCCCCCCGACGCGACGCATCGACAGGACGATCGTGTCGTAGGGCGATAAACGAACGATGAACGCGCACACCGGCTTCTATGCGACGGCATGAGGCCGGAGAAGCGCGCGTACCTCCTCCGCTTCGGAGACCTTGAGCGTTTCGAAGATTTCGAGCGCTTCCTGCCAGCAGACCTGCGCGCGGCCGGACTGCCCGATGCCGGTCAGGGCACGACCGAGGACCGTGAGTACGTTGCCACGCCGCCACTCGCCCCCGATGCCACGCAGCATGGTCAGAGCCGTCTCGGCGTTGGTCGCCGCCTTCGCCGGCCGCCCGGCCGCCAGGTCGAGTTCCGCGAGACGGAAGAGGGACATGCCCTCCCACAGCCGCTGCCGGCTGTCCCGGAACACCGAGAGCGCCTCCTCGAGGCGGTGGGCCGCTTGCTCGAACTTCCCGCACTGGGTGAGCGCGAGCCCCAGCGCATAGCGTCCGTTGGCGCCCTTCAGCGCGTGGTTCATGTCGTCGTACATGTCGGTGCCCTGCTGGGCCAGTGACACGGCGCTCTCCGTCTGTCCCATGGACAGCCGTATGCGCGAGAGGTTGCACAGCGCGCTGGCCTCTCCAGGACGGTCCCCGCAGGAGCGGAAGCTCTCGATGGCGCGGGTCAGATGCTTCTCGCCGTCCTCGTGCCGCCCCTGGTAGAGCGCGATGATGCCCAGCATGTTGGAGGCCCAGCAACGCGGAAGGGGATCCCCCGCCGCGTCCGCCAGCCGCAGCGCCTCGGTGGCTTCGTCGTCGGCGAGTTCGAAACGGCCGGTCAGATGGTGGCCGTTGGCGAGCGTGACGAGGGCGCGGGCCTCCGTACGCTGGTCGTTCGCCGCACGCGCCGCCGCGCGCATGGATGCGCCGGTCGCCTCGTATTCCCGGGAGTTGGCACCCGACTCCGTCAGGTCGATGGTCGCCCACAGGAGGTCGACGGCGCGCCTGAGCTGGTCGGGCGCCGTCGACTGCCGGACGCAGGCCAGCAGGGTCATCGCCTCCGAATACAACCAGTCCCGGGCCCGGTGCCGGTCCTCGAAGGCCAGCCCCCGGTAGTCCGCGGGCTCCAGATGATCCACCAACCGGTCCCCCGGTCTCTCGATCGCGTACACCCCCGCCGCCGTCGCCAGATAGAAGTCCAGCAACCGCGACATCGCCGCCCCCCGCTCACTCGGCGGCTGTTCGTCGCGTTCCGCGCAGGCGCGGGCGTAGAGCCGGACCAGGTCGTGGAAGCGGTAGCGGCCGGGGGCGGCGGACTCCAGGAGGGAGGTGTCGACGAGGGATTCGAGGAGGTCCTCCGTGGACTCCAGCGGGAGGTCGAGGACCGCGGCCGCGGCGGCCAGGGAGATGTCCGGGCCGTCGGCGAGGCCCAGGAGGCGGAAGGCGCGGGCCTGGACGCGGTCGAGCTGGCCGTAGCCGAGCTCGAAGGTCGCCTTCACCGCGAGGTCCCCGGCCTGGAGTTCGTCCAGGCGGCGCCGCTCGTCGGCCAGCTTCGCGGCGAGCACCGAGACCGTCCAGGTGCGCCGCGCCGCGAGCCGGGACGCGGCGATGCGGATGGCCAGGGGCAGGAATCCGCACGCGGCGACGACATCGAGCGCGGCGTCCCGCTCCGGGGTCACCCGCTCCGCGCCGACGATCCGGGTGAACAGCGCCAGCGCCTCGTCGGGGGACATGACATCGAGGTCGACCAGATGCGCCCCGGCCAGCCCCACCATCCGCACCCGGGAGGTGACCAGCGCCGCACACCCCTCCGTGCCCGGCAGCAGCGGCCGTACCTGCGCCGCGTCCTTCGCGTTGTCCAGCAGCACGAGGACCCGGCGGCCGTCGAGGACGGAGCGGTACAGCGCCGCCCGCTCCTCCAGGGAGTCCGGGATCGCCGAGTCCGCGGTGCCGAGGGCGCGCAGGAAGGAGCCGAGGACCGTCTCCGGTTCGGCGGGGCGGGGTCCCGCGCCCTGGAGGTCGACGTAGAGCTGGCCGTCCGGGAAGGAGGCCCGGGCCCGGTGCGCCACATGCACCGCGAGCGTCGTCTTGCCGACGCCCCCGATCCCCGCCATCGCGGAGACCGCCATCACGCTGCCCTCCGTCTCCACGGCCGACGCCAGCACCGCGCTCAGCTCGTCCACGAAGGAGGCGCGGCCCGTGAAGTCCGGTACGGACGCGGGCAGCTGGGCCGGCCGCACCGGCGCCGCGGGCGGTTCCGCGACCGGCGCGGAGGGCTCCGCGAGGGCCGGGTCGGCCTGGAGGATGCGCTGCTGGAGCTCGCGCAGCCCGGAGCGCGGGTCGACGCCCAGCTCCTCGGCGAGCAGCCGGCGCGTGTCCGCGTACACGGCCAGCGCCTCCGCCTGCCGGCCGCTGCGGTACAGCGCCAGCATCAGCAGTTCGCGCAGCCGCTCCCGCAGGGGATGCGCGGCGGTGAGCGCCGTCAGCTCGGACACCGCCTCCGCGTGGCAGCCCTGCTCCAGGTCCATGTCCAGGCGGGACTCCAGCAGGCCGAGCCGCCACTCCTCCAGGCGCACCCGCTGCGTCTCCGCATAAGGTCCGGGCACCCCGGCCAGGGGCTCGCCGTCCCACAGGTCCAGCGCCTCGTTGAGCAGCGCGCGGGCCCGGGTCAGATCCCCGGTGCCGCGCGCCTTCTCCGCCTCCGCGCCGAGGTCCTGGGCCTGTACGAGGTCCAGCGCGCCCTCGCCGAGCCCGCGTATCGCGTACCCGCCGGACTCGCTCACCAGCACCCCGGGGTCCAGGACCTTGCGCAGCCGGGACGCGTAGGTGCGGACGGCCGCCAGCGCCTGCGACGGCGGTTCGGGCCCCCACAGCGCGTCGATCAGCTCCGCCGCCGTGGCCGTACGGCCCTCGCGCAGCAGCAGGGCGGCCAGCAGGGCCCGCTGCTGCGGGGAGCCCGTGGCCAGGGCTTCCTCGCCGCGCCAGGCCCGCACCGGACCGAGCACGCCGAACCGCAGCGCCTCCGGTTCCGCGTTTCTCGCGGAGCCGGGACGCCGCTGCTCAGGCACTCGCGGCCGACCGTCCATGCGTTCGCCCCCTAGGCATCACAGACAACCCCGTCAGTTTGCCTTGTTCCGGGTGGTTGCGTCAGCCGTGGGAGACGCCGATCACAGACCGCCGGGCGGCAGTCCACAAACCCCACACATGCTCTTCGCACATACCGGGCCCTCCGCGACAGCTGACGGCCCATCAGATCAGCGCTACCGTGGGCGCCATGGACACCCACGCGAGCACGTTTCCGCTGATCATCTCCGTGGACGACCACACCGTGGAGCCCGCGGGCGTCTGGCAGGACCGGCTGCCGGCGCGCTACCGGGACACCGCGCCCCGTGTCGTGCGCGCCCCGCTCAAGGAGATGACCTTCCTCGGCGGCCGCTTCCGGCCGGTCATGGGCGAGGCGGGCGACGAGGGCCCGCTCGGCGACTGGTGGGTCTACGGCGACCTGCGCCGCCCCCTCACCCGTCTCGACACCGCCGTCGGCGTCGACCGCGACGAGGTGAAGCTTGAGGTCATCACCTACGAGCAGATGCGCCCCGGTTCGTACGACGTCCCCGCGCGCCTCGCCGACATGGATGTCAACCACGTCCAGTCCGCGCTGTGTTTCCCCACCTTCCCCCGTTTCTGCGGCCAGACCTTCACCGAGGCCCGCGACCGCGAACTCGCCCTGCTCTGTGTGCGCGCCTACAACGACTGGATGGTGGAGGAGTGGTGCGGGCCACAGGCGCGGGGCCGGCTGATACCGCTCACCCTCATCCCCCTGTGGGACCCGGAGTTGGCCGCCGCCGAGGTGCGGCGGAACGCGGCGCGCGGGGTGCGGGCCGTCGCCTTTTCCGAGATCCCCCCGCACCTCGGCCTGCCCTCCGTGCACACCGACGCCTGGGACCCCTTCCTCGCCGCCTGTGACGAGACCGGCACGGTCGTGGCCATGCACATCGGCTCCAGCAGCCGGATGCCCTCCACCTCCGCCGACGCCCCGCCCGCTGTCGGTTCCGTCATCACCTTCGCCAACTGCTGTTTCTCCATGGTCGACTGGCTGATGAGCGGCAAGTTCGAACGCTTCCCGAACCTCAGGGTGATGTACGCCGAGGGCCAGATCGGCTGGATCCCGTACATCCTGGAACGCGCCGACGTGGTGTGGGAGGAGAACCGCGGCTGGGGCGGGGTCGCCGACAAGGTCACCCGGCCGCCGTCCGAGCTGTTCGCCGAGCACGTCTACGGCTGCTTCTTCGACGACGCCTTCGGCCTGCGCAACCTCGACTCCATCGGCCTCGGCAACGTCCTGTACGAGACCGACTACCCGCACTCCGACTCCACTTGGCCCAAGTCCCGCGAGGTCGGCGAGGCCCAGATGGGGCACCTCCCGGCGGACGTGGTGGAACGGATCGTACGGGGCAACGCGATCGAACTGCTGGAGCTGACCTCGGACGGCCTGTGGCAGGGGCCCGCGTGAGCCTTACCCACGGCATCCAGCTGCCGGTGCAGTCGCAGAGCACCCTGTACGCCGAGGCGTGGGAGGCCGGGGCCGGGCCCGCCGATCTGGTGGCGGTCGCCCGGGCCGCCGACCGGGCCGGCTTCGGCTATCTGGCCTGCTGCGACCATGTGGCCGTGCCGCGCCGCCTCGCCCCGGCCATGGGCACGGTCTGGTACGACCCCGTCGCCACCCTCGCCCATCTCGCCGCCGTCACCGAACGCGTCCGGCTGCTCAGCCATGTCGCCGTGGTGGGCCTGCGCCACCCCCTGTTCACCGCCAAGCAGTACGCCACCCTCGACCGGCTCTCCGGCGGCCGGCTGATCCTCGGCGTGGGCGCGGGACACGTACGGGAGGAATTCGAGGCCGTCGGCGCCGAGTTCGATCGGCGGGGCGCGGTCCTGGACGAGACGATCGACGCGCTGCGCTCCGCGCTCGGGCCCGCGGAGTACCCCGAACACCACGGGAAGCGCTACGACTTCGCCGACCTCGGCCAGCTCCCCCGCCCGGCACAGCGGCACGTCCCCCTCTGGGTCGGCGGCTCGTCCCCCGCCGCCGTACGCCGGGCCGCGCTGAAGGCGGACGGCTGGCTGCCGCAGGGGGACCCGCGCGGACGGCTGCCCGGACAGCTCGCCCGGATCCGCAGACTGCGCGAAGAGGCGCAACTGGAGGGGGAGTTCACCGTCGGCGCGATCACCGAGGCGCTGTACGTGGGGGAGCCGGGCTGGGACGTCGGGCCGCGCACCCTCACCGGGACGCCCGAGGAGATCGCCGGGTCGCTGCGGGCGTACCCGGCGATGGGCGTGGACCAGATCCAGGTGCGGTTCCGCAGCCGGAGCCGGGCCGAACTCATCGACCAGATCGGCGCGTTCGGGACCGCCGTCGCGCCGCTGCTCACCGACTGACGAGGAGCGTCATGGGCGAACTGGACGGGCGGGTCGTCGTCATCACCGGCGCGGCCCGCGGGCAGGGCGAGCAGGAGGCGCGGCTCTTCCGGGCGGAGGGCGCGCGGGTGGTCGTCGCGGATGTGCTGGACGACCGGGGGGAGGCGCTGGCCGAGGAGATCGGGGCGCTCTACGTCCACCTGGACGTCGGCTCCGAGGACGGCTGGCGGGGGGCCGTCATGGCGGCCAAGGAGGCGTACGGGCGGATCGACGGGCTGGTCAACAACGCGGGCATCCTGCGCTTCAACGCCCTCGTGGACACCCCGCTGGACGAGTTCATGCAGGTGGTCCAGGTCAACCAGGTCGGCTGCTTCCTGGGCATCAGGACGGTGGCGCCGGAGCTGGCGGAGGGCGGCACGATCGTCAACACCGCCTCCTACACGGCGCTGACCGGCATGCCGGCCGTGGGCGCGTACGCGGCGACCAAGCACGCCATTCTGGGGCTGACCCGGGTGGCCGCGCTGGAGCTGGCCCCCCGGCGGATACGGGTCAACGCGATCTGCCCGGGCGCCATCGACACCCCCATGTCCAACCCGGCCCGCCTGGACCCGGACGCCGACCCCGAGGAGCTGAACCGGGCGCTGGACGAGCTGTACCGCAAGCTGGTGCCGCTCGGCCGGGTGGGCCGCCCCGAGGAGGTGGCCCGCCTCGCGCTCTTCCTCACCTCGGAGGACTCCTCGTACATCACCGGGCAGCCTTTCGTGATCGACGGGGGCTGGCTGGCGGGCGTCGGCTATTGACGGCCGCGGTGGCCGGTGCGACAGTCGGCCTCTATCTGACGAAGTGTCAGTTCTTCTTCTCGCTCAACCTCTGGGACGGTGAACCGCCGTGGAATTCGGGCTCTTTGTACAGGGATACGTCGGCAAGCGCGCCGAGACCGACCCGCTCGCCGAGCACAAGGCGCTGATGGAGGAGACCGAGTACGTCATCCAGGCGGACCGGTCCGGCTTCAAGTACGCGTGGGCCTCCGAGCACCACTTCCTGGAGGAGTACTCCCACCTCTCCGCCAACGACGTGTTCCTGGGCTACCTGGCACACGCCACCGACCGCATCCACCTCGGCTCCGGGATCTTCAACCCGCTCGCCCCCGTCAACCACCCGGTGAAGGTCGCCGAGAAGGTCGCCATGCTCGACCATCTCACCGAGGGCCGCTTCGAGTTCGGCAGCGGGCGGGGCGCCGGCAGCCACGAGATCCTCGGCTTCCTGCCCGGCATCACCGACATGAACCACACCAAGGAGATCTGGGAGGAGACGATCGCCGAGTTCCCGAAGATGTGGCTCCAGGACGAGTACGAGGGCTTCCAGGGCAAGCACTGGCAGCTCCCGCCGCGCAAGGTCCTGCCGAAGCCGTACGGGAGGTCGCACCCGGCGATGTGGTACGCGGCCGGATCCCCGGCGTCGTACGCCATGGCCGCGAAGAAGGGGCTCGGCGTGCTCGGCTTCAGCATCCAGAAGGTCGCCGACATGCAGTGGGTGCTGGAGCAGTACAAGACGGCGGTCGTGGACGCCGAGCCGGTGGGGGAGTTCGTCAACGACAACGTGATGGTGACGACGACGGCGATCTGCGCGCCGACCCACGCGGAGGCGATCGAGATCGCGGTGAACGGCGGGCTGCACTATCTGCCCTCGCTGGTCTTCCGCTACCACGACACATTTCCGCGGCCCGAGGGCTTCCCGGAGTGGCCGGAGACGCTGCCGCCGTACACCCCGGAGTTCGTGGAGCTGCTGATCGAGGAGGAGCTGCTGATCTGCGGCGACCCCGCGGAGGTAGGGCGGCAGTGCAAGCGGTGGGAGCAGGCGGGCGCGGACCAGCTCAGCTTCGGGCTGCCGGTGGGGGTGCCGAAGGAGGAGACGCTCCAGACGATCAGGCTGATCGGGGAGCACGTGATCCCAAAGATCGACACGGATCCCGTGCACCGGACATCGCGGTTCCGGCAGGCGGTCTGAGGGGGTTCGGAGAACATGCTCGATCACCTCATCAAGGACGCCACCGTCGTCGACGGCACCGGCAACCCCGCCTACGTCGCGGACGTCGGCCTGCGCGACGGACGGATCGCCGCCCTCGGCCGGATCGACGCCGAGGCCCGCACCAGCGAGGACGCCCGGGGACTCGTACTCACCCCCGGCTTCGTCGATCCGCACACCCACTACGACGCCCAGCTGTTCTGGGACCCGTACGCCACCCCCTCCCTCAACCACGGGGTGACGACCGTGGCCGCCGGGAACTGCGGGTTCACCCTCGCGCCGCTGCACCCCGGCCGCCCCGAGGACGCCGACTACACCCGGCGGATGATGTCCAAGGTGGAGGGCATGTCCCTGGTCGCGCTGGAACAGGGGGCGCCCTGGAACTGGCACACCTTCGGGGACTACCTCGACGCCCTGGAGGGGCGAACGGCGGTCAACGTCGGTTTCATGGTGGGGCATTGCGCGCTGCGCCGGTACGTCATGGGCCCGGACGCCGTCGGCGGGCAGCCGGACGAGGAGCAACTGGCCGCGATGGTACGGCTGTTGCGCGAGGCCATGGACGCCGGCGCCTGGGGTCTTTCGACCACCCAGTCCCGCACCCACTCCGACGGGGACGGCCGCCCCGTCGCCTCCCGGCACGCCGGACCCGCGGAGCTGATCGCGCTGTCCCGGGCCGTCGGGGAGCACGAGGGCACCCAGATCGAGGCGATCGTGGCCGGCTGCCTCGACCAGTTCAGCGACGCCGAGATCGATCTGCTGACCGAGCTGAGCGCGGCCGCCGGACGCCCCCTGAACTGGAACGTCCTCACCGTCGACGCGGCCGTGCCCGAACGCGTGCCCCGGCAGCTCGGCGCGAGCGAGCGGGCCCGGAAGGCGGGCGGCCGGATCGTCGCCCTCACCATGCCGATCCTCACCCCGATGAACATGTCCCTCGGCACCTTCTGCGCCCTCAACCTCATCCCCGGCTGGGGCGAGGTCCTCGGACTCCCGGTCCCCGAACGCATCGAGCGGCTGCGGGACCCCGACGTCCGGGCCGAGTTGCTGCGCCGGGCCCGCTCCAAGGAGGCGGGCGTCTTCCGGCGGCTGGCGAGCTTCGGGCGCTATGTCATCGGCGACACCTACAGCGAGGCCAACCGGGGGCTCGGCGGCCGGGTCGTCCGGGACATCGCGGAGGAACGCGGACAGGACCCCTTCCACTGCCTGGTGGAGATCTGCGCCAACGACCGGCTGCGTACGGTCCTGTGGCCGATGCCCACCGACAACGACCCCGCCTCCTGGGCCCTGCGCGCCGAGACCTGGCGGCACGAGGACGTACTGCTCGGCGGCTCCGACGCGGGCGCCCATCTGGACCGGATGTGCGGGGCGCCGTACACCACCCGCTTCCTCGGGGACTGTCTGCGCGGCCGGAAACTCGTCGGCCTCGAGCAGGCCGTGAAGATGCTGACCGACGACCCCGCGCGGCTGTTCGGGCTGCGTGAGCGCGGGCAGATCCAGCGGGGCTGGCACGCGGACCTGGTCCTCCTCGACCCGGAGCGGATCGACGCGGGCCAGGCCCGGCTGGTGCACGATCTGCCGGGGGACAGCCCCCGGCTGGACTCGCGGGCGCTCGGGGTGCGGGCCGTATGGGTCGGCGGGGTGGAGGCGATCCGGGACGACGTGGTGAGCGGGGCCGTACCGGGCAAGGTGCTGCGCTCGGGACGGGACACCCGAACGGTGAGCACACGGTGAGCGGCCGGCCTCTCACGGACCATGGGCTTCTCACCGGCCAGCGGCTCTTCATCGCGGGGGAGTGGGCCGATCCTGACCTCGGCCACTACCCGGTCACCGACCCCGCCACCGAGGAGACCGTCGGCCTCGCCCCCGAGGCCTCGCCCGAGCAGGTCCGGGCGGCCTGCGCGGCGGCCCGCGACGCGTTCGGGCCCTGGTCGCGGACCCGCCCCGAGGAACGGGCGGCGCTGCTCGGCCGCGCGGCCGAGATCATCCGCTCCCGCCTGGTGCCCTACGCCGACCTCGCCCGCGCCGAGACGGGGGCCACGACCGGCACGGCCCGCGCGCTCCAGGTCGGCGTCGCCGCCGCCCGCTTCCGCCGCTACGCCCGGGTGGAGCCCGCCGAGTGGCCCGTTGCGCCGCAGCTCAACGAGGCCGGGCCGATGGGCGGGGCGGCCGTCATGAGCGCGCTGGCGATCCGGCAGCCCGTGGGCGTCGTCACCTGCGTCACCTCCTACAACAACCCCTGGGCCAACCCCGCGGGCAAGATCGCCCCCGCGCTCGCCATGGGCAACACCGTCGTGGTCAAACCCGCCCCGCAGGACCCGCTGTCCGTCTACCGGATGGCCGAGGCGCTGGCGGAGGCCGGGGTGCCACGCGGTGTGGTGAACGTCGTCTCCGGCCGGGCCACCGCGGTCGGCGAGGCGGCGGTGGCCTCGCCCGACGTCGACATGGTCAGCTTCACCGGCTCCACCGCCGTCGGCCGGCGCATCGCGGAGGTGTGCGGCCGGGGCATGAAGCGGCAGCTGATGGAACTGGGCGGCAAGGGCGCCGCGTTGGTGTTCGCCGACGCCGACGCCGACCTCGCCGCCGCCGTCGCGGGCATCGGCACCACCTTCTCCTTCTACAGCGGCCAGATCTGCACCGCCCCCACCCGGGTCCTGGCCCAACGCCCGGTGTACGACCGCCTGGTCGAGCAACTGGCCGCCTACGCCCGCCGCCTGCCGATCGGCGACCCCCGCGACCCGGCCACGGTCATCGGCCCGCTCATCTCCGCCGAGCACCGGGCGCGCGTGGAGTCGTACGTCGAACTGGGCCGCAAGGAGGGCGCGGTGGTGGTCGCGGGCGGCGAACGCCCGCCCCTGGAACGGGGTTTCTACGTCCGCCCCACCCTCCTCGCGGACTGCGCCAACGACATGCGGGTCGCCCGCGAGGAGATCTTCGGACCCGTCGTTACGGTGACCCCCTTCGACGACGAGGACGAGGGCGTGGCCCTCGCCAACGACTCCGACTACGGCCTGATCGACTACGTCTGGTCCGCCGACATCGCCCGCGCCTTCCGCGTCGCCCGCCGCCTGCGCGCCGGCGGCGTCGGCCTCAACACCGTCGCCCGCAACATGGAGGCCCCTTTCGGCGGCTTCAAACAGAGCGGAGTGGGCCGCGACGTGGGCGTGCACGCCCTGCACGCCTACAGCGAGGTGCAGTCGATCGTCTGGGCGGGGTGACCGACTCCGCTGGAACGGCGGAATCAGGGCAGGGCGTCACGTCGCGTCATATCTGCGGGCGCAGGTGTTCGTCGAGGTGTCGTAGGCGCCGCCAGGCGGTGGGGTCGGTGCCGTCGCCGAGCGGGTAGTGCAGGGCAGGGCGAGTGGTGGGGCCGAGTCGGGTGGGGGTGTGGCCTGGCAGGGCCTTGTGGGCGTGACCGACGCCGAGGGCGGCCACGGTGTCGGGGCCGAGGGCGAGGGAGACGGGGATCGGCGGCGGCTCGTAGTGGGCCGGCGTGGTCAAGTCCGCCCGTCCCGCGCGCAGTTCACTGACCATGGCGGCGAGGTTGTGCCTGACGACGAGGGATTCGGAGAGTTGGGGCAGCAGCTCTGTCGGTGCCCGTTCGTCGGCGGTGTAGCCGAGGGCGAGGGTGATGCGCTCCTCCACGCCCTGTCGCGTGTGAGCGATACGCACGGTGGCTATGGCAGGGCGGTCGGCGGCTCCGGCGGCGACCGCCCAGGTGGGCCGGCCCTGGCGGGCTCGGTTACGGGCCAGTTCGGTCAGTTGCCGGGGCGACCAGGGGACGTTGACGGGTTCGGCGCCGGCCCATCCGGCCGGCGGCGATCCGGTGAGGGCCTGCCAGGCCTCCTCCACGGCACCACCGAGTACGAGGCGTTCGTGGGCGGGATGGACGGTGCGGACGGACAGCAGCAACTGCCGCTCACCGCCCGTGCCGGGCGGAGGCTGGAAGGCGTCCGCGATCCGGGGGCCGTCGTCGGTGGCCGGGGTGAAACGTCCGTCGCGCCAGCGCAGTACGGCTCCGGACAGGCCGTCGTAGTAGCCCTGCTCCGGGTGGCGTACGACCCAGCGCGCGGGCACGCCCTCCAGGAGGGTACGGGCGGGCAGGCTCAGCCGGGTGCGGGGAGAGGTGACCACATACAGCTCCCGTCGCCCCGCTCCCGTGGTGCGCACCGCCTCGGTCAGCCATGTCGTGGCGGCGACGACGGGACGGTCGTGGATGACGATGACGCTCTGGTCGGTGAACACGTCCGCGTCGGACAGCACACCCGGCTCAGCGGGCGGTTCCGTCGCCACGCCCGTGGCCGGGACGGTCACGACGTCGGTACGGGCGGCTTCCGCAGGCCATGTGACGCCGCCGAGCAGTGTCGTCAGCCGGCCCGCCACCGAACCGGCGAGCTGCCTGGCCTCGGGGACGGCGGTGGACGCCCGCACCTCGGTCCACCACACCGGGGTGTCCGTCCGCACACCCGGCCCCAGCAGCCGCTCCGTCTCGCCCGGCACCTGAAGGTAACGGGGCGCCTCCACGGAGACCAGAAGCTGTCCGTCCTCCGTGCACAACTGGGCGACTGCCCCACCACCCACCCGGTTCACACGCAGATCCGGCCCGCCCGCGTGCAGCGCGGCCAGCAGCGTCTTGACGTCCGGCATCCGCGGGGTGAGGGCGATGACGTCCTGGGACATGTGCTGCTTTCTGGCGGAAGGTTCAAGGAGGGTGAAGGAGGATCTTCCGAATGTTCAGAGCCGGCTGGTCAGATCTGGTCCGAGGCCGTTCTCGTCCGGGTCCGGGTCGGCGACTCCATCAACGGTGGACGCTCCGAAATATGTTCGTTCACCCGGTTCGGGAGGCATGCCGAACAACTCGGTGAGGTCCCGTAGTGCGGCGGCCAACCGGGGGGCATTGTTCCGGTGGACCTCGGGGTGTGGGTGCCCCGCGAAGTCGTAGCACCCCCAGATGTCGTGATGTACGGAGAGTTCGGCTGAGAGACCGACGGGAGCCGTGGAGAGAGAAAGGTCGACCAGCCGGTACTCGGTCCTGGGCTGCCCTTCCGCGTCGATCCAGATACCGCTGCCGAGAACGTCGACCTCGGCGATCTCGGCACTTGGGTGAGCGATGGGGCGGCTGCCCCGAACGCTGCCCGGCAGCGCCGGGTCCCCCAAGGGGGTCCTGGCGAGATCGAGCGTGCTGATGATGCCGGTCGTTCCAGCGCCCAGGACGTACCAGTCGTACGTGATCCGGGTGGGGACGAGAAGCTCGGTCCGGGCCAGTGCATCGCAGATTCGCGCCGCGACCGAAAGAGCCGACTCCAGCCCTGGTGGGGCGAATTCATCGAGATCCCAGAACCAGGAACCGCGTTCCTTCGGAGAGCGCATCAACCTCGACATGGTCCGTCCTTACGGGAACGTGGGTGAATTCGGCGGGATGGTCATAGAACCGTCAGGGAACCGGAGCAAGAATGACCCTCCCATTCTCTGGGCCTGGAATTCAGCCTCTCGGAACATGCGTGGTGTCAGGTCTCTCATCGGCTGGTGGATATCCAGGATTGCCACGCGGTGGTCGACTCCTGGGTAGTTCAACTGCTTCGCCGCCTTGACGGCAGCACTCTTGATGCCCTGGATGTTGGTGACGTCCTTGAGCTGGTATCCGTAATCGACGGAACCGTCGGCGTGCCGCGTGTAGGCGTCAAGATCGAACGTCTGGGTGTCGAGCTCCACCCCCACACGTCCGACACCGCGCTCCTGAAGCTCGGTGACAACCTTCATGGCCATGTGCACCGCTGGGACCATGCCCTTCGGATCGGCTTTGGTCGGCCCTTGTTTGCACATGTCCAGCAGCTTTCTGTACCCCTCGACATCACGCAGGTGCCCCCGTGAAATCATTTCGGCGACGCCGGCTCCGTACGGGTCCTTGCCCAGAGCGCGAAGAACCTTCTGCTGATCGGCTTCAGGCATTTTGGCACGGGACAGCTCATCAAGGACGCCGGCTTCCTGGCCGGACTCCATGCGGCCCGTGTGGGCCTGTGCGAAGTCCTCGGCGTTCTTGGTGTATTTGGCCGGGTCGATATCGGCAGGACCATCTGCGTCGCCACCATGACCATGCCCCTCGTCGGACACGACCGGACCACGATGTCCTTGCGTGTCACCGCCGCCCGGATCCCCTGGATGCCCGTCGGACAGCCCATGGCGATCTGTTCCGTGATGCTCTGCGGAGTGACCGCCACCGGGCTCGCCGGAGTGGCCACGCCCTTCCGGCACCGATCCGGCGTTCGCCCCGTGTGCACCGCCGGCATCGTGAGACGCATGAGGCGACGCATGCGAACCGGCACGCCCTCCGGCTTCGCTGTCGGATGCGCCCGCGCCGACCAGTTCACGATCGCCGTCCGGAGAGCCACCCGTTCGTACGGCGGCGGCAGGCTCGTGCGGGGCCCGGGCCAGGTTCGGCGTGCCATCGCTGTTGATCGGGATGAGGTGGCCGTCCTTGTCGACCCGGTACCGGTCGCTGAGGTCGAGGGCGCCGTCGGGGAACCTGGTCCTGGGCAGCCGCAGGTGTTCGCTGACATGGGTCAGCACCTCGGAGACCTTCGGCAGGTCGGACAGGGCTCTGGCCGCCCGCGCGGCGCCGGAGACCGGATCGAGGGCATTGCCGACCTCGGCCACCGTGCCGGCGGCTTCGGCGAACCTGCCTGTCCTGCCCAGCTTGGCGAGCGCCCCGCCCGCGCCCCCGACCAGGGTGAGAAGGTTGAAGCTGGTGACGGCGTGAGCCCGGGCCGGATCCTCCTGCCACTCGTCGTAGTCGATGAACTGCTTGCCGAAGTCCTTCGCGTACGCCTCGCTGCCGTGCTGCCAGTCCGACAGGTGATCACCCAGGCCCGCCGCGTCCATGCCGTAGGTGTACGCGCCGACAACCGTGCGTCTGAGACCGTCCCACGTCTGCTGCCGCGCATCGGAGCCGTTGACGCCCAGCATGTTGTCCTCGAAGGTGCCCAGGCCGACGAAGCCGCCCCAGAGGCTGTCCTTGACGATGCCGTCCCACGCCCAGCTCTTGGTCCCATGGCCCCACCAGCCCAGACTCCAGCGCTCGTAGGTACGGGACACCGGAGCGCCCCACGGCAGGTCGGGCATGGACTCGAGCGTCTTGGCGCTCATGCCGTACGTGCCGCCCTCGTCGCCGACGGGACGGCACACGGCCGGGCTGATGGCGCCGATCGTGACCGCCGCGTCGTGCTCCGCCTTCCGGAAGCCCACGACGGCCTCCGCCACACCGTCCATCAGCGCGTTGTGCGTGTCGACCTTGTGCTGGTCGTTCGTCCAGTCGTCGTCGCCCTCCACGTCGGCGACGAAGGCGATCGCCTGTCCCTTCAGATGCTGCAAGCGGTCCGCGTGCGGCTTCGCCTCACTGACGAAGGTGTCCAGGGCGTCGGCGAGGGACTCGATGTGGCCGGCGAACTCGTCCGCCGTGTCCATCACCGGCTGTGTGGAGGAGAGCAGTTGATCGGCCTCCGGCGCCTGGTAGTACGCGGCTGTCGCCTGGAAGCGCGAGTGGACGTCCTGGCCCGCGCCGCGGATGCCGATGGCGCGCTTACGCAGCTCGGTGACCGCCTTGGTCAGGGTGTCGAAGTCACCGGTGTACTGCGGGATCTGGCCCGGATCGATCGCGGCCGTCACGGAGCGCCCCCACCCTGTCCGTGCTCCGCGTGCCCGGCCACGGCCCGAAGCTCAGTCGGAGTAGGAGCCTTCGCCGCCTCACACTGGGCATGGGCGGCCATCACCAGGTCACCGTCAACGTACGCACCGGTCGCCTTGACCGTCCCGTGCATCGTCTTCCTGATCCGGGCCGCCATGAACGTGACCGAACTCTCGGTGTCCGTGACGAAGTTCGCGACCGCGGCACCCACCGGCCCCACCGGCGGACCACCGCAGTACGGACCGCTGATCGTGCCCGCGGACTGCGCCGCCTCCTCGACACTCGTCCCGTAGCCCTTGACGTCCTTGCCCAGGTCGTCGGCCGCAAGTCCCACCAACGACAGAACGGACTCCACCCCGCCGGGACTGATGTCCCACCCTGTCACGACAACCCCCCGCAAAAACTCCTACAGATGCGCTCCATCAGCGCCTACCGGCATCGCGAGCAGCAACGACGGCAGCAGAACAGTCATCAATATCAGGACAGTTGCTACGACCGCCACGCGTTTCCCGCCAAAGACACCCATTCTCGTAAAAGACGGTTCCCGTGTCTCCCTCACCCTCCTCGCCGACCGGGCAGTCTCGCCGCTGTCGGCCCGACGGGCCTCCCGGTTGGTCGCCCTCAGTCCGTCAGGTCCACCCTGATGGTCAGCAGGTCCGTGCCGAGGGCCCGTACCGCCGTGCTGTTGAGCCGGGGCAGGCCCCGCAGGCGGGCGCGAGGGTCGTCGTCCGGCAGCAGATGGGCGGTGCCGTGGTGCCACCGCCCCGCGATCCGTACCCGCACCCTGGGGTCGGCCTCGATGTTGCGCACGTACTGCGACCTGTGCCCGAACTCCGACACCAGCCAGAACGCCCCACCGACCCGCCGCCCACCCACCGGCGTCCGCCGCGGCACCCCGGAGACACGGCCAGTGGTCTCCAGCACGGTCTGCAACGGGAGCCGCCGGATCAGCGGATTGAGCCGGCGCTGGAAACTGGTCACGATGTGGTGCTTGCGGTCTGCTCGGCCGGTCATGGCTCCGGAACCTCCTGCGGGATCCTGCGGGACGGCGGTTGCTCGGCCCAGGATGCCGCAACCGCTCGCCCCACCGGCACAGGAAGCGCCGTGTCAGGAAGCCCCGAGGAAGACCGGGTTGGTGAACGCCGCCAGCGCCCCCGGCAGCGGGCCCGCCGCCGTCTCGTGGCGGACTTCCGCGCGGACGTACGCCGCGTACGAAGGGGTCGTACGCCATTCGACCGTGCCCGCGCCCGACACCGGCAGGGGGTCGCTCGTGTACAGGGTGCCCTCGTCGGTGACGAGGTGGAGGGTGCAGCGGGGCGCGCCGGTGACGGCGAGGCGGACGGTCACCGGGGCGTCGGCGGGCAGCGGCAGCCGCTCCCCGATGCCCGCCCGCTGCCCCCGCCCGCCCGTGGCGGTGAGGGAGACGGTGAGGTGCTGGGACTCGGCGACATAGGAGCGGCCCGCGCGGATGCCCTCCTGGACGGCCTGGCGGGTCAGATCGTCGGCGAGGACGACGGTCTGCGGAAGCCCGACCGCGTCCGGATCGCGGTCGGGC
>NZ_MUNF01000541.1 GCF_002154555.1 Streptomyces murinus
ATGCCGCCGCTGCCGGTGATGTTGTGCTCCACGCGCGGGCGCCGGTGCCGTTCGTACGCCCCGAACGCCCGTGCGGCGTCCGGCAGATCGCGCAGTGCCTTGGCGAGGACGACCGCGTCCTCCAGCGCCGTGGAGGCGCCCTGCCCGGTCGCCGGGGAGGCCGCGTGGGCCGCGTCGCCGATGAGCAGCACCCTGCCGGTGTGCCAGCGGGCGCCGAGCGGCATCTCGGTGGCGTTGGTGACCATCACGGGGCCCGGACAGCCGGCCACGAGCGCGGCGGCGGGTGTGGTGTCCGCGCGCAGCAGGGGCAGCAGTTCCTCGCGCGGTACGGCGCTGCGCGCGCCCGGCCCCCGTTCGGGCAGCGGGTCGCCGCCGACGCGTGCGAACCAGTACGTCTCCCCCGTCGGCGCCTCGGCGTACCCGAAGGCGCTCGCGCTGCCGCGCACCATGGTGATGACGCCGCTGCCGACCGTGCCCGGGGCGCCGGGGGTACGGCCGTAGAAGACGCGCTGTCCCGCGTAGCCGGGCCGGATGCCGGGGCTGAGGGCGCGGCGGACGGCGGAGTTCAGGCCGTCGGCGCCGATGAGCAGGTCGCCGGTGGCGGTGGTGCCGTCCGCGAAGCGCGCGGTGACGCCGTACGGCCCGTCGGTCACCGAGGTCAGCCGGGCGCCGTGGGTGAGGCGGATGCCGCGCGCCGAAACCTCCTGCTGGAGCGCGGAGTTCAGCTCGCCGCGGCGCAGACAGCGGTAGCGCAGATCGGGTTCGGCGACCTCGCCGAGCGGGACATGGGCCAGTTCGGCGCCCTCCGCGTCCAGCAGGCGCAGCGAAGTCAGCGGAAAACCGATGGCCGTGACGGCCCGGGTGGCGTCCAGCTGGGCCAGGGCGCGCATGCCGGTGCTCGCCAGGGTGAGGAAGGCGCCGATGTCCTGGTCCGCGCCGGAGTGCGCCTCGTACACGCGCACGTCGAAGCCCGCGCGGCGCAGGCCCAGTGCGGCGGCGCTGCCCGCGATGCCGCCGCCGATCACCAGGACCCTGGTCGCTGCCGTACCGGTCATGTGCCGCTCCCCATGCCGACAGTGGTGACGACCATCCAAGTACAGCGGCGGACCAAGGGCGCCGGGTGGGGCCCGGATCCGGACAGGGGCGGCCGCCTCCGCCGTCGCGCGCCGGTGGGTGCCGTCAGTGCCCCGGGCGCCGCCCGCCGGGGTGTGGTGTGCGCACGACCGCCCCTCGGACGCAGGCGTTTCGGCCGACGGAGTGGGTACGGACCCGGCCATGCGTGTGAGTGTGGTGGACGCGGGATCGAACACGGTGCGACTGGTGATCGCCGATGTGGAGGGGGGTGTTCCGCTGCCGGTGCACACCGTCAAATGGAAGCTGCGCCTGTCCGAACAGGTCGGCCCGGACGGCACCATCGCCGAGGAGGCGGTGGAGCGGCTGGTGGCGGCGGTGGCCGAGGCGGGCGACACGGCGCTGCGGTGGAAGGCCGCGGGCCCGCTGGCGTTCGCCACCGCGGTGGTGCGGGGCGCGCCGAACCGCGCGGAGGTGCTGGAGCGGGTGGTGGCCGGGACCGGGATCCGGATGTGCACCCTGCCGGGTGAGACCGAGGCCGAGCTGACGTTTCTCGCGGCGCGCCGCTGGCTCGGCTGGAAGGCGGGCCCGCTCGCGCTGCTCGACATCGGCGGGGGCTCGCTGGAGGTGGCCTTCGGGCGGGGCCGGCTGCCCGACTTCGCGGCCTCGCTGCCGCTGGGCGCGAGCCGGCTGACCCGGGAGTACCTGGACGTCCAGGATCCGCCCGGGGCGGGCGAGTTGAAAGAGCTGCGCCGCCGGATCCGGCACGAGCTGCGGGATGTGGCGGCGCGGATACGGTGGGAGTCGCCGCGCACCGCCGCGGTCAGCTCCCGTACGTTCCAGCAGCTGGCCCGGCTGTGCGGGGCCGCGCCGGGACGGTTCGGGCCGTTCGAGCCGCGCGCGCTGCGCCGCCGGGACCTGCGCGAGGCGGCGCACACCCTGGCCACCCTGCCCGCCGCCGAGCGTGCCCAGTTGCCCGGTATCTCCGCGCCGCGTGCCGCGCAGAGCCTGGCCGGTGCCGTCGTCGGGCACACGGCGCTCAAGCTGATGGGGCTGCGCCGGGCCGTCGTCTGCCCATGGGCGATCCGCGAGGGCATCCTGCTGCGCTACATCGAGGACGGCGCCGACTGGTGGACGCGGACCACGGGGGCCTGTCTCCCGGCGGCGCCGTCCTCGGCGGTGTCGCTGCGCAGCGTCGCGGGGCCCTCCGTGTAGCGCGCGACGGCCTTCTGGCGCGGGCGTGCCCGTAGGGGTCCGCCTGTTTCGTGCCCTCGTTCCCTCACGGGCCGGCGGGGCCCTGAGCGCGGGTGCGCAGGGCGCCCGCCGTCCGCAGCAGCCGGTCGGCGGGTTCGCGCAGCCGGGGGTGGGCCAGCACGGTGTTGCGCAGGCCGCGCGCGGGCCCGCGCCACAGGCGGTGGGCGAGCGCCACCGGGTGCGGCCGGGTCAAGAAGCCCTCCTGGACCCGTAGTTCGCGGGTCTTCAGCCAGTCCTTGTACTCCTTGTCGCCGCGTCCGAGGTCCACCATGGCGACCCCGTGCCGGGCGGCGGCCTCGGCGGTCCGCAGATGCATCATCAACCCCGGTGAGTAGCGGCGCAGTGCGGGATCGTACGCGGTGAACCAGGCCGCCAGTACGGTGCTCGACCGGGGTCCGAAGTGGGCGGCGACAGGGCGGTCCCCGGCGTAGAGCACGGACAGCGCCCCGGTGCAGTGCGGTGCGCGCAGGCGGGACAGCTCCTCGACCAGGGCGACGATCCAGGGCCTGGCGAACCGGTCCATGCGGCCGGTTCTGCGGTACTGCGCGGACTTCCAGCGCATGAGGGTGCGCAGCGCCTCGGGGTCGCGCTCGTCGAACACGAAGCGCACCTCGCCGACGTCCCGGCCGAGGCGGCGTTCCTTCTTCAGGGTCGTCTTCGCCTGCCCGGGGTAGGTGCCGCGCAGCCAGGCGGGGTAGTCGCCGTCGCCGGGCCGTACGTCGATGACGGGTGAGGCGAAGGTGCCGGTGACATATGGCTCGAACGGCCGCTGCTCGCAGACGAGATGGTCGAACTCGAAGCTGCTCAGCCCGCAGGCCCGCAGCAACTCGCCCGTGTCCCAGGTGGTTCCGGGCCGGTGCACCAGGGCCTGGCAGTCGGAGAGCCCGAGTCCGATCGCCCGGCCGATGCCGAACGGCCCCCGCTCGTACGGCAGGAAGCCCACATCCCGGCCGTCCTCGCGCAGCACCGCCACCCGGGCCCCGGCCCGGTGCCGGCCGACGGCGAGAGCGAACTCGGGGGCAAGGAAGGGGTTGGCGAAGGCGGGCGAGGAGTCCATCGCCTCGTGCCAGGCCCGGTGTTGCCCGGGCGTCAGCTCGCCGGTTCCGTGGACGGTGATCTCCACTCGGCTCCCCCGCCTTCCCGCCGCACTGTGGGCGCCCGGTCCCCCGCCGTGCGCCGCTGCTCAAAACTGGCGAAACAGACGGACCCTGTCAAGGGCGCGCAGGGCGGCGCGGGGTCGGCCGCCCCCTCGTGAACTCCCCGTTCCGCCGCGGCGGAAGGCGCCGGCTGGCAGACTTCCCGATCATCCTGGCCCTCATGAAAGGCGGTACGTCATGACGTCCCACTCCGAGCCCGCCGAGCTGCTGGCCACCATGCCGTTCGCGGCCGGTCTCGGCATCGAGCTGCGGGAGGCCACCGCCGAGCGCACCGTGGGCTCGCTCGCCTGGTCGCCCGAGGTGTGCACGGCCGGTGGCGCGCTGCACGGCGGGGCGCTGATGGCGCTGGCGGACAGCGTGGGCGCGGTGTGCGCCTACCTCAATCTGCCCGAGGGGGCGGCCGGCACCTCCACGGTCGAGTCCAAGACGAACTTCCTGCGCGCGCTCACCTCGGGCCATGTCCACGCCACGGCCCGGCCGCTGCATCTCGGCGGCACCCTCATCGTGGTGCAGACGGAGCTGCGCGACGACCGGGACCGACTGGTCGGGCAGACCACGCAGACCCAGATCGTGCTGCGCAAACAGGCCGGCTGAGACACCGCGGCCGAGGGGCCGGACCACGCCCGAGGGCGGGGTCCGGCCCTTTGTCATGCGCGCCCGCGCCACCCCGGAAGGCGTTCCGGATCCGCCCGCGGTATTGACATGAACCTGTGCTTCCTTCGAGTCTTCGTGCGTGAAGTTGCTTGATTTCGAGCATCTTCAAGCACTTCCACGCACGCTCATGTACTCCGCACCGACGCGAGGGGAGCTGTTCCGCCGTGCGAAGACTCCGACACCGGGTGCCGTGGCCGGCCTGGGTGCCGCTGGGGCTGGTGACCGCCCTGGCCGGCACCGCGCTGGTCGTCCCGGCGCCCGCCGCGGCCGCCGCCACCGGCGCCGTCCTGGACCCCGCCCACAGCAGTGTCAGCTGGCAGAGCCCCGTCTACCCCAAGGGCACCGTCGGCGATCCGAAGGACTGCCCCGCCCCCGGCGCCGACCCCGGCAACCAGGTCTGCGACCGCTTCGACCTGTCCGTCTCGGTACCGGCCGGCTACTGGAACGACAACCCCGAGGGCGGCGTCCCGCTGGCCGTCACGTGGGAGCACCCCACCGACGACTTCGACCTGTACGTGTACGACGACCACGGCACCCAGGTCGCCTCCAGCGCGGGCACCGCCGACCCCGAGGCCACCGTGATCCCGCGGGCGTCGGGGACGTACCACGTGGTCGTCGTGCCGTACGACGTGCACGACAACTCCTTCACCGGCACGGCGTATCTGCCCGCGACCGAGGACGCCGGCGATCTGACGTCCTTCTCGGGCGGCGACGGCAGCTACACGATCCGGGCCGGACAGCTCACGGCGCGCGCCGATTTCCTGACCGGTGGTCAACTCCGGCTCCAGGCGGACCCGTCGGGTTCGCTGAGCGATCCGGCCGGCACCGAGATCGTGCGCAAGCAGCCGGCCACGGACCGGCACACCTCGTCCTTCGACGCGGGCGACTACTACGGCATCCGCGCGCCGGGGGCCGTGCTGCGCGTGTACAAGAAGCCGCTGCGGTTCGGGCTGTACAAGGCGGACAACCGCACCCGGATCTGGCAGGAGGACAAGCCGCTGCGCTGGTCCACCGGCGGGATGCGGCAGAGCCTGGACCGCGGCGCCGACGAGCAGTTCTTCGGCGGCGGCGAACAGAACGGCAGCTTCTCGCACCGCGGGCAGACGATGTACGTGTCCAACAGTTTCGACTGGGACGAGGGCGGCTACAACAACTCCCAGCCCTTCTACCTCTCCAGCGCGGGCTACGGCGTCTTCCGCAACACCTTCGCGCCGGGCGTGTACACCTTCGACTCGCCGGTGACCACCGGGCAGCAGGAACGGCGCCTGGACGCCTACTACTTCCTCGGTGACCCCAAGCATGTGATCGGCAAGTACACGAAGTTGGTGGGCAAGCCGTTCATGCCGCCGGTCTACGGCCTGGAGCCCGGCGACTCCGACTGCTATCTGCACAACGCCAACCGGGGCGAGCGGCACACCCTGGACGCGCTGAAGGTCGCCGACGGCTACACCCAGCACCAGATGCCGCTGGGCTGGATGCTGGTCAACGACGGCTACGGCTGCGGCTACGAGGACCTCCAGCAGACCGCCCAGGGCCTGAACGACCACAACGCCCAGCTCGGCCTGTGGACACAGGACGGCATCGACAAGCTGGCCGAGCAGGTCAAGGCGGGCCAGCGGGTGGCCAAACTGGACGTGGCCTGGGTGGGCAACGGCTACCGGTTCGCCCTGGACGCCTGCGACGCGGCGAAGAAGGGCATCGAGGACAACAGCGACGCCCGCGGCTTCGTGTGGCTGCCCGTCTCCTGGGCGGGCGCCCAGCGCTGCGGGGTGCTGTGGAGCGGCGACCAGCAGCTGTCCTGGGACTACATCCGCTGGCAGATCCCGACGTATGCCGGGGCGACGATGTCCGGCATCGCCTACGACACCGGCGACGTGGGCAGCATCTACCGCCACGACCCCGAGATGTACGCCCGCGACCTCCAGTGGAAGGCGTTCCTGCCGGCCATCATGACCATGGACGGCTGGGCCACCGACCTGACCACCAAGAAGCCCGCGGACCAGCAGCCGTGGCTGGACGGCGAGCCGTACACCTCCATCAACCGCAAGTACCTCCAGCTGAAGGAGCGGCTGCTGCCGTACATGTACACCCTCTCCGCCGACGCGGCGAAGAGCGGTGTGGGCGCGGTGCGTCCGCTGTGGCTGGAGTACCCGGACGACCCGGGCACCCTGGGCGCGAGCGCCAAGTACGAGTTCCTGTCCGGCCCGGACTTCCTGGTCGCGCCGGTCTACCAGGACTCCGACACCCGCGACGGGATCTATCTGCCCAAGGGCACCTGGACCGACTACTGGACCGGCCGCACCTACCACGGCCCGACCACGGTCAACGGCTACCACGCGCCGCTGGACACGCTCCCGCTGTTCGTGCGCGAGGGCGCGATCGTGCCCATGTGGCCGAAGGGCACCACGAGTTGGCAGACCCGGGACCGGCACGAGCTGGACTGGGACCTGTATCCGTCGGCCCACGGCACCAGCCACTACACGCTGTACGAGGACGACGGCGTGACCCGTGACTTCGCCAAGGGCGCGGCCGCCGCCCAGCGGGTCTCCCTGCACCGGGACGCGCACCGGACGACCGTGTCGGTCGGCGCGAGCAAGGGCGCCTACCGGGGCAAGGTGACCGCCCGGACGTACCGGTTCACCGTGCACGGCGGCTCCGCGCCCGCGCGGGTGCTGCTGGACGGGCGTCAACTGCCCCGCTCCGCCTGGTCGTTCGACCCGGCCACCCGGGTCACGACGATCACCACGGCGAGCCTGCCGCTGGACCGGGGCTTCGGTCTGCGATTGGTCGACAAAAGGTAAAGGGATCGTATGGTCTAGTCCAAAGAGCAGGTTGGTCTAGGCCAACTTATTGACGTGGCCGCAACAGCTCCCGGAGGGTGGGGGCTCCTCCCCCACCCGGGTCTCTCCCCACCCTCTGGAGGCACGCAGTGAGACGTCTTCACGCCTGTCTGAGCGCGGCGGCCGCCGTCGTGCTCGCCGCCGCGGGCACCACCGCCCTGGTCGCCGCCAACGCTTCGGGCGCCACTGCCCAGGACGCCCTGAGCAACCGCTGGTACGCGGCCGCGCCCTATCTGATGCCGCTGGACAACGACCCGCCCGACGCGTCCGCCATCATGGACGCCACCGGACTCAAGGCGTTCCAGCTGGCCTTCGTACTCGCCCCCAACGGGGGTGGCTGCTCGCCCACTTGGGACGGTACGGCACCCGTCTCCTCGGACACCGCGGTGAAGTCGACGATCGACGCGATCCGCGCCAAGGGCGGCGATGTGTCCGTCTCCATCGGCGGTTACGGCGGCACCAAGCTCGGCCAGGCCTGCGCGGACGCGGCGTCCACGGCGGCGGCGTACCAGCAGGTGATCACCAAGTACGGCCTGCACGCCATCGACTTCGACCTGGAGGAGCCGGAGTACGAGAACACCGCGGCCATCAAGAACGAGATCGGCGCGGCCAAGATCCTCCAGCAGAACAACCCGGGCCTGTACGTCTCCGTGACGACGGCCGGCACGGCGGACGGCACCGGCTGGTTCGGCAAGCAGATGCTGCTGGAGGCGAAGTCGCAGGGGTTCACCCCGAACAACTTCTCCATCATGCCCTTCGACGGCGGCTTCAACGGGGCGGCGAGCCAGACCAGCGCGCTGACCAACTTCAACTCGATCCTCCAGTCCACCTTCGGCTGGGACGAGGCCACCGCCTACGCCCACGAGGGCTTCTCCGGCATGAACGGCCGCAGCGACACCGGCGAGATCTTCACCCAGGCCGACTTCCAGACCGTGCTGGACTACGCGACCAGCCACCACATGGACCGCTTCACCTTCTGGGCGATAAACCGCGACAGGCAGTGCAGCCCGCCCGACAACGGGGGCCGTACGTCCGGTACTTGTTCGAGCGTGGCGCAGAGCGACTGGGACTTCGCGAAGTACTCGGTGAAGTTCGCGGGCGTCACCCCGCCGACCGGCACGCCCACCCC
>NZ_MUNF01000542.1 GCF_002154555.1 Streptomyces murinus
CCGTCGGCCGCGGCGGCGGGGTCGGCCTCGGGGTGGGTCTCGGGGTCGGCGCTCCTGCCGAGGGTGTCGGCGTCGGCCTTCACGACGTACACCTCCCACGGCTCCTTGCCGGGGCCGTGCACCCACACCTTGTCCTGGAGGGCGTAGCAGCAGGAGGTGTCATTCTCCTCGAAGGTGGCGAGACCAGCGTCCTTGAGGCGGGTGGTGGCGGCGCTCACCTGACCGGTGGACTCGACCTCGATGCCCAGGTGGTCCAGCCGGGTCTCCTCGCCGGGGCCACCCTCGATCAGGACGAGCTTGAGCGGGGGCTCGATGATGGCGAAGTTGGCGTATCCCTCCCGCCGCTTGGCCGGTTCGGTGCCGAACAGCTTCGAGTAGAAGGCGACCGACGCCTCCAGGTCGGGGACGCGCAGGGCGAGTTGAGCACGGGACATGGCGGAACTCCATCCGGTTTCGTTCGGCGTCCACGACCTCCACGACGACATCCAGGACGCCTGAATCGATAACTGTCGATGCAAGATTGACGCGCTGCATCGAAGTCTGTCAACATAGACGCATGTCGAATCAAGACCTGGTGCTGCTCGACCAGACCGACGGAACAGCCGGAACCGCCAGCGCCTCCGGAAGCGCCGACTGCTGCCCCGGACTGCTCACCGCTCCCCTGGACGAGGACCAGGCCGCGGAGCTGGCGAAGGTGTTCAAGGCGCTCGGCGACCCCGTCCGGCTGCGCCTGCTGTCGATGATCGCCTCGCGGGCGGGCGGCGAGGTCTGCGTCTGCGACCTGACCCCGTCCTTCGACCTGTCCCAGCCGACGGTCTCGCACCATCTGAAGCTGCTGCGCCAGGC
>NZ_MUNF01000543.1:0-828 GCF_002154555.1 Streptomyces murinus
GGAGAGCCGGTGACGGCGGACGGGGATCAGCGGTGGTGCCAGAAGGTGACCGTGGGCTTCCGGAACTCCGGGGGCACGGCGGTGCGTTCGGGGTCGGTGACGTTCGGGACGCACGTCATCGGGGCGCTCGGCATCGACTGGTCGACCGTGCGGACGTCCGAGGCGCTGCCGGTGCCGATCGGCGCCGGGGCGCGCACGGACCACACCTGGACGGTGTGCCTCGACGCCTGGAGAGTGCCGCTGGGCATGCACATCGAGACGCGGGACCTGTCCGTCCAGTGGAAGTGATCGCCGGAGAAGGGGTGCCTCCTCCTGGTGCGCCGGTTACTTCAGCGCGAGCCAGGCGACGCCGGCCACGACCACGAGGGCCACGATGACGCCGATGATCACGCCGACGCGCGGACCGGAGGAAGTGGGGGCGGCCGCCTGCTGCTGACGCCCCTGCGGAGCCTCGTCGACGAACGCGCGGAACATCTGAGTGCTGCCGGCAGGGTCGTAATTGCCCTGGGGGCCCTGGGTGTTAGCCATGAGCCGAGACCTTAGCGAAGACGGGCCGGGGCACCCAAGTGGGGGGCCACCGGGACAGACGGGGACACCCTTCGCGCACCTCCCTGCATATTCACATCCGCAACGCTATGCCTTTGCCAAGGTTTTACGCGGGCGGCCTCCTACTTATTTGCCTGTAGCAACCAATGGCCCTTATGGTTGCCCCAAGCAACGAATACGGGAGGTGTGATGGCCGAGCATGCGCAGTTTGACGAGCTTGCGCGTCAGCTCAGCGCCGTCGGCGCCGTGAAACGGGACCTCGTACGGGTACTGCCCCCCGAG
>NZ_MUNF01000543.1:857-1418 GCF_002154555.1 Streptomyces murinus
CAGGCGCAGCTGGACGAGCTGTCCCGGCGGACCTCTCAGCTGCTCGCCGAGCGGCTCGGTGACTGGACCGACGACGAGGTCGGCCAGCTCATACGGCTGATGACCCGCCTGCGCTCGTCGTTCGGCGACTGCCGGACCCCCGCGGCCCGGCCGCCCACCCCCGTAGTCGAAGAGACCACCCGTACACCCGCAAGCACGTAAGAAAAGGAAGCCCATGGCAACGACCACACCAGCCGGTGTGCGGGCTCACGCCAAGCACGGGGGAGGCTCCTCGGCGGGCGACGCCCCGATGACCCACCGCCAGATCATGGAGGCGCTCTCCGGCCTGCTGCTGGGCCTGTTCGCCGCCATCCTGTCCTCCACGATCGTCACCAACGCACTGCCGACGATCATCAAGGACCTCGGCGGCGGCCAGTCCGCGTACACCTGGGTCGTCACCGCGGCCCTGCTGGCGATGACCGCCTCCGTGCCCCTGTGGGGCAAGCTGTCCGACCTGATGAGCAAGAAGGCGCTCGTCCAGATATCCCTGGTCATCTACGTGGCCGGCTCGATCATCGCCGG
>NZ_MUNF01000543.1:1443-2903 GCF_002154555.1 Streptomyces murinus
CCTCCAGAAGACCCTGCACCTGCCGCTCACCAAGCGCGAGGTCAAGGTCGACTGGCTCGGTGCCTTCTTCATCACCGCGGCCGCCTCGCTGCTGCTGATCTGGGTGACCTTCGCCAACGACAAGTACGACTGGCTGTCCTGGCAGACGTACGTGATGGTGGGCGGCACGATCCTGCTCGCGCTGGCCTTCGTCCTCACCGAGACCAAGGCGGCGGAGCCGATCATCCCGCTGCGCCTGTTCCGCAACCGCACGATCTCGCTGGCCTCGGTGGCCTCGCTGTTCGTCGGTGTCGGCATGTACTCCGGCACCGTCTTCTTCTCGCAGTACTTCCAGCTGGCGCGGGACAAGTCCCCGACCATGTCCGGTGTGATGACCATCCCGATGATCGGTGGTCTGTTCATCTCCTCCATGGTCTCCGGGCGGATCATCTCCAACACCGGACGCTGGAAGAACTGGCTGGTCGCCGGCGGTCTGTTCCTCACCGCGGGGCTGTCCCTGCTCAGCCTGATGCGCTACGACACCCCCTACTGGCAGCTGTCCATCTACATGGCGCTCCTGGGCATCGGCGTCGGCATGATGATGCAGAACCTGGTGCTCTCCACGCAGAACCAGGTCGCCCCGAAGGACCTGGGCGCCGCCTCCTCCACGGTGAGCTTCTTCCGCTCCCTCGGTGGTGCGGNNGCTGCCCGACATGAACAGCCTGCCCCTGCCGATCCGGCATTGGCTGGAAAGCGCCTACGGGCACGGCATCGCCGACGTCTTCCTCTACGCGGCACCCTGCGCCCTGGTCGCCTTCGTCGTGGTGATGTTCATCAAGGAGGTCCCGCTGCGGACGACCGGCGCGCTGACCCAGGCCGCGCAGGAGAAGGCGGGGACCGTGGAGAACACGCTGGAGAGCACTGTGGAGAACACCATGCGGAACGTGCCGGACGAGCCCGTCCAGGAGAAGGTGCCCAGCCTGACCGCGCCCGCCNNCACCGCGACCGCGAGCGCGGCCCCGATGACGGCCGTGGCGACCATCGCCGAGCCCGGTTCGGGCGGCGACGGCACCCCGGTGCACGGCTTCGTCCGCGGCGCCGAGAGCGCCCCGGTCCCCCAGGCCGCGGTCACCCTGATCTCGCTGGCCGGCCGCCAGCTGGGCCGCTCCGTCGCCCAGGCCGACGGTTCCTACGCGCTGGCCGCCCCCGGCACCGGCAGCTACGTCCTGATCGCCTCCGCCGACGGCTACCAGCCGCAGGCCTCCACCGTCGTGGTGGGCGAGGAACCGCTGTCGTACGACATCCTGCTCAGCGGCACCAGCGGGCTGACCGGTGTGGTGCGGGCGAGCGGGAGCGCGCTGCCGGTCAAGGACGCCATGGTGATCGTCACCGATGTGCGCGGTGACCTGCTGGCCACCGCCGCCACCGGGGAGCAGGGCGAGTTCGCCTTCACCGACCTGGTGCCCGGACCGGTGACCATC
>NZ_MUNF01000544.1 GCF_002154555.1 Streptomyces murinus
GGCCGCACCGGAAGCCGCGCCACAGGCGGTGCGGGAGGGAGGACGGCCGCGGCGCGGCTTCCGGTGCGGCCGCCGGGGGCGGTGATCCGGGCGGGCCCCAGCCGGTCGTGCCGTCCGGCCCCTCGTTCGCGTCGAGCGGGCGGTCGTAGGAGGTGCTCATCGGGACCCTTCGGGGGTGTCGGTGTCGTACGGCTGCCGCTGGTCCGGGAACACCCAGGCGCGGAAGAGCAGGAATCGCAGTACGGTCGCGGCGAGGTTGGCGGTGACGAGGACCGCCAGTTCGGTGGAGTGCGCGGGACGGCCGCCGGCCGCGTCCAGGGCGGCCAGGGAACCGCTGGTCAGGGCGAGTCCGATGGCGAAGACCACCAGGCCCTGCGCCTGATGGCGGACCGCGCCGCCCCGGCCGCGCACCCCGAAGGTGAGCCGGCGGTTGGCGGCCGTGTTGGCGACGGCCGAGACCAGCAGCGCGAGGCCGTTGGCGGGCTGCGGCCCGCAGAACTCCCGGAAGCCGCTGTAGAGCAACAGATAGCAGAGGGTCGACAGGACGCCGACCACGCAGAAGCCGATCAGCTGGCGGGCCAGGCCCTTGGGCACCCCGGTCAGCTCGCGGTCGCGCGGGTCGTCGCCGAACGGCCGGGCGAGCAGGTCCAGCGGCAGCGAACCGGTGGCGAGCGCCCGGCCGATCCGCCAGACGCCCTTGAGGTCGTCGGTCGCGGTGCGCACGATGTGCACGGTGGAGTCGGGGTCGTCCACCCAGTCGACCGGCACCTCGTGGATCCGCAGCCCGGCCCGCTCGGCGAGCACCAGCATCTCGGTGTCGAAGAACCAGCCGGTGTCTTCCACCAGCGGCAGCAGCACCCGCGCCACATCGCCTCTGATCGCCTTGAACCCGCACTGCGCGTCCGAGAAGCGGGCCTGGAGCGAGCCGCGCAGGATCAGGTTGTACACCCGGCTGATCAGCTCGCGCCTGGGGCCGCGCACCACCCGGGAGGAGCGGGCCAGCCGGGAGCCGATCGCGAGGTCCGAGTGACCGGAGATCAGCGGTGCGACCAGCGGCAGCAGGGCGTTGAGGTCGGTGGACAGATCGACGTCCATATAGGCGAGGACCGGTGCCTGGGACGCGGACCACACGGTGCGCAGCGCCCGGCCGCGGCCCTTCTGCTCCAGCCGTACGACGCCCACCCCGGGCAGCTCGGCCGCCAGCCGCGCCGCGAGAAGCGGGGTGCTGTCGGTGGAGGCGTTGTCCGCGATCGTGATGCGGAAGGCGTACGGGAAGGTGCGCGTCAGATGCTCGTGCAGCCGGCGGACGCACGGCTGGAGGTCCTGTTCCTCGTTGTAGACGGGGATCACCACGTCCAGGACGGCCCCGCCGGCGGCCGAGACCGGCAGGTGCTCCCGGGCCGGCAGGGTGCCGGGGGGCGAGTCGGGAGAAGAGTCGGTTCGCATGGAACCGACTCTTGTCAGATGCCCTGTCGCATCGATGTGGTGGCGCTGTGGTACGGCTGTGAGTCCGAAGTGGCTTGTTCAGCAGGGGAGTTGACGCGGTCGCCGCCATCGGGACCGAGGACGGACCGGGTGCCGAGCGCGGGCAGGCGCAGGGTGAACACGGTCCGCCCGGGCGCGCTCTGCACGCTCACCGCGCCGTCGTGGGCCGCCGCGACGGCCTGCACGATGGCGAGTCCGAGCCCGGTGGAGCCGGTGGCCCGGGTCCGCGCCGAGTCCCCGCGCGCGAACCGCTCGAAGACATGCGGCAGCAGCTCGGCCGGGATCCCCGGCCCGTCGTCCTCGACGTCCACACAGACCCAGGGCCCCTGCCGGCGCACCCGCGCGGTGACGGTCGTACCGGGCGGGGTGTGGCGCTGGGCGTTGGCCAGCAGGTTGACCAGGACCTGCTGGAGCCGGGCGGAGTCGGCGCGGACCGGCGCGGGTTCGTCGGGCAGCGCGAGCCGCCACTCGTGGTCCCGGCCGGCCGCGCGGGCGTCGCTGACGGTGTCCACGACGAGCGGCACCAGATCGGTCCGCCCGAACTCCAGGGGCCGGCCGGCGTCCAGGCGGGCGAGCAGCAGCAGG
>NZ_MUNF01000545.1 GCF_002154555.1 Streptomyces murinus
GCCGCCGAAGCCGGCCTGGCCATGCTCGACTGCGTGATCCTCGTCGCCGCCCGCAGCACCGGCCTGTTCGGCGGCAGACACGCCCGCAGCGCCCTCGCGCAGTACCTCGCCGACGACATCAGCACCCAGAGCCGGCACACGCTCGGCACCCCCCTGGAACCGGTGTGGCTCACCCGCACCGCCCAGCTGACCCATCTGCTCGCCCTCAAGAGCGACGACACCGGGCACAGCGGACTCGCCCAGCGGTACTTCCGTACGGCGCTGGCCCTGGCCTCGGCCGGCGGGGACCGCGTCCAGTACGCGGTCACCTTACGGGCCATGAGCTGCCAGGCGGCCCGTCTGGGCCACACCGCGATAGCCCACACCCACGCCGAACACGCGCTGGCCGCCGCCGGGGACCTCGCCGACCCCGGCACCCGGTCCTACCTGCTGGCCCAGCGGGCCTACACCCACGCTCTCCGCCAGGACGGCCGCCACGCGCTGGCCGACCTCGACGCCGCCGCACGGCTCCACGAGCGGCACGGCACCGTGTCCGGCACCCGGCCGCGGCCGTTCGCCTCCTATCCGCGGGCCGGACTCGAATACCAGCAGGCCCTGGTGCTCCTCCAACTGCGCGAGCACGAGCGGGCCATCGCCCATCTCACCCACTCGTTCGGCCACCGGGCACCCGGTGAAAGACGCTCCATCGCGCTCACCCACGCGCTGATGGCCGATGCCTTGCTCGGCGTCGGCCGTCTCGACGAGGCCTGCGTCCACGGGCACCGGTTCCTCGACGAGATCGCCCCGCTGGACTCGGCCCGGGCCCACCAGGCGCTGTCCCACCTGTGCGGGCGTTTCACCCCGCACCGGCGCACCCCCGCGGCGGCGGCGGTCCTGGAGCGGGCACGCGCCCGCAGCGCGGAGAACCGGCCCGTCCTGTGAGCCTGTCAGCCGTGCGGACGCGGCGGTGGGCCCGCGTCCTGCGGGGCGTACGGCGGTGTGCGGCGGCAGCCGGTCGCGGCGCCGTCCTGGGCGGCCGCGTCGGGCAGCTCCGCCTCCGTGGCCTCTTCGAGGGGCGGGAGCGCGGCCAGTCGGTACATCTGCGGGTCGTCCATGGCTCCGAGGTATACAGGCGGCCCGGCATGCCGGGACGCGGAGGACAGGGGCATATGCGCGTGGTTCACCCGTTCGAACTCGCGTGGGCCGAGAGGCACACGGACGGGCAGAGGGGTCTCTTTCAGCGGGTGCAGGGCAGGTGGCTGATGCCGTGGATGAGGCCGGAGTAGGTGTGGGCGGGCGGCGCGGTGGCGTGGATGCCGGGTGCCCGGGTGAGCAGTTCCCGGTAGAACAGGCCGCTCTCGCGGCGGGCGAGGTGGGCGCCGAGGCAGTGGTGCGGGCTGGGGCCGCCGAAGCTGAGGTGCGGGTTGGGGCTGCGGCCGATGTCGAACGCGTGGGGGCGGTCGAAGACGTCCTCGTCCCGGTTGGCGGAGTTGTAGTAGAGGATGATCCGGTCCCCGGCACGCAAGGGGTGGCCGTCCACGGTGGTGTCGCGGGTGACGTTGCGGCGCATCCAGGTGCCCGGGGTGGCGTGGCGCAGGGTCTCCTCGACGGCGCCGGGCATACGTCCCGGCAGGTCGGCCAGGAGCAGCTGCTTCTGGCCGGGGTTGTCGGTCAGCAGGTGCAGCATGTGGGCCAGGGCGCTGCGGGTGGTGTCGTTGCCGCCGACCAGCAGGATGCGCAGGAACGCGCCGAGTTCGGCGTCGGTGAGGGGCCGGCCGTCCACGGTGGCCCGGACGAGGGTGGTCGTCACGTCGTCGGCGGGGTTGCCGCGGCGCAGGCGGGCGAGGTCGCCCATGAGGGTGCTGAAGTAGGTGACCGCTTCGGCCACGGCAGCCAGGCCGGCGCGGTCGGTGGTGTTCGCGATCCCGGTGATCGTGTCGGTCGCTCGCACCACGTCCTCGTAGGCCGAGGCGGGGACACCGACGATGGCGCAGATGGCGCGCAGCGGCAGCTGGACGGCGGCCTCGGTGACGAAGTCGCACGGGGTCTTCTCCAGCAGTTCGTCGACGACCCGCCGGGCCGCCGCGGCGATCATGCCGTCGTGGCGGCGCAGGCCGCTGGGGTTGAACGCGCGGGCGACCACGCGGCGCATGGCGGTGTGCCGGGGGGCGTCCGTGTTCATCAGGGAGCCTTCGGCGCTCTCCCCGAAGGCGGGCGAGCGGTCTTCGAGGGTGCTGCTCGACGGCGCCGAGCTGAACAGGTCGGGGCGGCGGGAGACCTCGGTGATCTGCGCGTGCCGGGTCAGGGCGTAGAAGCCGTAGGACCCGGCACGCGCAGATCAC
>NZ_MUNF01000546.1 GCF_002154555.1 Streptomyces murinus
CCGACTCGCCCGCCGCGGCGGCCGCGTGGCCGGTGCAGCCCTCCAGAGCCTGCAACGGGGTCAGGCCCGCCCGATGCGCGGCGGCGCCCTTGGGACGGCGGGCGGTCGCCAGCACGGCGCGGGCGTCGTAGTGCGCGATGGGCCAGTCCGAGCCGAGCGCGACGGTGGCGCCCGCGTCCCGCAGATCCCGCAACCGCCAGGCGCGGGCCGCCCGTTCACCGCCCAGGCGACGGGACCACTCGTCGCTGCCGTCGTCCCGGGTGTACCCGGTGTGCGGCGGCTGCATGGAGGCCGCCACACCCAACTCGGCGAAACGGGGCAGGAGTTCGTCCGGTGCCGTCTCGATGTGCTCGATCCGGTGCGCCCCGCGCCCGCTCGGACCGAGCGAGGCCACGGTGTCCAGTACGTGTCGTACGGCGGCGTCCCCGATGGCATGGGTGGCGGTGCGCACCCCGGCCGAGTGCAGGGTGCGCACGGCCTCGGCGTAGGCCTGCGGGTCCGGCCAGAACGCGTCCGTGCCCCGCCCGTGGCAGTCGGGATGCTCCAGCCACGCCGTGCCGCCCTCCACGGTGCCGTCCATGAAGAACTTCACCCCGCCGACCAGCCAGTGCCGGCCGCCCCGCCCCTGCAGCGCGATCAGCTCGCGCAGCGCCTGCGCGTCCGCGCCCGGCATGCACCAGGGCGCGAACCGCAGCCGCACCGGCAGCACCGTCTCCCGCGCCACCGCCGCCACCAGCTCCAGGTCCCCGCCGTCCATCACATGGGCGCCGGTGAGCCCGGTGGCGGCCATCGCGGACAGCAACTCCAGGAGCCGCGACCGGCGTTCGGCGTCCGAGGGGCGCGGCGCGACGGCCGTCACCAGGTCCATCGCGGCGTGTTCGACCAGATGCCCGGTGGGCCGGCCCGCGGCGTCGCACACCACCTCCGCGCGCTGGTCGAAGGAGCGCGGCCCGGACACCCCGGCGGCGGCCAGGGCGGCGGCGTTGGCGAGGGCGGAGTGGCCGTCGTACAGGCGCAGCAGGGCGGGGGCGTCGCCGAGGACGTCGGCCACCAGGTCATGGTGGATCGGGCGGCCCTCGAAGGCGTTGTGGTCCAGGCTGTGCCCGAGCACCCAGCCCCCGATCCGCCCGGCCCCCGCCAACTCGGCGCGCAGGCCGGCCAGATCGCGCACGCCCGAAAGGTCCACTCCGGTCGCCATCTCCAGGCCCCACACCGGATGGCTGTGGGCGTCGACGAGGCCGGGCACCAGATGTGCCCCGCCCAGCTCGACCACCTCGGTGCCGGGGCCGCGCCAGTCCGGTACGTCGGCCGCCTCCCCGACCGCGGTGATCACCCCCTCGCGCACGGCGAGGGCCGTGGCGGTGGGACGGTCGGGGTCGAGGGTGCGCACCTGGGCACCGGTGAGGACGAGATCGGCGGCGGGCATGCCATGAACTCCTTTGTGAGCGACGGTCATTCGGCGGACTCGGTCGGCGCCGGCGCCGCTGTCGGCGGCTCCGTGGCGAAGGACTCGTACACCTCAGGGCGGCTGCGCCGCAGCCACCACGCGAAGGACAGGCCGAGCAGGAAGACGACCGGCGCCGCGAGCACCAGCAGGGTGTTCACGGCGGGTGAGGCGCCGGTGAACAGGTCGATGTGCCCCACCACCAGGACGATCGCGGTCGCGAGCAGCACCGTGGCGAGGACCGGCGCCACCACCGTCCGCAGGCTGCCCTCGCCGTGCCGCACCCGCCGGAAGTAGCAGGGCACGGCGATCGCGGCGAGCAGCTGGAGCAGCATCAGGCCGATCATCCCCGGGGTGTTCACCCACAGCAGCAACTGCTGGTAAGGGTCGGCGTGCGCGGCCCAGAAGGCGAGGACGACCACCGCGCCGAGCACGGTCTGCGCGATGCCGGCGAGGTACGGGGAGCGGTGGCGCGGGTGGATCCGGCCGAGCCGGCGGGGCAGCACGCCCTCCTCCGCCAGCGCGAGCGCGTAGCGGTTGATGGCGTTGTGGAAGGCGAGGAGGGAGGCGAGGACGCTGGTGACGATGAAGACGTGCATCAGATCAGCGGCCCAGCCGCCCACGTACGTGGTGATCGCGGTGAAGAACATCCCGGCCGGATCCTTCCCGGCGGCGCGCACCACCTGGTCGTCGCCGAACGCCTGGACGGCGATCCACACCACGAACGCGTAGAACAGGCCGAGGAATCCGACGGCCAGATAGGTGGCGCGGGGCACGGTGCGCTCCGGGTCGCGGGCCTCGCGGCGGTAGATGACGGTCGACTCGAAACCGGTGAACGCGGCGAACGCGAAGGCGAGTACGGCGGCCGTGCCGGGCACGAACACATGTGAGGGCGCGAGCGAGGCCAGGGACAGCCCGTGCGCACCGCCCTTCAGCAGCACCCCGCCGGCCAGCAGGACGAGTATCCCCGTCTCGGCGATCAGCAGGACGCCGAGCAGCTTGGCCCCGAAGTCGATCGAGCGGAAGCCGCCGTAGCCGATGAGCAGCAGCCCGGCCAGCGAGACGGGCAGCCAGGGCACATCGGCGCCGAACAGGGCGTGCAGGGTGTCGCGGGAGGCGGAGGCGAGCAGGCCGTAGACGCCGATCTCCATGCCGTTGTAGCCGAGCAGCGCGAGCAGGGCGGCACCGATGCCGGCCGGGCGGCCCAGACCGCGGGTGATGAAGGCGTAGAAGGCGCCGCCGCCGGTGACATGGCGGCTCATCGTGGTGAAGCCGACGGCGAAGACGGCGAGGGTCAGCCCGGCCAGGAGGTAGCCGACCGGGGCGCCTATGCCGCCCAGCAGGATCGCGAGGGGCGCGACCCCGGCCATGACGGTCAGGGGTGCGGCGGCGGAGACGACGAAGAAGGCGATGTCGGCCGTGCCGAGGGAACCGGGGCGGAGGGTGGCCGCGGCGGACGGCGCCTTCTCCTCGGGCAGTTCGGAAGTGGTGACGGACATACGGGGGAGCCCTTCGGGCGGCGGAGGGGAGGGGGTCCCGGAGACGGGCGGGCGCGCCCGCGGCGGATGGGGCGACGGCCCCGCGCGAACACTCCCGGGCGTACGGCAGGCCGGGCGCACGGAAGGGATGGCGGGCGCCCGGAGCCGTAAACCTAAAGGCTTTCGGTTTCCGCAATGTAACCTGCGGTTGGGCATCCGGGAAGACCTCAGGGAGAACACCGATCATGGGACGGCCGCGCACCTCGCTCCTCGACCGCGAGCGCATCACCACCATCGCGCTCCAACTCGTCGACGAGAGCGGCGACTTCAGCGTGCCGCAGATAGCCAGGCGGCTCGGCGTGCAGACCGGCTCGGTCTACCACCATGTGGACGGCCGGGACGGCATCGTGGAACTGCTGCGCGAACGGGTCGCCTCCGCGATCGAGACCGCCACCCTCGACCTCGAACCCTGGGACACGGCCGTGGAGGCATGGGCCCGCTCCTACCGCGCCGCCTTCGCCGCGCACCCCCGCGCCATCCCGCTGCTGATGACCTCGCCGGTGCGCGCGCCCCGGGTCCTGGACCAATACGAGCGGGCGGTCACTCTGCTGCTGGACGCCGGGTTCGCGCCCGCCGGGATCATGGCGCTGATCACCGCGCTGGAGAACCTGGTGCTGGGCTCGGCCCTCGACCTCGCCGCCCCCGAGGCGATGTGGGAGCTCGCGGACCGCGCCGCGACGCCCCATCTGGCCGCGGCCCTCGCCGCGGCGGGCGACCACCGGGCCGACCGCGCCTTCGAGGTCGGTCTGACCGCCTTGATGCAGCATGCCCGGACCCTGTCCGGGATCCATGACTCCTGAGGCCCCCGAATTTCCCAGTACCGCCAGTAACATGATCACCTTTGTGACTGGTTGTATCGGCCGGTCAAGTCGGCGCGCCGTTCGATGTCATGTCTTTCCCGGAGATGTCCATGTCTGCTGTCAGTGACGCATTAGAAGACGCCCGTATCCAGTACGAGCAGCACACCCGCGCCTGCCGCCAGTGCCGCGCCGACTCCGCGCCGTGCGCCGTGGCCAAGCATCTGTGGCGCCTGTTCAACAAGGCCCGCCAGAACCAGTTGCGGTCCCACGAGGCCTGACCGCGCCACGGTCAACCGCCGTACACCGCAGGCGCGTTGGCGTCCGGCGGCGGCGCGTGGCGGGCGGCCGGGGAGGTCCCGCCAGGGCGAGTTGGTGCGGTACTTCCATGCAATGGCCTCGAGCGTTCGGCGGTGGTCGGCCCACCGTCGCCCGCGGACCGGATCGGCCGGCATCAGCGGCGCGATCCGGTCCCACATCGCATCAGTGATCACTAATCGGACAGACACATCCGATCAACTGATGAGCCCACCAAAGAGACACGGCCTAGATCGGCGGCTCGTTCAGCAGGTCCAGCAGCCATTCCGCGCTCTGGGTGACGCCGGGCGCGGGGCGTCCCGGGTCGGGGAACATCCGGCTCCAGGAGGCGGCGCGGCCCAGGGAGCTGAGCCGCCAGGCGAGGCTCGCGGCGCGGCGCAGCTCGGCGACCGGGACCCCGGTGCCGGTCCAGGGCTCCAGATAGGCGTCGCGCAGCCGGGGCAGCGCCTGTGCGCCGTACCGTTCGCGCACCTGCTCACCGGTGACCCGGAGGCTGCAGAACGGGTGGGACACGGCCGCGTCCCCCCAGTCGAAGAACGTGAACCGGCCCGGCGCCGGACGGAACAGCTGCCCGTCGTGCAGATCCGCGTGGTCGAGGGTGTCCTCGATGCCGACGGCGGCGAGTTCGGCGCACCAGTCCACGAGCCGGGGCCGTACGGCCGCCACCCGGGCGCGTGCCTCGGAATCGAGCGCGGTGTTCGCGGCGAGCAGCCGGTCGAACACCTCGGGCAGATCGACGGTGCGGGCCTTCGGGACCCCCAGCCGCTCCAGTTCCCCCGCGTACGGGATCAGGGTGCGCTGCATGCCCGCGTACTGGCGCAGCAGGTCCTCCCAGACCTCCGGTCCGACCGGCTCCCGCGCCAGCACCTGCCGGAACAGATCGCCGCCGTCCGGGAGCAGCGACCAGGCGCGTGCCGCGTCCACGGCCAGCGGCTCCAGCACGTGCCCGGGCACCCAGCGGGCCAGCGCGGCGGTCAGCGGGCCCTCGAAGGCGGCGGACCGCGGGTTCGCCTTGAACCAGACCGCCTCCCGGCCCGCCACGGGCACCCGTGCCAGCACCGACCACGGCCGCAGCCGCACCCTGAGCTCGCCCTCCCCGCGCAGGCCGCGCTCGGCCAGCCGCTCCTGGACCCAGTCGAGGGCCGCGGCCCGCCAGGACTCCTGCTCCCACGGCGTCACCGCGTCCGGGAAGGCGCCCCGGTCCACCGTCATCGAGATCTCACTGTGCATCACGCCATCCCAGCAGCAGGACCACGGCCCCGACCACCGGTTTTTCCGGCGCGGACACGGGTGTGCCCCCGGCCGACGGCCGGGGGCACACTCAGGAACCCGCTGTCGTCAGACCTGCTGACGGCGGCGCATCGTGAAGTACGTGCCGGTCAGACCGGCGGCCAGCAGGGCGCCGACGCCGAGGCCGACCGGGAGGGTCGGGAAGGACGCGTCCGAGGTGTCGGCCGCGGTCTGGAAGGCCGGGCCCGGGGTGATGCTGGTGTGCACCGGGGCGACATGCTTGATCGGGCCGACGGACTTCACGGAGCCGTCGCTGTTCAGCAGCACCCGCCTGTTGTTCGGGTGCCGGAAGTCGAACATCCCGCCGAGCGAGCCCGCCTTGGCGTCGAAGGAGGCGTCACCGACGCGGCCGGTGTGCCAGTTGTCCTCGATGAAGCGGGTGATGGACGCCTGGTCGGTCAGCGTGTGGTCGACCTTGTTCACCTTGCTGTAGGGCGAGATGACCAGCAGCGGCTGACGGGTGCCGGGACCGCAGCGGTCCGCGTAGCCGCCGGCCGCCTTCGGGCCCTTCTGGCAGGCCGGGCTGTCGGTGGCCTTGCCGTTGGAACCGACCGAGGTGTCGGTCGAGCCGTTGCGCGGGACGACGAACGCGTGGTCGTACCAGCCGTCGGAGTCGTCGTAGGCGACCACGATCGCGGTGGACTTCCACTGCGGCGAGCTCTGGATCGCGTTGATCTCGTTGACCAGGAAGTGCTGCTCGTCGATCGGGTCCGAGTAGGCGGCGTGGCCGTCCTGGTACTCGCCGGCCTTCAGGAAGCTGACGGACGGCAGGTGGCCCGCCTTGAGCGCGGCGGAGAAATCGGTCAGGTCGTAGTTGTGGTTGGCCTGACCGTTGTGGCCGATCTCGGAGACGGACTTCGGCGGCAGGTGGTGCGGGTTGGCCGTCGACTTGTAGTACGAGAACGGGTTGTGGTGCGGGCTGTAGTCCACCGCGGCCGTGCCGCCCACGTTGTTGTGCGTGGTGTCGCACTTCGCGTACGAGCCGGACGTGCCGTCCCACCCGGTCGACGGGCGGAAGCCGCCCTGGAACCAACCCCAGGAGACCTTCTTGGCGTTGAGCAGGTCACCGACGTTCTTGCCCTGCATCGACGCCAGCGCGTTGCTGCTGGTGTGGTCCTTGTCGGAGCAGTCGTCCCAGGCCGGGTCGGGGTCGTTGACGACCGTGCCGACACCGTGGGCGTCCGGGGACTGGACCGTGTACGAGTCCGGCTTGTCGGTCTGCTTGCCGGTGGCCGGGTCGATGGAGACCACGCCGTGCGTGTTGCCGGAGGCCAGGTTGAGCGCACCGGGGGTGGACGGCCCGTAGTTGGAGCTGTAGGAGCGGTCGCTCAGCGTGTAGTGCTGGGCGTAGTTCCACAGCGCGGTGACGGTGTTGCCGTCGTAGTAGTCCATCGCCAGGCCCGGCTCGCCGAACAGGCCGCCGCTGCACTTGTCGACCTCGGTGTTCTGCACGAACTGGTCGGCCTTGCCGCCGTTGTAGGCGTACTGCTCCGGACCGTAGGAGTGGTTCTGGTCGCAGGTCAGGGCCTGGGACGGCGACAGCCGCTTCGGCGCGTACTGGTTCGGGTTGTGCTTCAGCAGCCCGGCGTTGGCGAGGGTGTCGATGTCCTTCGGGGTGCTCTTCGACGCCGTGAACTTCGTGCCGTCCGTGTTGGCGGCCTTCGGGTACGTGGCGAAGTAGTGGTCGAAGGAGATGTTCTCGTCGAAGAGCACGACGACGTGCTTGATCGGCGTCGCGGTCGACGAGGCCCCGTGACCGTGGGCGGACGTCGCCGCCCACCCGGGCGCGTTGCTGCCGAGCGCGGTGAGCGCCGCGACTCCCACGAGCGCGCCCAGGCTGCGCATCGCGGCTCGTCTTCCTCTGCTGGCCATGGTGGTCTACCCCTTTGGACAGAACGTCTGTGCGGTGTACGAGCAGGCATGCTGCGCTCCTTGCGGGGCGCGATGGCGGAGCAATGATGTCGCGTGGATGAACACCGAGTCAGGGAACCTGTGGGAAAACTTGACGGTGTGTTGACCGAGCGAGCCGCCGGGTTGTCCGGACAGGTTCGGGTGAACTGCCCGGTCAGCCAGGGGAAAAGGGCCGGACCGGTCCACTGGGGGACCGGACACGTCAGGCGAACAGGGCGCGTCCGTACCAGTCCTGGACATCGCGCACCCCGGGCAGCGCGAAGAAGTAGCCGCCGCCGAACGGGCTGATGTAGTCGGTCAGCGGCTCGCCCGCCAGCCGGTGCTGGACGGTCTCGAACTGCCGTACAAGGTCCTGCTGGTAGCAGGAGAACAGCAGGCCCATGTCCAGATTGCCGTTGGCGTCCATGCCCAGGTCGTAGTTGTAGGCGCGGCGCAGCAGGCGCTGGCGTGCGGTGTCCGGGGTACGCGGATTGGCCAGCCGGATGTGCGCGTCCAGCGGGATGACATCGCCCTTGGGGTCGTCGGCGTACTTCGGCACATCGTGCTCGCGGTCGCCGTCCAGCGGCGCGCCGGAGGAACGGGACCGGCCGATCATCCGCTCCTGCTCGCTGAGCGAGACCCGGTCCCAGAACTCCACGAGCATCCGGATCAGCCGTACGACCTGATAGCTGCCGCCGACGGCCCAGTCCGGCTCGCCCGAGTCCCGGTCCACCCAGATCAGTTGGTCCATCTCGCGGGCGCTCGCGGTGTCCGGGTTGGCGATGCCGTCCCGGAATCCCAGCAGATTGCGCGGGGTGCCGGAGGGCCGGGGCGGGCTGGCGAAGCCGTCCATCCGCCAGCGGACCTGGATGCCGCCCCGGGTGTGCCGGGCGATGTCGCGCAGCGCGTGCAGGGTGGTGTCCGGGTCGTCGGCGTGCAGTTGGAGGCTGAGGTCGCCGTGGCACCAGTCGGGCTTGAGATCGTCGTCGGGGAAGGCGGGCATGGCGGTCAGCCGCTTGGGCCTGCGCGCGGTCAGCCCGAACCGGTCGTCGAACAGCGAGGCGCCGACGCCCACGGTGACGGCCAACTGCCCGCCGGGCAGCTCCTCGCCGAGGAGGCCCGAGTCGGCGGGCGGTCCGGTGACACCCACCGGGTCAGGGGTGCCGCCGGCGGTGAGCAGCCGGGCCCGCTCGGTCAAGGTGCGCAGCAGATCGGTGAGTTCGGCGCGGCTCTCGGCGGTCACGTCCAGGGCGGCGAACACACAGGTACGGCGGGGAGCCGCGATCGCGGAGGCCTGGTGGACGCCGTGGAACGGCGCGAGGGCGGACGGCGCCTCGGCGGCCGGGCCCGGGTCGGGGGCGGCGGCGCTGGTGGCGAGTCCCGCGCCGGCGAGGGCGGCGCCGCGCAGAAAGCCGCGCCGGGCCAGTCCATGGTGTCGTTCGGCGATGCTCACACGGTCCTCCGGGGGTCGCACAGGGTCGCCACCGACGCCAGCCGCTCCACGAGGTCGTCGAGCTGGGAGTCGATCCGCTCCCGCTGGGCGCGGGTCAGTCGATCGAGCGCGGTCCAGCGCCCGTCGTGCCGGGACCCGTCGAGGGTCTCCCCGGCCCGCTTCAACTCCCGGTCCAGGCCCGGCAGATCGGCGTACCGGGTGGTGAGCAGCGGACGCAGCCGGGACAGCACCTCGCGGGTGCCGTCGAGGTTGGCGCGGGCGGTGGCGAGGTTGCTGCCGCTGCCGTAGTCGGTGCGGCCGGTCAGTTCGAACTGGACGGTGTTCTCCAGGATCTCGTGTGCGCGCAGCCCGAGTTGGGCGGGGTCCATGCGGCTCTGCGCCCAGCTGTCGCGCAGCCCGGTGAGCGCCTTGACCAGGGCGGCCGCCGGGGCGCGCAGTCCGCTCGCGGACTCGCCGTGCCACAGGCCGTACTCGATGCGGTGGAACCCGGCGAAGTCCTTGTCGCGCACCCCGTCGGGCAGCCCGGCGTCGGTGCCGTTGATCTCGCCGTCCGCGTCCCCGAAGGCGTCGTACGCCGCCCCGAGCCGCTCGTACTGGAGGTGCGCCGGCAGCCAGGCGGAGCGGGCGGCGGCGAGGTCACCGCGGTCGATCGCGTCCTTGAGTTCGGCCGAAAGCCGTACGGCCGTGGCGAGTCCGCCGCCCACCCACTTCTGGTAGGCGAGCGCGGGCGGGATCAGATCGTGCTCGGTGACCGGGGCGGCACCGGGGCCGCGCCGCCCGCCGGTGACCCGGACGGTGGGGCCGGTGACGGCGTCGGCGTCGTCGGGCACGCACATGAAGGCGTACGCGCCCTTGCCCACCTGGACGGTCAACTGCCGTGTGGTGCCGGGGCCGATGTCCTCCACCTCGCCGTACACCGCGTGGGTGCCGGGGTCTTCGAGGTAGACCTCGGCGGCGCCGTCGGAGGTGTTGTGCAGGTCGAAGGTCTGCGTCCCGGGCTCGGGCCGCATCCAGCCCCGGCCGCAGTGGCTCTCGGAGACCTCGACGACCAGGCGCCGGGTGGCGGTCTTGCGCTGCTCAGAGCCGCCGGTGCACAGGGCCACCAGGGCGAGCGCCACGGCGAGTACGAGGAACACGGTCGGCGCCGTCCGGAGACGACGCGACCGCGTGCCGAGGCGGGGCAACGGCATGCTGAGCCTTTCCGGACGACGTACGCAGCTGTCCGCGGGGCGGGTTGATCGCCGGCGGAACGGCCTCATCGTAGACACCCGGAGGGAACCGAACACCCCGTCCGGGGCGTTCGGTTCCCTCCGGGTGTC
>NZ_MUNF01000547.1 GCF_002154555.1 Streptomyces murinus
CCGGCACCCGTACCGGTCCCGCACGCCCCCGCGTCCGCCGTGTCCCCGCATTCCACCGGGAGTTCCCCCATGACCTGTTTCTTCGACCCCAACCACGGTCCCGGTGTGACGACCGTGACCTGGTCCCCGCAGTGGGGCGTGCCCCGGCCCGTCCAGACCTGCGGCGCCTGCGCCCAGCGGGTGCAGACCACGGTGCCGCCCTTCTACACCCCGCCCCAGCAGGGCTACCCCCAGCCGGTGGCACCGGGCTACCCGCAGCAGGGATACGCCCAGGGCTATCCCCAACAGGGCCATCCGCAGCAGGGGTACGGGCAGCCGTACGACGACCGCGGGCACGACTACCACCACCACGACCACGAAGAGCGCGGCGGCGGCCGCCGGTTCGGCACGGGCGCGCTGATCGGCGCCGGCGCGGCCGGACTCATCGGCGGCGCGCTGCTGAACGAGGCGTTCGACGACGACGAACCGGACGTCGTCAACAACTTCTACGAGGACTGACACCCGCCCCGAGCACCGCGCGCCGCCCGTCGCACGGCGCGCCTTCGTCCCCGCGGCGGTCCGGTCCCGGCCCCGGACCGCCGCCGGGGCCGGACGCCTACACTGGGTCGGCGCATAGGCGTCGGCTGTGCTGAGGGCGGGGACGGGAGAGGATCGTGACGGACAACGCCGGGGGGTACGACGATCCGCCCGCCGAGGTGCTGACCGAGGCCGCCGCCGCGTTCGCACTGCTCGCCTCCTCCGCCCGGCTCCATCTGATGTGGGCCCTGTCCCAGGGTGAGAGCGATGTCACGCATCTCGCCGACCGGGTGGGCGGCGCCCTGCCCGCGGTCAGCCAGCATCTGGCCAAGCTGAAGCTCGCCGGACTCGTCCGCTCCCGCCGCGAGGGCAGGCGGCAGGTCTACTACATCGACGATCCGGACGTGGTGACCCTGGTGCAGGTGATGGTCGGCCAGCTGACCGCCCGCGCCCGGCACACCGCCGCCCCCGTTCGCCGGCTGCACGGGATCGGCGGCTGAGCGTCACCGGTCCTTCCGGACACCGGGCACCCGGCCCAGGTAAGAGCGCTCGCCGGTACGCTCCGCTCACAGACGGGGCGCGTAGACTCCGGCTGCCGTACCACCCCACCCAGGGCTCGCCGGTGCGATGAGGTGCCTCACCTGTGAATCTCATGTGCATCCCTGCTGTTCCGGGTCATTTGTTTGTTAGATTGCGCAACTACGCAATCGAGGTGGGGCGGCATGTCACCGCCTCGTACACCACCGCGCATGCCAGGCCGCAGCGTCGACGGCCCGGCCCGACCGTTCAGGGGAGTGGGAGATGAGCGACCCGTGGGACGGGCCGGCCGGCCAGGCCACGCGCCGCCGTGACCGGCGAGTGCCCGGCCAGCGGGCCCCCGAGCCGGGGACGGCACATGCCGAGGCGGCGCCTTCCGAGGCCCGCCCCCAGGGCGGCCGGGCCGCGGCCCGTGAGGCGGCCCGCTCCCGCGGCGGAAAGCGCGCCCGCAGGGGCAGGGCCCGTCCGGTGCCGCGCGCCAAGCGCGTGCTGAAGATCGCCGCGATATCCTTGTCGACGCTCATCGTGGTCACCGCCGGCGCCGGCTGGTGGTTCTACGACCATCTCAACGGCAACATCCACAGCCTCTCCCTCGACGGCAAGGGCGGCACCGAGAAGCCCGACGCCTTCGGCCGCACCCCGATCAACATCCTGGTGATGGGTTCGGACGGCCGGACCAACGCGGCGGACTGCAAGCTCGGCGGCGGCTGCTCCAAGACCGGGGTGCAGACCGGCAGCAACGCGGACGTGGAGATGGTCGTGCACATATCCGCCGACCGCTCCAACGCCACCGTGATGAGCATCCCGCGCGACACCATGACGCAGGTGCCGGGCTGCAAGAACCCCGAGAACGGCCAGTCCACCCCGGGCTACTTCGGCCAGATCAACAGCGCCCTCCAGTACGGGCCCGCCTGCCAGGTGGAGACCGTCCACCAGCTCACCGGCATCACCATCGACCACTTCGTCAAGCTCGACTTCTCCGGCGTGGTCAAGATGTCCGACGCGGTCGGCGGCGTCCCGGTGTGCGTCAGCGACAACGTGTACGACACCTACTCGCATCTGAAGCTGTCCAAGGGCACCCACACCCTCAAGGGCGTCGCGGCCCTGGAGTTCGTGCGCTCCCGGCACGGCTTCGGCGACGGCAGCGACCTGGGCCGTACGATCTCCCAGCACATCTTCCTCAGCTCGATGATCCGCAAGTTCAAGAGCGCGGGCACCCTCACCGACCCCGGCGCGGTCTACGACCTCGCGGACGCCGCCACCAAGGCGCTCACCGTGGACGACGGCCTCGGCACGGTGAAGAAGCTGATCGGGCTCGCCTCGGACGTGAACAAGGTCCCCACCAAGCGGATGACCTTCACGACCATGCAGACCGCCGCCGACCCGGCCGATGACAACCGCGTGGTGGTGGGCCCCGGCGCCAAGACGCTCTTCGCCACCATCGCGGGCGACCAGTCCCTGACCACCGGGTCCGGCGGCAAGAGCGCGGCGGCCTCCGCCACCAAGAAGGCCACCACGCCGAGCGTGCCCGCCGCGCAGATCGCCGTGACGGTGGAGAACGGCACCGCGGTCACCGGCCGCGCCTCCGCCGTCGCCACCGCGCTCACCGACCAGGGCTTCAGCTCCGGAACCACCACGGCCAACGCGCCGAGCCCGTCCGCGACCACCACGCTCACCTACGGCGACGGGCAGAAGGGCGAGGCCCAGACGGTCGCCAAGGCGCTCGGACTGTCCGGCTCGCACCTCAAGCAGGGCACCGGCACCGGTCTGACCCTGGTCATCGGCGGCGACTGGGCCTCCGGCAGCACGTTCCCGGGCGGCTCCGCCGGGAGCGCCGACACCAAGACGGCGGTCTCCAACGCCCATGCCTCCACGGCCGACCAGGCCAAGGCGTGCGCCAAGGTCAGCCCGTACAAGACCGTCACCCTCAACGGGATCTCCATGACGCCGTCCGAGGCGTACGCGGAGGCCAGGAACAAGCCGGACTCGGACTCCTGACCTCCACCTCCTGGCCCGCCGTCAGGAGGGCCGCTGCGAGGCCGCCGCGTCGGGGCGCAGCTCGGCGAGGGTGAGCGGATGCGCCGGCGGGTCGGGCAGCGCGATGCGGGACGTGACACCGAGGTCGCGGCCCACGCGCAGCAGTTCGCCGGGCGCCAGCGGCCGCCAGTGCGCGCTCTCGTTCATGGGCTCGCTGGCCACGACGACCGACGACAGCTCGGCCAGCGCCGCCGAGTGCACCCGCAGCCGTCCGTGCCGCCCGGTGTGGTCCAGATGACGTGACCCGTGATGACCGCCCGCGGGCCGCTCCAGGACGTACAGCTCATGCGTGTCCGGGTAGCGCAGCGCCCACAGTTCGTCGGCCGTGACGAGGATGACGTTCAGCGCGAACAGCGGCAGATTCTCGGCGACCCAGCGGGCCGCCGTCACGAGTCCCGCGGACACATCACCGCCGTTCGCCTCGGTCTCCCGGGTGACGAGGGCGAAGAACCGCTCGGAGTCGGTGTCCCCGTGCACCAGGGCGCGGTCCTCGCCCAGGTGACGGTCGAGCAGATCGAGCCCCTCGATCACCCCGTTGTGCGCGAACAGCCGCCCGCGCTGCTCGAAGGGGTGCGTGTTGCGCATGTCCAGGCCGCCCGTCGAGGCGTACCGGATGTGCGCGAGGAAGGTGGCCGACTCCACCTCCCGGGCCTCCTCGGCGAAGGCCCGGTCCTCGTAGGCGGCGATCGGCGCCTTGTGCACCTCGGGTGTGCCGTCGGCCGCGAAGTAGCCGAGGCCGGTGCCGTCCGGCTCGCGGTGGCTCTGCGCGCTGAGGCTGTCGGGCGCCTCCAGCAGCCAGAAGGTGGCACGGGTGCGCCGGGGAGCGCTGGTCAGCCCGAACAGACGGCACACGGGATCCTCCGAGGAGACGGCGTCTTCCGAACAAAAGGTCAATCCGTTCATACCCCAGGCAAAAGGAAGATACCGGTAAGAGGGAGTAAGAGTCATGGGAACCTGAAGGAACCGCAATGCATCTCGTTTTCCACACGGAATCCCCTCGAAGCGCTGCACAGTGTGGGGGTGCGGTCACCCGGCCGTCACCAGCACTACGCACCATGCACAGCACCATGTACAAAGGGGGACCTCTGTGTCCGTTTCTGTTCTCACGACCGTCCGTCGGCTGAGCGCCGCCACCGCCGTGGCGGCGGCCGTCGTCGGCGCCGCCGCGCTGCCCGCCGCGGCCGCCGGCCACCACTCGGGCCGCTCGCACGGCGTGGTGTACATCAGCAATGTGCGGTACGACAGCACGGGCCGGGGGGCCCGTACCAATGTCGCGCTGAACCAGCAGTGGGTGGCCGTCACCAACGACTCGCGCCGGGCGGTGAACCTCAACGGCTGGTCCCTGTCGGACGCCGCCGGGCACACCTTCACCTTCCACCACTACTCCCTCGGCGCCCGCGCCACGGTCCGCGTCCACACCGGCGTCGGCCGCGACACCCGGTCCGACCTGTACCAGGACCGCCGCTCCCAGGTCTGGGACAAGTCGGACACCGCCAAGCTGCGCAACGACCGCGGGCGCCTCGTCGACCAGATCTCCTGGAACCAGCACCGCGCCACGGGCCACCCGCGCCAGGGCGGCGGCCGCCACTGAACCATGACCGGCTGAGGTGAACGGTGCGGGCGGTGCGCGGCTCCCGGAGCGGCGCACCGCCCGTCGGTGTGACGGCGGTTCAGAGCACGGACGCCAGGGCCTGTTCGAAGGTGGGGTGACGGAAGGCGAAGCCCGCCTCCGTCAGTGCCGCCGGGACCGCGCGAGTGCTGTAGGTGAGGGTCGTCGCGAACTCCCCGAGCGCGGCGCGCAGCGCGAAGGCGGGGGCGGGGACGACGGCCGGGCGGTGCAGGAGGCGGGCCATCACCTGGGTGACCTCACGTTCCGGCAGGGGTTCGGGGGCCGTGAAGTTGACCGGCCCCGACAACGCGTGGTCGTCGAGGGCGAATCGCAGCGCCGCGATGTGGTCGGTCAGCGAGACGAACGGCCAGTACTGCTCCCCGGATCCGATCCGCCCGCCCAGCCCCAGCCGGAACAGCGGCATCATCCTCCCGAACGCCCCGCCCTCGCCCGCGACCACCAGCCCGGTCCGCG
>NZ_MUNF01000548.1 GCF_002154555.1 Streptomyces murinus
GCTCGGCTCCGCCCGCCGCGTCACCGTCACCAAGGACGACACCACGATCGTCGAGGGTGCCGGCAAGTCGGAGGACCTGAGCGGCCGCGTCGCGCAGATCAAGGCCGAGATCGAGAACACCGACTCCGACTGGGACCGCGAGAAGCTCCAGGAGCGCCTCGCGAAGCTGGCCGGCGGCGTGTGCGTGATCAAGGTCGGCGCCGCCACCGAGGTGGAGCTGAAGGAGAAGAAGCACCGTCTGGAGGACGCCATCTCCGCGACCCGCGCCGCGGTCGAGGAGGGCATCGTCTCCGGTGGTGGCTCCGCTCTGGTGCACGCCTCCAAGGTCCTCGAGGGCAACCTCGACAAGACCGGCGACGAGGCCACCGGTGTCGCCGTGGTCCGCAACGCGGTCGTCGAGCCGCTGCGCTGGATCGGCGAGAACGCCGGCCAGGAGGGCTACGTCATCGTCTCCAAGGTCAAGGACCTGGAGAAGGGTCAGGGCTACAACGCCGCCACCGGTGAGTACGGCGACCTGGTCAAGGCCGGCGTCATCGACCCGGTCAAGGTGACCCGCTCCGCCCTGGAGAACGCCGCCTCCATCGCCTCCCTGCTGCTCACGACCGAGACCCTGGTCGTCGAGAAGAAGGAAGAGGAGCCGGAGGCCGCCGCGGGCCACGGCCACAGCCACGGCCACGCCCACTGAGCCTCGACGCTCTGACCGAAGGCCCGGC
>NZ_MUNF01000549.1 GCF_002154555.1 Streptomyces murinus
GGTGTCCGGGCGGTCCCGGGCGGCGAGGGTGGGCGTCGCCGTCCGCGGCCCCCTGGCCCGCGCGACCCAGGCGTACATGGGCCGGATCAACTCGTCCGGCCGGCCGGAGAGCGACCGGGTCTTCCGGGAGATGGCCGCGCTGTGCGACGAGGCACCCGTGCTCATGGACCTCGACGTGGTGCGGGCCGAGCGGCCGGCCGAGGACACCGTACGGCGCTTCTTCACCGTCCTCGCGGCCCCCGGCGAACTGCCCCCGCTCAATGACCTGCTGGCCGAGGACGTGCACAGCCACGACCCGGTGAACCCGCAGGACACCATCGGCCTGGACCACGCGCGCGCCGAGTACCGCATGTGGCGTGCCGCCTTCGAGGGCGCCTTCATCGTCGAGGACGTCCTCGTCCAGGACGACCGCGCCTGCGCCCGCTGGACCTGGCGGGCCACCCACCAGGGCGACTTCCTCGGCATCCCCGCGACCGGCCGCGATGTCACCATGACCGGCACGACCCTCTTCCGCCTCGCCCCCGACGGCAAGATCACCGANNTACCGCCCGGGCGGTACCGGCTGGTGCGGGGGATAGTCTGCGGCCTCGCGGTTCCCATGGGGAACTCTGTTCGAGTACCGGCCCGGGGCGGTCGAAGAAAGAGGGAAAGATGGCACAGGGGGGTCTTTCGGCGCGGCGTTCCGCGGGCACCGAGACCGCGGTGGACGTGCTGCTGCGATGGGCGCGGATCCGGCGGCGCTCGTCCGCTCAGGACATAGCGGACTTCAGGGGCGGACAGCCGTTGCAGATCGTCGGATTCACCAAGAGCATCGGCGGGGCGGTGATGACGTCGATCGGCCGGGGCAAGAAGATCGCGCGGACCAGGAGCGGGTTCCTGCGGTGCGCCCCGGGAGAGATGCCGGTCTGGACGGACCGGACGGGCGAGAAGAAGAGCGTTTTGCTGAGACCGCCGTTCGCGTTGGAACCCGTCGACGACAAGGTGCCCATGGCGTCGAAGTTCGAGCGCTACGAGTTGAGTACGGCGGACGGGACGTACGACGTGATCGTGCCGAAGAAGGACGCGGAACTGATGCGACACGTCTTCGGGGGGTCCGAGGCCGAGAAGCGGGACGAGGCCGGGCGCGTCTGAGGGGCGTGCGGCAGCGCGAAGGCCCGGCGCCCCCTGA
>NZ_MUNF01000055.1 GCF_002154555.1 Streptomyces murinus
ACGTACGGCTGCTGGCGGCGGCCGCCTCGGAGGCGTCGCGGTGCCGGTTCAGGGCCTGGCCCGCCGCCAGCAGCCGTACGTCCACGGGGGTCCCGGCGTCCAGCACCTCGCGCGCGTAGCGGTGCAGACGCAGCAGCAGCCGTACCTGGTGCCAGGGGCCGTCCTGGGGGTGCGGGGACGGATCCGGGGACAGGCCGTGGATCAGCGCCTCCGCGTTGTACGGGTGGCCCGCGGTGAGCAGCGGCAGCGCGGTGATGGCGTCGGTGAGCCGCTCGCGGGCGGCGCCGGCCAGCGGGCGCAGGTCGGTGGTGGTGGCGGTGGGGGTGAGGGGCACCTCACTGGCGAGCACGGCGACTTTGTCGGCGACGGCGTGGAAGCGGCTGGAGCCGAGCGCCTGGAGGGCGGTGGAGTGGGCGCGGGTCCGGGCGAGGGTGAGCTGGCGGTCGAGCAGGGCGCCCGCCTTCGCCGCGCCCACCGTCAGATTGCCGCGCTCCGGCGGGGCGGCCGCGGGGCCGCCGGGCACCGTCACCTGCTCGGGGAAGGCCGCCGCCCCCGACAGCCGGTGCAGTGCCTGAAGCAGCCGCTCCAGCCGGGCCTCGTACGCGTGCTCAAGCGCCAAGGTGCCCGAGAGCCACGCCAGTTCGGGCCGCATCGACTCCGACCAGGCGGGGTCGAGCAGGGGGCGGTAGGTGTGCAGGCTGCCGCTGATGCGCCGGGCCGAGCGGCGCAGGGCGCGGGCCGCGTCGACGGATTCCTCGCCGGAGCCCGTGGCGCCCCCGGTCTCCCGGTGCAGGCGCAGGGCGCGCAGGAACTCCGTGGCGTGGGTGCGCAGATAGCCCGCGAGGGCGTCCCCCGTCACCACCTCGGCCGTGGGGTCCGTCGGGTCAAGGTGTTGCTGTGCCACGCCGGCGCCTCCGGGCGTCTATGAGCATCTCCTGGATGTTGCGCAGGGGTTGGCCGTCCGCGTCTATCGCGTGCCGGGTCCACTCGCCGTCCGGGCCGAGGTGCCAGGACGCGGTGGTGTCGGACATGCCGGTGTCCAGCAGCCGGTTGATGGCCGCGCGGTGGCCGGGGTCGACGACCCGCACCAGGGCCTCGATCCGCCGGTCGAGGTTGCGGTGCATCATGTCGGCGCTGCCGATCCACACCTCGGGCTCGCCGCCGTTGCCGAAGGCGAACACCCGGGAGTGCTCCAGGAAGCGGCCGAGGATCGAGCGGACCCGGATGTTCTCCGAGAGCCCGGGGACGCCGGGCCGGATCGCGCAGATGCCGCGGACCCAGACGTCCACCGGCACGCCCGCCTGGGCGGCCCGGTAGAGGGCATCGATGACGGCCTCGTCGACCATCGAGTTGACCTTGATGCGGATGAACGCCGGGCGGCCCGCGCGATGGTGCTGGATCTCCTTGGTGATCCGCGATATCAGGCCGTCCCGCAGGGACTTGGGGGCGACCAGCAGCCGGCGGTAGGTCTCCCGGCGGGAGTAGCCGGACAGCCGGTTGAACAGGTCGGAGAGGTCGGCGCCGACCTGCGGGTCGGCGGTGAGCAGGCCGAGGTCCTCGTACAGCCGGGCGGTCTTCGGGTGGTAGTTGCCGGTGCCGACGTGGCTGTAGCGGCGCAGGGTCTCGCCCTCCTGGCGGACCACCAGCGACAGCTTGCAGTGCGTCTTCAGGCCGACCAGGCCGTAGACGACGTGGCAGCCGGCCTCCTCCAGCTTCTTCGCCCACTTGATGTTGGCGTGCTCGTCGAAGCGGGCCTTGATCTCCACCAGCACCAGGACCTGCTTGCCGGACTCGGCGGCGTCTATGAGCGCGTCCACGATCGGGGAGTCGCCGGAGGTGCGGTACAGGGTCTGCTTGATCGCGAGGACGTCCGGGTCCTCGGCGGCCTGCTGGAGGAAGGCCTGCACGGAGGTGGAGAAGCTGTCGTAGGGGTGGTGCAGCAGCACGTCCCGCTGGCGCAGCGCCGCGAAGATGTCGGGCGCGGAGGCCGACTCGACCTCGGCGAGGTCGCGGTGGGTGCCCGCGATGAACTTGCGGTACTTCAGCTCGGGCCGGTCCAGGCCGTGGATGCGGAACAGACCGGTGAGGTCGAGCGGGCCGGGCAGCGGGTAGACCTCGGCCTCGGAGACCTTCAGCTCGCGCACCAGCAGGTCGAGCACCTCGCGGTCGATGGACTCCTCGACCTCCAGGCGCACCGGCGGCCCGAAGCGGCGCCGCATGAGTTCCTTCTCCAGGGCCTGGAGCAGGTTCTCGGCGTCGTCCTCCTCGACCTCCAGGTCCTCGTTGCGGGTGAGCCGGAAGGCGTGGTGCTCCAGCACCTCCATGCCGGGGAACAGCTCTTCGAGGTGGGCGGCGATGACGTCCTCGACGGGGACGTACCGGCCGGGGCTGGACTCCAGGAAGCGGGAGAGCAGCGGCGGCACCTTCACCCGCGCGAAGTGCTTGTGGCCGCTGACCGGGTTGCGTACGACGACGGCCAGGTTCAGGGACAGGCCGGAGATGTACGGGAAGGGGTGCGCGGGGTCGACGGCGAGCGGGGTGAGGACCGGGAAGATCTGGTGCCGGAACAGCGTGAACAGGCGGGCCTGCTCCTTGTCCGTCAGCTCGCTCCAGCGCACCAGGTGGATGCCCTCCTCCGCGAGCGCGGGGGCGACGTCCTCGTGGTAGCAGGCGGCGTGCCGGGCCATCAGCTCACGCGAGCGGCCCCAGATCATCTCCAGGACCTCGCGCGGCTGGAGCCCGGAGGCGGACCGGGTGGCCACGCCGGTGGCGATGCGGCGCTTGAGTCCGGCGACCCGGACCATGAAGAACTCGTCCAGGTTGCTGGCGAAGATCGCGAGGAAGTTGGCGCGCTCCAGCAGGGGGGTGTTCGGGTCCTCGGCCAGTTCCAGGACGCGTTCGTTGAAGGCGAGCCAGCTGCGCTCCCGGTCGAGGAAGCGGCCCTGGGGCAGCGGGGTGCCGTCGGCCTGGGACTCCTCGTACGCGTCGAGATCCGCGTCGAGGTCGGGTTCCAGGTCGGAGACCGCGGAGGTCACCGTGTGCGGCCGGTGCGCCGCGATGGAGCCCACGGGGGGCTGCGGGTGCTGTGCCTCTGCCTGGGTGTCTTGCTGGCTCATGAACCCATTCTTCCGCGCGACCGGTGCGACAGGCGCGTCGGAACGCGCGGGCGGGAGCGTCACGGTCCCGTTGCCCGCGGGCCCCTCGGGGGGCGGCGAAGGTTCTGGCACGACGGGTTTCATTGGCCGAGCGTCGCAAGCCCGTCTGAATCGATGGTTACGGAGACATGACGTGCGGGATAGCGCGGGGCGGCTCCCGGGGGTCCGGGGTGCGAAAGCGACGGATTCCGCAGCGGCCCGGACGCGGTCGTACAAGGTCGTACAGGTACGAAAGCCCGGGTGCTCGTACGGGTACGAAAGCCCGGGTGCGGGACCGTACGGCAGCGTACGGTCCCGCACCCGGGCGGAGAAGGGCCGGACGGCCCGTGCCGGAGAGGGCTCAGGCCCGCACGGCGCGCAGCGTCCCGGTCTGCCGGCGCAGGACCAGGAAGCAGCCGGTGACCAGCAGCGCGGCGACGGCCAGGGTCAGTGCGGTGGTGGTGAGCTGGAGTCCCCAGAGGTGGGACTGCGGCTGGTAGGTGTTGTAGCGGCCGGCGAAGCGGTCGAACGCCGTCGCGCAGGACGCGACGGAGTCGCACGTCGGGGGCGGGACATGGGCGCCGGAGGCGGTCACCATGCCCTGGTCGACCACCATGCCCTTGCCGAGGAAGCCCTGGTCGACGGTGCTCAGCCGGGTCACCGCGGGCCACAGGTGCGGCATCGCCAGCTCGGTCAGCCAGCGCACGACGCCTATTGCCACCAGGCCGACCGCCAGCGCGGGCAGCGTCCGGCGCAGCAGCAGGCCCGCCAGGGCGCCGGCGGCGAGCCCGGCGAGGGCCATGGCCGCGAGGGTGGGGCCGCCCGCGTGGAAGGTGAAGCGGTCGTACCACTCCTTGGCGGTCTCGATCCGGCCCTGGCTCGCGGTCCAGGCGCGGTGGTGCAGCCAGGCCAGCAGTCCGGTGCAGACGGTGACGCCGAGCGCCGGGACGGCGAGGCGCACGGCCAGCCAGCGGGCCGGGGAGGTGGCCTGGGTCCAGGCGAGCCGGGCGGTGCCGGACTCCAGCTCCCGGCCGGTCAGCGCGGCGCCCGCCCAGGCGGCCAGCACGAAGGGCAGCACGTTCAGGGCGATGGTGGCGTAGTTGTAGTAGTCCTTGTAGCGCAGGATCGCGTTCTGGTCGTAGCTGCACCGCTCGCTCGTGGTGCAGCTCTCGTACTGCCGCCAGGCGTCCGCCGCCGCGTTCAGGAGCGGGCCGTCGAGGGCGAGCAGCAGGGCGATCAGGGCGATCCAGAGCACGGCCCAGGTGTAGAGCGCGGGCCGGTGCAGGCGCAGCAGCCAGCGGGTCTGCCGGGGCCGGTCGACGGGCGCGGCGGTCAGGGTCACGGCGCTCACGCGGCACGCTCCTCGGTCGGGTTCGGTGCGCCGGCGTCCCGCAGATGGGCGAGGACCAGCTCTTCCAGGGAGGGCGCGGCGGTGCGCCAGTCGTCGGCGAGCGGTCCGGCCGGGCGGATCAGCGCGGTGAGCTGGCGTCCGGTGACACGGGACTCGACCACGGTGTGCGGGGCGAGGTCGGCGCTCGCGGCGCCGCTGACCCGCAGATGGGCGCCGAGCAGCTCGTCGATCTCGCCGGCCAGCCGGACCCGGCCGCCCGCGACCAGCAGCAGATGGTCGCAGGAGTCCTCCAGCTCCGCGATGACGTGCGAGGACAGCACGATCGTGGTGCCGTGCATCGCGGCCTGGCCCATCAGCGTGCCCATCAGCTCGTGCCGGGCCAGTGGGTCCAGGTCGGCCATCGGCTCGTCCAGGAGCAGCAGCTCGGGCCGCTTGCCGAGGGCGAGGGCGAGCGCGACACGGGTGCGCTGGCCGCCGGAGAGGGTGCGGATCCGGGCGGTCGCGTCCAGCTCCTTGACGATGTGCCCGGCCAGCTCCGCGTCCCAGCGCCCGGGGTTGAGGTCGGCGCCCATGCGCAGCGTCTCGGCGACGGTGAGCTGCGGGTACAGCGGCTTGTCCTGGGCGACGTAGCCGACCCGGGGCCTGGCCTGCGCGGCGGTGGTGCCGAGGACGGTGAGGGCGCCCTCGGTGGGGCCCGTCAGTCCGGTGGCGAGGGCCAGCAGGGTGGACTTGCCCGCCCCGTTGGGGCCCACGACGGCGCACACGCGCCCGGTCGGCAGGTGGAACGCGCAGTCCCGCAGGGCCCAGCGGCCCCGGCGGCCGAACCGCTTGCCCAGAGCGTCGGCCCGCAGGGCCGTGTCGCTGCTCATGACGGATCTCCCTGGAAGTGCTTGTCGAGTACGGCGGTGAAGAGCGCGGCCACGTCCTCCCGCTCCAGGCCGGCCGCGTCGGCGCGGCGGGCCCAGTCCTCCAGCTCGGTGCGGAGCGGGGAGTCGGCGGGGGTGGCGCCCAGTGCCCGGCGCACGAAGGTGCCGAGTCCACGCCGTGCCTCGACCAGGCCCTCCCGCTCCAGTTCGCGGTAGGCCTTGAGGACGGTGTTGGGGTTGATGGCGGTGGCCTCGACGACCTCGCGGGCCGTGGGCAGCCGGTCGCCGGGGCGCAGCAGGCCCAGGCGCAGGGCCTGTTTGGTCTGCTGGACGATCTGGACGTACGTGGCGACACCGCTGTGCCGGTCGATGCGATATTCGACCACGCGTTGCACCACCCTTTCACTAATTGAGTAGTGAAAGGGTGGTGCAAAGAAGGGGCGGCCGTCAAGGCGACCGCCCCTTAAGGGTCCTTACGGGCCTTATGTCACGTCTCTGTCCGGTACATCAGGTCCGTCTCGTACGTACGGAAGCCCAGCCGCTCGTACACCGAGACCGCGGCCTTGTTGTCGGCGTCGACGTAGAGCATCGCGGTCGGCAGGCCCTGCGCGGCGAGGTGGCGCAGGCCGATGGTGGTGAGCGCCTTGCCGAGGCCGCCGCCCTGCTCGCCGGGGCGGACCCCGAGCACATAGACCTCGCCGAGGCCCTCCTCGGCGTGCACCTTGGTCCAGTGGAAGCCGATCAGCTCCCCGCGCCGCTCGGCGAGGAAGAACCCGGCCGGGTCGAACCACGGCTGGGCCTTGCGGTCGTCCAGGTCGCGCTGGGTCAGCGAGCCCTGCTCGGGGTGGTGGGCGAACGCGCCCGCGTTGACCGCGAGCCAGGCGGTGTCGTCCTTGCCGGGCTCGAAGGCGCGCACGCTCACGCCCTCGGGCAGCTGCGGGTCCGGCAGTTCGAGACCGGTCAACTCCCGCCGCATCTGGCGCAGTTCGCGGAACAGGGTGAGGCCGAGCACCTGGGCGAGATGGCGGGCGGCGGGGTGCCCGCCGTGCGCCCACACCCGCAGCCGCTTGCCGGAGGCGGCGAGCAGGGCCGCGCCGAGCGCCCGCCCGTGTCCGTGCCCGCGGAACTCGGGGCCGATGACGAGTTCGGCGGCCGGCGCCTCCACCGGGTCGGTGTCTTCCAGCTGGGCGTAGCCGACGAGTTGGCCGTCGACCGACAGCAGCAGATGCGAGACGCCCTCCCGGGCCCCTCCGCGCAGCTGTAGCCGGCCCTGCTCGGACACCGGCTGCTGCCCGTCGACCCGCGCGGCCTCGCCGAGCAGGGTGAGCACGGCCTCGGCCTGGTCCGGGGTGAGCGCGGAATGGGTCTCGATGGAGCGGGCGGGAAAGGCCCGTACGGTGTCGTCGCTGCTCATGCGTACGAGGGTACGGGGCGGTCACGGGCGACGCCGAGAACACCGGCCGGGAGTCGACCGGCGCGGGTGCGCCGGGATGCCGTCGCGGTGTCCTTCACGGTGCCCACGATGTCCACGGTGCCCGCGGTGTCCTTCACGCGGGCCGGACGGCGGCCCGCAGGGTGTCCAGGGCCAGCTTGTCCGTCGCGGCGCTCGCACCGGAGAGGCGGTGCACGAGGATCCAGCCCTGCGGTACGGCACCGGCGAAGACGGACGCGCCGCGTGTCGCGCCGTTGTGCCACAGCAGGCGCCCCGCCTTCTGCCACGCCGGCGCGGGCTCGCCGAGCCTGCGGTCGACGAGCAGGCCGGTGACGAGGCGGGCGGCGGCCCGGGGCGTCGCCCACAGCCCTCCGGCGGGCAGGATCGCGCCGGTCATCGTCCAGGGGCGCCGCGGCCGCCCGAACAGCCCCCGGCGGCACAGCCGTACGTCGGCGGGCGGGTCGGCGGTGACATCGGTGACGCCGAGGGGGTCGAGAAGGTGACGGCGCAGGAGGTCCTCGTACGGGGTGCGGGTGGCCGCGACCAGGGCGGCGCCGAGCAGGGCGTAGCCGAGGTTGGAGTACTCCTCGGTGCTGCCCGCGGGCGCCGTGGCCAGCGTGTCGAGGCGTCGTACGACCGAGTCCAGGGCCCGGTCGTCGAAGCCCGCGTACGGGTCGCGCCCGCGGATCCCCTCGGGCAGCCGGGGCAGGCCCGAGGTGTGCGCGGCGAGATGGCGCAGGGTGATCCCGGTGCCGCCGGGCGCCGGCAGGAACCGTTCCAGCGGGTCGTCGAGTGCCAGGACCCCGCTGTCGGCCAAGGCGGTCAGCACGGTCGCCGTGAGCGTCTTGGTCAGGGAACCGATCTGCACGAACAGCCCGGGGTCGTGGCCGTGCAGGATCCGGGGCGCCTCGAAGCTGCTGAGTATGCAGGTGGGTACGCGGGACATGGCGTTCCTTCGGCGGGACCTTCGGCGGTACCGGACAGGGCTACCCTGCCACCTCGGCCGCCGCCGGTTCCGGTGGGGGGACCGGGGCGCCGGGCAGGCGTACGGTCGCCACCGAGCCGCCGCCGGGGGCCGGGGTCAACGTGACCTCGCCGCCGGACTGCTGGACCGTACGCGCGACGATGGACAGGCCGAGGCCGGAGCCGGGGAGGGCACGGGCGCCGGGGGAGCGCCAGAAGCGGTCGAAGACATGGGGGAGTTCGTCCTCGGGGACGCCCGGGCCGTGGTCGCGGACGGTGAGGGCACCGTCGGTCAGCCGGACCTCGACCGTGCCGCCCTCCGGGCTGAACTTCACCGCGTTGTCCAGGATGTTGACCACCGCGCGCTCCAGCGCCGACGGCTCCCCGACCACGAACCAGGGCTCCAGATCCGCCGTGATCGTCAGCTCCGGGCCACGCAGCCGGGCCCGGCGCAGCGCCGCCTCCACGGTGTCCTGGAACGGCACCACCTGCACCCGCTCGCCGCGCTGCCCCTCCGAACGTGACAGCTCCTGCAAGTCGCCGATCAGCGAGGCCAGTTCCGTCATCTGCGCCTTCACCGAGTTCAGCAGCGCCTTGCGGTCCTCGGGCGGCAGCGGGCGGCCGGTCTCCTCGCTGCGGGTGAGCAGTTCGATGTTGGTGCGCAGCGAGGTCAGCGGGGTGCGCAGCTCGTGCCCGGCGTCCGCGATCAGCCGCTGCTGGAGCTCCCGGGAGCCGGCCAGCGAGGCCGTCATGGAGTTGAAGGACCGGGACAGCCGGGCCACCTCGTCCTCGCTGTCGTCCTCCACCGGGATCCGGATGGTCAGATCCTCGGTGCGGGAGACGTGCTCCACGGCCTCCGTGAGCTTGTCCACCGGCCGCAGCCCGGCCCGGGCGACGGCGAGACCCGCGGCACCGGCGCCCAGGACGCCGACACCGGAGACCAGCAGCAGGATGAGCGCCAGGTCGTTGAGGGTCTTCTGGGTGTTCTTCAGCGGTACCGCGATCATCATGGCCGCGCCCGGATACAGCTGGGGGCCCACGTTGGTGTCGATCACAAGCGGCATGGTGAGCACCCGGACGTCATTGCCCTGGGTGTCCGTGCCGTTGCGCAGGATGCCGCTGCTGCGGGTGCCGCCGTCGCGGATCACGGCCCGGTCGGCGGCGGTGGTCCGCACCGTGCCCGGCGAATCCGAGGGGACACAGGGCGTGCCGTCCGGCTTGACCAGCTGCGAGTAGACGGTCTCGTGGGTGCGCAGGCCGCTGTAGGGAGAGGGGTCGACCGGCTTGGGCGGGCAGGAGGCGAGCAGCTTGTACACCGCCTCCGCCGCCGGGCGCGGCGCCGATCTCTCCAGGTCCTTGTCGATCTGCTCGTACAGCTTCCGCTCCACGATGAACCAGCAGGTCACCGACACGGCCGCCACCGCGAACGCCACCGCCGCCGCGACCAGCACGGCCAGCCTGGCGCGGATCGGGAGCGAGCGGTAGCGCCGTACGACCTTGTTCACTCGGCGCCGCCCTGCCGCAGGACATAGCCGACGCCCCGCACGGTGTGCACCAGCCGGGGCTCCCCGCCCGCCTCGGTCTTGCGGCGCAGGTACATCACGTACACGTCCAGGGAGTTGGAGGACGGCTCGAAGTCGAAGCCCCAGACCGCCTTGAGGATCTGCTCCCGGGTGAGGACCTGGCGCGGGTGCGCCATGAACATCTCCAGGAGCGTGAACTCGGTGCGGGTCAGCTCGACCTGCCGGCCGCCCCGGGTGACCTCCCGGGTCGCGAGGTCCATGCGCAGATCGCCGAAGGTGAGGGCCTCGTCCGCCTGGGCCGCCGGGGAGACGGCGGCCGCGTAGGAGCTGCGCCGCAGCAGGGCGCGGATCCGGGCGAACAGCTCGTCCAGCTCGAAGGGCTTGACGAGGTAGTCGTCGGCGCCCGCGTCCAGGCCGGTCACCCGGTCGCCGACCGTGTCGCGGGCGGTGAGCATGAGGATCGGGAGGGTGTCCCCGCCGCCGCGGATACGGCGGGCCGCCGTCAGACCGTCCATCCGGGGCATCTGGATGTCCAGGACGACCAGGTCCGGCTGGTACGCCGCGGCCTTCTCCAGCGCGTCCGCGCCGTCGACGGCGACCTCCGTGTCGTACCCCTCGAAGGCGAGAGAGCGCTGGAGCGCCTCGCGTACGGCCGGCTCGTCGTCGACGATCAGGATGCGCTGGGTGTCACGGTCGCCTTCGGCGGGGCTCATGCTCGCGATTCCTTGTGGAGATGGGTCGTGTGGTGGGGGTTGTCCGTGTTCGGGCCGTTCAGGCTGTTCGGGTCGTTCAGGTCGTTCAGGTCGTTCGGGCGTCTTGGTGACGTGCCCTCCAGCCTCCCATGGTGCCGGGCCGGGAGGCACGGATGCCAAGGGTCAGGCCGTCATGGCCGCGAGATTGCGCATCGCGGTCAGCCGGTGCAGCGGCACCTTGTGGCCCCGGCGGTGATGCCGGTCCGCGGAGCTGCGGCGCAGCCCCATCAGCTGCGGGACGGGTGCCGGGACGATCTCCGCGGCGCGGGGTTCGGGGGCGGCCGGCGTGTGCAGTCGGCGCGCCACCGCGAGGGCGACGGTGAGGTCGGCCGGGCCGAGGCCCGCTTCCCGGTGGAAAGTCAGCTGGATCATGATGTTCCTCCAGACACCCCGAGTGACGCTGAAAGGCCCTGGTGAGGACCGGGTCAGGACCCGATGGGGCCCTTGGTTCCGCCCTTGGTCCCGTTCTTAGTTCCGCCCGCCGGACCGCAGCTTGGCCAGGTCGGACTTGACCGTGTTGACGGGGATCGCGAAGCCGAGGCCGATGCTGCCCGCGTCCGAGGACGAGGACGCCTGCTGGCTCGACGAGTACATCGCGGCGTTGATGCCGATGATGTTGCCGGCCGCGTCGATCAGCGCGCCGCCGGAGTTGCCGGGGTTGAGGGAGGCGTCCGTCTGGATCGCCTTGTACGTGGTGGTGGACGAGCCGGTGTCGCCGTTGAAGTTGCGGCCGCCGAACTGGAACGGCCAGCTTCCGTCGCCGCCCTGGCCCTGCGCCTGGCTCTCGTCGGTGGGCACGGTGACATCCCGGTCGAGCGCCGAGACGATGCCGCTGGTGACGGTGCCGGTCAGGCCCTCGGGCGAGCCGATCGCCACGACCGAGTCGCCGACCTGCACCCCGCTGGAGTCGCCGAGGGTCGCCGCCCGCAGCCCCGAGGCGCCCTGGAGCTTGATCAGCGCGAGGTCCTTGGAGCTGTCGGTGCCCACCACGTCGGCGGTGTAGCTGTGCCCGTCGCTGGTGCGCACCTTGACCGACTGCGCGCCCGCGATGACGTGGTTGTTGGTGACGATCTCGCCGTTCGACGAGATGACCACGCCGGAGCCGGTGGAGGAGCCGTTGTCGAGGGTGGCGTTGATCTCCACCACGCTCGGGCTGACCGCGGCCGCGATCGCGGCGACGTCGCCCTTCTTGCCGGCCGGCACCACGGCGGTGCTGGTCCCGGTGGCCGTCACGTCGTTCTTGCCGGCCAGCTCCTGGAAGCCGTACGCGGTGGCGCCGCCGACCGCCGCCGCCACGATCGCGACCGCCGCGAGGAGGGCGACGGAACCCCGGGCCCGCCTGCGCCGCGGCTCCGGCTCCGGTCCGGCGGCCGGCAGCGGCGAGGCGGCCGTCGGCTCGTACGCCGGCGGGGGCGGCCACTCCGGGTTCACGGGAGCGGAGTAGCCGTGACTCTGACTGTAGGGACCCTGCGGGTCGTCGTAGTCGTACTCGCCGCTGCGGCGGAAGCTCTCGGTCATGGAAGAAGCGTCCCCGGCGACCATGAGAGCTTCCTGAGTGCTCGCTGAGAAGCCCGGCAGAACCTCGTTTGCCCGATATAAAGACGTCTCTCGGCGCTCGGCGAGGGCTCTCAGCAACCGTTAAGAAGCGGCTCTTGAGGACCCGACGACGTTGTCAGTGCTCGCATCCGCAGGAGGGGCGCACCACCAGGCGGGAGGGGAACGTCTTCAGCCGCTCGCGCCGGGATCCGGCGACCCGCAGCCCGTCGTCCAGCACCAGGTCGACCGCGGCCCGCGCCATCGCCGAGCGGTCGGAGGCGACCGTGGTCAGCGGCGGATCGGCGAACGCGGCCTCCTTGATGTCGTCGAAGCCCGCCACGGCCAGCTCCCCTGGCACGTCCAGGCGCAGCTCGCGGGCGGCCCGCAGCACGCCGATCGCCTGGTCGTCGGTGGAGCAGAACATCGCCGGGGGCCGGCGGGGCCCGGACAGGATCTCCAGGGCCGCGCGATAGGCGTCGTACCGGTTGTACGGCGCCTCGAACAGCCGGCCCTCGGTGCTCAGGCCCGCCTCGGCCATGGCCCGCCTCCAGCCCTCGACGTGGTCGGAGACCGGGTCACCGATGGCGGGGGTGTCCGCGGTGCCGCCCATGCAGGCGACGTAGGGGTGGCCGTGCTCCAGCAGATGGCGCACGGCGAGCTGGGCGCCGCCGAGGTCGTCCGTCACCACGGCGACGTCGTCGATGGCCTCGGGCCGCTCGTGCAGCAGCACCACGCGGGCGTCCCAGGCGTCGATCTCGGCGGCGGCCTGGTCGTTGAGCGCGTGGCTGACCAGGATCAGACCGGAGACCCGCATCCCGAGGAAGGCCCGCAGATAGTGGACCTCGCGCTCGGCGATGTAGTCGGTGTTGCCGACGAGCACCATCTTGCCGCGCTCGGAGGCCGCCTGTTCCACGGCGTGCGCCATCTCCCCGAAGAAGGGCTGGCGGGCGTCCGGGATGATCAGCCCTATGAGGTCGGTGCGCCGGGACGCCATCGCCTGGGCGACCCGGTCCGGGCGGTACCCCAGCTCCTTGATCGCGGCGAGGACACGCTCGCGCGTGGCCGGGGCGACCGGCCGGGGTCCGTTGTTGATGACATAGCTCACGACGGCGGTGGACGTCCCCGCCAGCCGCGCCACATCATCCCGAGTCACCTTGGCCACGCGCGGAGTCTACGCGGATTGACCCAGTTCGGGCAGGGTGTTCGGCACCCTCGCTGTGGGCGCCCCGCACCGGTCGGCGACGCTTTCCGCACCGGGGTCGCGCGTCTGCCGCGAGGAAGTGGCGAGAAATCGTCGGAAGGTGTGGAGGATCAAGCGTCCGCGTGGACCTCGGCCTCGACCGGGGCGCCGGATGCGTCCGGCTCGTCCGCCTTGGTCCGGTTCGCCTCGGCCCTGCTCTCCTCCTTGCCCCGGTCGCCCTTCTCCGGGGTAACGAATCGATAACCGACGTTCCGTACGGTGCCGATCAGCGACTCGTGCTCCGGGCCGAGCTTGGCCCGCAGCCGCCGTACGTGCACATCGACGGTCCGGGTGCCGCCGAAGTAGTCGTAGCCCCAGACCTCCTGGAGCAGCTGGGCGCGGGTGAAGACCCGGCCCGGGTGCTGGGCGAGGTACTTCAGCAGCTCGAACTCCTTGAAGGTCAGGTCGAGGACCCTGCCCTTGAGCTTGGCGGAGTACGTCGCCTCGTCCACCGAGAGATCGCCGTTGCGGATCTCCATCGGCGAGTCGTCGTGCGTGAGCTGCTGGCGCCCCATGGCGAGCCGCAGCCGCGCCTCGACCTCGGCCGGGCCCGCGGTGTCGAGGAGCACGTCGTCCACGCCCCAGTCGGCGGTGACGGCGGCGAGGCCGCCCTCGGTGACCACGAGCAGCAGGGGACAGCCGGGACCGGTGGAGCGCAGCAGCTGGCACAGGCTGCGCACCTGCGGCAGGTCGCGGCGGCCGTCGATCAGGATGACGTCGGCACCGGGCGTGTCGACCAGGGCGGGGCCCTCGGCGGGCGCGACCCGCACATTGTGCAGAAGCAGGCCGAGGGCCGGCAGGACTTCCGTCGACGGCTGGAGGGCGTTGGTCAGGAGCAGCAGAGAACTCATACGTCTGGTTCCTCCTCGGTCCCTGCGAGAACTGTGCGGACGGGCACTGCTCTGCGTTCCCGAAGGCCCGTACACCGGGGGACGCCGAGGGAGTCCCGCTCCGTATACAACGCTTCCGAAAGCACAAAAGGACCCGGTGGCAACGCTGCCCGAGTCCTCTGCCCAGCAGAATAGCCCACATGAGCAATCGCCCGGCAGGACATGTGGCACGTTCCACCGTACGTCCGGATGACGAGACAGGCAGACCAGGCCCTGTCCGGACATACCTGCGCACGGCGGACGGCGTTCCGGTCGAGGTCGTATACGACCCGGGGGCGGCCGTATACGACCCGGACGCCCCGGTGCTGGTGATCGCGCACGGTTTCACCGGGGACGTGGATCGCCCGCATGTGCGAAGGGTGGCGGCCGGGCTGGCCCGTTACGGCGCCGTCGTGACCTTCTCCTTCCGGGGCCACGGACGCTCGGGCGGGCGTTCCACGGTCGGCGACAAGGAGGTCCTCGACCTCGCCGCCGCACTCGCGTGGGCGCGCGGCTTCGGGCACGCGCGGGTGGCGACCGTCGGCTTCTCCATGGGCGCCTCGGTGGTGCTGCGGCACGCGGCCCTGCACCCGGGCACGGTGGACGCGGTGGCCGCGGTCAGCTCGCCCGCCCGCTGGTACTACCGGGGCACCGCCCCCATGCGCCGGCTGCACTGGCTGGTCACCCGCCCCGAGGGCCGCCTGGTCGGCCGCTACGGTCTGCGTACCCGTATCCACCACCGCGACTGGGACCCCATACCGCTCTCTCCCGTCGAGGCGGTCCCCCTGATCGCCCCGACGCCCCTGCTGATCGTGCACGGCGACCGCGACGGCTACTTCCCGCTCGACCACCCGCGGATGCTCGCCGACGCCTCCGGCGGCCACGCCGAACTGTGGCTGGAGCCGGGCATGGGCCATGCGGAGCACGCCGCGGACGACGCCCTGGTGGACCGCATCGGGGACTGGGCCGCCCGCCGCTCCGGCTAGCCTGGCTCCCGTTACTTACTGACTTTTACCAGCCGTCGATTGAGGAACCAGATGCCCAAGGTCACGGTGCGCTACTGGGCCGCCGCCAAGGCCGCGGCCGGGGTCGCCGAGGAGCCGTACGACGCGGCCACCCTCGCCGACGCGCTCACCGCCGTGCGCGCCCGGCACCCCGGTGAACTCACCCGCGTGCTCCAGCGCTGCTCCTATCTGATCGACGGCGACCCCGTCGGCACGCGCGCGCATGAGACGGTACGGCTGGCCGAGGGCGGCACGGTCGAGGTGCTCCCGCCGTTCGCAGGAGGGTGAGTCGATGACCGACCAGCCGTATCAGGGCGGCCCGTACGAGGGCTACGACCCCTACCAGCAGCAGCCCGCGCCGCCGCAGGACTGGCAGGGCACCGCATCGCAGGGCGCCCAGGGGGGCCCCGACCCGCAGTCCACCCAGACCTGGCAGGGCCAGACCTGGGAGACCCAGACCCACGCACCGGTCCAGGCGGCGGCGGAGGCGACGGCGTACCTGCCGCCGGTGACGGGGTATCCGCAGCAGGGGCAGTACCAGCAGGGCGAGGGGTTCGCGGGAGCGCAGGCCCAGCCGCAGTACCAGCAGGCCGGACAGCCCCAGCAGCAGTACCAGCAGATGGGCCACCCCGGCCCCCAGCCGATGGCCCAGCCGCAGCCGTACCCGCAGTCGGCGACGCCGATGCCGCAGCCGTACCCGACGGCGGGACCCGCGTCGGCCGCCCCCGCAGTCGCCCCCGCCGCAGGGGACCGCACCGCCGAGGAACCGTCCGGTGACGCGCCCTCCTACGGCCCCGCGACGCTCGCCGGCAACTCCCGGATCACCGACGCGCAGCGGGCCCGCCTGGAGGGCCGTTCGCCGATCATCGAGCCCGGGATGCAGCCGGCGCTGCTCACCGCGCTGCTCGGTCTGCTGCTGGCCGCGGCGGCGGGCCTCGGCTCGTACGCGCTGGCCGTCCCGCTGGTGCTGCTCCAGGCGGTGACGGCGGCGGGCTGGTTCCGGCTGAACGGCATGTGGCCGGCCCGGCAGGGCATCGCGCTGGCGTTCCTGGGCGGACTCGCGGCCGACGTGGCGGTACTGGCCGCGGGCCGCGGCAACGCGCCCGCCGCGATCCTTGGCACCCTCGGCGTCTGGGTCCTGCTCTCCCTGGTCCTCCAGCTCCGCTCGCACGCCTCGCCGGACGAGCGGATGTACGGCCTGATGGCGACGGTCGCCTCCGCGGCCCTGGCGATCCTGGCCACCGGCTACCTGGGCGCCGACCCGCACGCGGTCTCGGTGGGCGCGGCCGCGGTGGCGGTCGCCTCGCTGGCGCGTGCGCTGCCGCTGCCGACCCCGGCGTCGGTCGTGGTCGCGCTGCTCGCCGCGGCGGGCGCGGGCATCGCGGTGGGCGGCATGACCGGCCTCGGCACGCAGGGCGCCCTGCTCGGTGCCCTGGCCGGCGCGTGCGCCCTGGTCGGCCACCGGGTCGCCGGCTACGACTACCCCTCCCGCTTCGTCCACTTCACCGCGGGCGTCGCCCTGCCGCTGTCGGCGGCGGCGCCGGTGGTGTGGGCGTTGGGACGGGTGCTGGGTTAGCCGCCGGTCGCGAACGGCTCCCGCTCTCATACGGCAGGCCGGACGGCCCACGCCTCATGCGCCGGGTCGTCCAGCCAGGCCCGTTGTCCGCCCCGGGCGTCGGCCGTGAGCCCGAACCGGGTCACGTCCGGCGATCCCCGGTCCTTCCACCACCGATAGGCATCCGTCACCTCGTCCCACAGACGCCGGGGCCCCGACTGCCAGACGGTGGCGTCCCGTTGTCCGTCGCGGAACAGTACGCAGGCCCAGGACAGGTCGGTCAGGCCGTAGAACCAGACGGGACGCGCGCCCTCGCGTTTGTCCGCCGCGGCCTGTCGGCACCGGGGCACCCGGAGGCCGAGCACGAAAGGGAGGTCCGTGAGGCGTCCCGTGACGAACTCCTCCTCGGTCAGGGAAGTCGTCGTCCGCTTCGCGTCGTCCAGAGGGCCGGCCGACAGATAGGCGTCATGGTCGATCGCCGGGCCGCGCTGGGATCGGAGCTTCATGAACTCCACGGACCGGGTGAAGCGGCCCGTGGCCTTCCCGTCCCCGACCGTCAGGCGGGCCACGGCGTCCGCGTTGCCGTAGGCCGTGCCCCAGGGCGCGAGGATGATCCCGCCGGGGCGCGTCTGCCTGATCCAGGCGGTGGGCACTCGACGGATGCCGACCGTGGCGAGCACACGGTCGTACGGCGCCCCGCCCGGGTGCCCCTCGAACCCGTCCCCCACGATCACCTCCGGGTACAGCCCCTGGCGGCACAGCCGGTCGCGGGCAGCCGCGGAGACGGCCCGGTCCACGTCGACGGTCGTGACGTGGTGGCGTCCGAGGCGGTGCGTCAGCGCGCCGGCCGTCTCGCCAGTGCCCGTGCCCACGTCCAGGACGCGCATGCCGTCCTCGACCGCCAGGTCCTGGAGCAGGCCGTAGACCACGGACGGCATGGACGAGGAGCTGGTGGACAGCCTGCCCGGTTCCGTCCCCCGGTGCGCGCCGTCGTCCCACTGGATGACGACGGGGACGTTGCTGTCGGCCGCCGCGTACCAGCCGTCCGGATCATCCCGCCTGTCCACGGTGGCGCTCGCGCCGGTCGTCATGTCGTAGGGCCACATGAGGTCCGGGAGAAACGCGGCCCGGTCGACCGCCGCGAACGTCGGCGCCCAGTCCGAGGACAACACACCGGATTCCACGAGGATCCGCCCCAGCTCCTTGCGGCCGGGGCGGTCCATACGCAGGGAGTCGTACGTCACTTGCGGTGCTTCCCGTCTCCCTCCGGGCTCCCGCCGTCCGGGCTGGGCGGTTCCTGCGGCGGATTCCACGGCTGACCGGGGAGGTTGTCGTCGCCGTCGGCGTACAGATCGATGCGTGTCCTCATCGTCCGTTCTCCTTGCGTTCGTCACGGACTGCCGTGATCGGTACGGTAGGAGACAAAGACACTCAACTCCCATGTGATTGCACGAGGTTGCACCACAATCACCTGAGCAGTTCCACGGCGCCTTCGATCAGCGCGCGAGCCTTGGCCCCGTACACAGCCAGCTCGGCCAGCTCCGCGAACGTGTCGGCGTACAGGTCTACCTCACTCGGCTGGGTGATGGTGAGGTAGCCCGACACCAGCAGGCTGAGGAAGCCAGCGGACATCCTCACCTGCCTCGACATTCGTGAACGTGCCGTCGTACTCGTACCGGATGCAGTCGCTCAGCGGCTCGGAGACCACGCGCAGCCGGCGCATGGCCACCCCTCGGGCCGTCGCCTCGGTCACCACGTCCAGCCACGGCCGCCACCACGATGTGCGATCGACCGGCTTGTACGGGTCGTCCCGCATGTAGCTGTCCCGCATCTCAAGGTGCATCGCTGATCGCCGCGCCTTGGCACAGAGTGGATCCCATAGATTTTCAGGACCCGCGCCCTCGGCGCCCTCGTCGTCAAGGGCGCTATCCGGCAAGAGCGGTAGAGCGGCTCACCGCCCGGCCTTGACCCCGCCCACGAAGGCCGCCCAGGCGGGGGCGCCGAAGAGGAGGGGGGTGCGGGTGGTGTCCTTGCTGTCGCGGACGGGGACGAGGGGGAGGTTGTCGGCGAACTCCAGGCAGGCGCCGCCATCCGAGTTGCTGTATGAGCTCTTGCGCCAGTCGGCGGTTTGGAGGAGGTCGTCAGAGACCTCGACGCAGGCGCCGCCTTCCGAGTTGCTGTAGCTGCTCTTACGCCACGTCAGGCTGCTCAGGTCGATGGCTCGCATGGCGCTTCCTCCAGCATCTGCAAGATGAACTTCCGCGAGGCAGCAGGATCCATGACCGCGTCGCGAATCGCATCATATCTGCGCTGTAGGTCCTCAACTGGGCCTGCTTCCTCGATGAGTTCACCGCTTACGACAGTCTCGACGTAGGCGACGGTGCGGCCATCCGGAAGTCGTAGGAATGTCACGGCGGTGTCCATCAGACCATGCAGTCCGGCGCCGAACGGCAGCACGTAGAAGGTGATGTTCGGGCGCTCGGAGAGCATCACCAGGTGCTCCAACTGCCGCCGCCACATCTGCGCATCTTGCAGAGAGTTCCGTAGCGCGGCCTCGGAAAGGATGACGCGAAATGGTGAGGCGCATTCCCCGTCCAGCAGACTCTGGCGGTCCATGCGCGCGTCGGCCTGCTGTTCCACTTCATTGTGGGTGAGGCCACCCGTTGCGAGCAGTTCCAATGCGTACTCGCGGGTCTGAAGGAGACCGTGCAGGACGCTGCCGCCGTAGTGCCACATGCTGAGGGCTACGGCCTCCAGCGACATGTACTGCCGATACCGCTCCTTGAACTGCGTCGGGTCCGCCTTCGCCAGCTCCCACAGCGTGAGCAACTTGTCGCCCGTGCCGTAGAACGTGTCCAGGGCCACCACGGTCTCCGGGCCCCCGAGCGACTGGCCCTTCTCCATCTTGCTGAAGAGGGTCGGGTCCCAGCCCACCTGCGCGGCCAACGCCCGGAAGGTCAGCTGCCGTTCCTCCCGGAGTAACCGCAACTCCTCGGCGAACCGAGCCCTCGGCTCCTGGCTGCGACCCGTGATCGCCCGTCGCTGCGGCACCGCGCCCTCCCCGGTTTGTGGAATTTGTGGCACATGGCCCGCACGACCTGGCACAAGGCGCCGTTCCGCGCGTTTCCGCCTCCGTGCTGGGCCATTCTCGTATCAGGCCAGGAACACGCAGAGTAATACAACTGGCGCATTCCGTATAGAAGTTGGAGCAAAGGAGCGAAATCGATGTGCATGGATCCAGCCAACCAGGGCACCGGGCCCTCCCTCTACAACCGCGCCCGCCTCAGCGCCGAGGTACGGATCGCCAACGAGCGCGGGCAGGCGCTGCCGCCGGACCCGGACGACCTGAGCCGACCGCCCCGGGCGGTGCCGGGCTGTCCGGCGTGTCTGACGCTCGCGGAGCGGCGCGAGGTGGCGCGGGCCGAGTGCGACCGCAGCGCGGAGGCGGACGCGAACGTGCTGCTGCGCAGGCACCTGAGGGAGGAGCACTGCCCGTGACCAGGAACGATGAGAACCGGGCCCCGCTGAACCCCGGCTATGCGATCCCGCCGCCGCTGTTCCCGCCACCGCCCCGGCCGCTGCCGCCCGAGGTACCCGTCCCGGCCCCTGCCGTCGTACGGCGTCGTCGCCACCGTGCCCGCAGGGTCGACGGCGCGTTCGTGAGCGGCGCGCTGACCGTGCTCAGCCTGGCGGGCCTGCTGGTGGCGCTCGCCGTGGTGGCGGTCTGAGCCGCGCTCGCACCGCGGGCTACCCTTCCCGCATGGCGAAGAAGCTCGTGATCAAGGTGACGGCCGGGGCGGATGCCCCTGAGCGCTGCTCGCAGGCGTTCACGGTGGCGGCGGTGGCCGTGGCCAGCGGGGTCGAGGTGTCGCTGTGGCTGACCGGGGAGTCGTCCTGGTTCGCGCTGCCGGGGCGGGCCGCCGAGTTCGAGCTCCCGCACGCCGCTCCGCTGCCCGACCTGATCGACTCGATCCTCGCGGCCGGCCGCGTCACGCTGTGCACCCAGTGCGCGGCCCGGCGGGAGATCACGGAGAAGGACGTCATCGAGGGCGTACGCATCGCGGGCGCGCAGGTCTTCGTCCAGGAGGCGCTGGCCGACGACACCCAGGCGCTCGTCTACTAGCTCGTCCGCCGAGTACGGCTCCCTCAGGAGCGCGGGCGCTTCTTGCCGTCCAGCTCGTCCCACCACTCGTCGGACTGGGGATCGCCGGAGGGGTCGTCCCACCAGCGGTCCTCCGGCCCCCGCCGGTTCGCGATCATCGCGGCGACCGGCGGGATCACCATGGCGACGACACACATGCCGACGGCCGCCGGGACGGACCAGATCCGCACGACCCCCCACGCCAGGACGAACAGGCCGATACAGATCCCCATCATGGCGAAGTACACGTGACGTCGCCGTGCGTACATGCTTCCAGAGTAGGTCCGGGGGTCGGGTTCGGCGCCATAGTGGGGCCGGCTCGGTGTCGAGGCCCTGTCGGCGCCGCCCCCGACTGCGTGCCCTGTCACAGCTGATCGACATTTACCCTCCGCGAAGCCGCGCGGCGTTACCGTTGCGTAGCCGTGACCTATGTCGACCTGGGGGGAAACACCACATGCGCGCCCTGCGAATACTGCTGATCATCGTCGTGATCCTGGGCGGGCTGTTCGTGATCGTGGACCGGGTGGCGGTGCATTTCGCCCAGGGGGAGGTCGCGGACAAGCTGAAGTCGTCGGAGAACCTGTCGGTGACGCCGGACGTGGACATCAAGGGCTTCCCGTTCCTCACCCAGGTCGCCGGTGGCTCGCTGGACGATGTCGAGGTCGGGATCAAGAGCTATGACGCGGCTACCGGGGAGCCGGGGAAGACGATCCGCATCGACGACCTGGAAGCCGACATGAAGGGCGTCTCCTTCTCCGGCGACTACAGCTCGGCCACCGCCTCCAGCGCCACCGGCACCGCGACCATCTCGTACGACGAGCTGATGAAGACCGCCAAGTCGCAGCCCACCGACATCGGCCTGGGCATACGGGCCAAGGTCGTCGGTCTCTCCGACGGCGGCAACGGCAAGATCAAGGTCGCGGTCAAGGTCAGCGGCACCGTCGCCGGCGCCATCCCCATCGACCGCACGGTCTCCGTCCTGAGCACCGTCAGCGTCGTGAACAACAAGGTCGAGGTGCGCGCCGACTCCCTCCCCTCGGTCGCCGGCCTCGGACTCGCCGAGGACCGGGTCCGTACGATCACCGACTTCCAGCAGGTCATCGACCAGCTGCCGGGCGGCATCAAGCTGGCCAAGGTGGAGGCTGCCGAGAACGGCGTGAAGATCAGCGTGCAGGGTTCGGACGTCAAGCTGGCGGGGTAGAAAGCCGCGAAACGGCCCCGATGGGCACCGTTCGTCCGACAGGCGAGACGGTGACGTCCGTACCGTAGATGCGATGGCGCACCCGAGCGCCCGGAAGGCCTTCCCCCGGCCGCCGGGCGCTCTTCTCGTCCCGCCATTCGGACGATCGTGTCTCGCCATACGACACACCGGTGACACGCGCGCCCTCGCGTACCTACGATCGTCACCATGAAGCGACAGGCGGATCTCACGAAGCGGCGGGCAGTCGACCTGTGCCGCGTCGCCGCCATGCTCTGTCGCCCCTTCTGAGCGGAAGTTCCGCTTCCGCGTCTTTCACCCCTGCCCTGCTGGGCACCCGTGCGCCGCTCGCACCCCGGGCGCGCGCCCCTTCGCACTCGCACGCCCCGCCGTAACTGCCCCGGAGGAGAAAGAGCATGAGTCGTAGCGACGTCCTGGTCGACGCCGACTGGCTTCAGGAGCACCTGGACGACCCGACCATCGCGATCGTCGAGGTGGACGAGGACACGTCCGCCTACGAGAAGAACCACATCAAGAACGCGATCCGCATCGACTGGACCAAGGATCTCCAGGACCCGGTGCGCCGTGACTTCATCGACCAGGAGGGCTTCGAGAAGCTCCTGTCGGAGAAGGGCATCGCCAACGACCACACGGTGATCCTCTACGGCGGCAACAACAACTGGTTCGCCTCGTACGCCTACTGGTACTTCAAGCTGTACGGCCACGAGAGCGTCAAGCTCCTCGACGGCGGCCGCAAGAAGTGGGAGCTGGACGCCCGCGAGCTGGTCGCCGGCGACGAGGTCCCCGAGCGCGCGCAGACCTCGTACACGGCCCAGCCGCAGAACACCGCGATCCGCGCCTTCCGCGACGACGTCGTCAAGGCGATCGGCGCCGAGAACCTGGTCGACGTCCGTTCCCCCGACGAGTTCTCCGGCAAGCTGCTCGCCCCGGCCCACCTGCCGCAGGAGCAGTCGCAGCGTCCGGGCCACGTCCCGAGCGCGCGCAACATCCCGTGGTCGAAGAACGCCAACGACGACGGCACGTTCAAGTCGGACGACGAGCTCAAGGAGCTCTACACCGCGGAGAACGTGGACCTCGCCAAGGACACGATCGCCTACTGCCGCATCGGTGAGCGCTCGGCCCTGACCTGGTTCGTGCTGCACGAGCTGCTCGGCGTGGAGAACGTCAAGAACTACGACGGCTCCTGGACCGAGTACGGCTCCCTCGTCGGCGTGCCGATCGAGCTCGGCGCCAACAAGTAAGCGATCCCAAGCGACCTCTGGAGAAACAGCATGTGCGGAGCGAAGGCCGGTGGCCCCGACGCCTCGACGATCAAGCCCGGTGAGACCACGATCCAGGGTCAGGTGACCCGCGACGGCGAGCCGGTGACGGGCTACGTCCGTCTGCTCGACTCGACCGGCGAGTTCACCGCGGAGGTGCCCACCTCGGCGACCGGTCAGTTCCGCTTCTACGCGGCCGAGGGCACGTGGACCCTGCGCGCGCTGGTGCCGGGCGGCACCGCGGACCGCACGGTCGTGGCGCAGCAGGGCGGGCTCGCGGAGGTCGCCATCGCCGTCTGACGGCAGACGCGGAAGGGCCGTACCCCTGGGTTGGACGCCGGACGGGGTACGGCCCTTCGGCATGCCCGGGCCTCCCCGTCCCCGCAGCCCTGCCGCGTCCTCGGCGCTTCCCCGAATCGTGATCCTTCCGCCTACAACTCCATGTGCATGCCATGAGTCTGCTGTGCATGCGCGGGCCACCAGATCCGCGTTCCGCACCGCGAGGGGATGTCTTGGAAGCACTGGAGAAGCCGGAACCGGAAGCCGGGCCGACGGAGGAGGGGGAGGGGGAGAGACCCATGGCCCCGGTGCGGTGGCGTGGTCGTACCGCCGCACTGATCGCCTCGGCCGCCGCCCTCGGGATCGTCGCGGGGGGCTGCGTCGGGTACGTCGTACAGGCCGGCCGGGCGCCCACGAAGCTGCCGCCGCTGTCGCAGCCGGTGCTGCGGCAGGGCAAGGGCGCTGTCCCGCTGCTGACCGCGGCCGAGGACCGGCAGGTCAAGACCGATGGTGACCTGCGCAAACTGCTGCTGCCGAAGCCGCGCGGCGCCCGGGACGAGGACAGCGGCGGCGACGGCTGGATGGATCTGGAGGAGTACGCGACCTGGAGCGAGGACCCCGGCACCGGGTTCCGCTGGGCCCTCCAGAGCCGGCTGCGGCGCGTCGCCGCCACCAGCTGGCGGATCGGCGCCACGTACAGCGTCGACATACGGCTCGTGCAGTACCGCCAGGAGCAGACCGCGGGCGCCCGCGACGCGGTGCGGGACCAGGAGGGCTGGGTCGGGAACAGGCCCGGCATCGACAGCGTGCCCGTGCCCGGAGCCGGGGACGGCATGGCCTATGTGAGCCGGCGGCCGCGGTCCGAGCCCGGATACGTGCCGATGTACCAGGCCGAGGCCTATGCCTCGCGCGGCGACATCGTCATGCAGATGTGGATCACCGACACCAAGCCGGTGCCCGAGAAGAAGATCATGGATCTGGCGAAGCGGCAGGTGGGCCGGCTGTGAGCAGAGTGAAGGGCAAGTTCGTCGGGGCGGGGCTGCTGGCCGCCGCGGTCGTCGCCGGGGTCGGCTGGACGGCCGTCACCGTGTCCGGCGCCGACCGGGATCCCGGCAAGCCCGTCTGGAAGTTCCCCCCGGCGTCCTCCGCCAAGGACGGCGGCGGACCGCGGACGTCCGGGCTCGGCGGGGTGCTGCTGCCGTACGGGCAGGGGCCGACCGCGTACCAGCGGGGGCCGGACATCGCCGGGTACGGCTCCGACGTCGAACTCACCGGGCGCCAGGCCACCGCCCTGCGCAAGCAGTCGGTCCAGGGCCTGCCGCCGGACACCCGGCGCCGGATGGACGAGCTGATCGACAAGCAGCACATCAGCGGCATGGCCATGCGCAGCTACGCGAACATCGGCCGTGACAACGACGGGAAGGGCTCCTTCACCGTCAACGTCCAGCTGGTACGGATGGACGGCGGCGGCTCCGCGCACGACCGCGACGTCGAGTTCGGACAGGCGCTGGCCTCCGCCCTGCGCTTCCGCAAGGGCCCCGCGATCAAGGGCCACAAGGACGCGGCGTGCTTCCTGACGCCCAAGGCCGCCGACAAGAATTTCGACCTCATGTTCTGCAACGCCTACCAGGGCGGCGTTCTGGTCAGCGTCACCGCCGAGGGACCCCGGCCGCTGGAGACCAACGCCCTCGCCCTGTTCATCGGGCGTCAGCTCGACCGCATCAAGGACCCGGGGAAGGCCGTATGAGCGAGCAGAAGGCCGTCGAGGGAGTCATCGAGGGAGCCGAGCCGGGCGCGGAGGGTGTGACCGAGCGGGTGAGCGAGGAGCGGGAGCAGGCCGCAGGCGCTGCGGTCGGGGCCGAGGCCGGGGTCGGGCAGGAGCCGGTGCCCCCGGCGGCCCGGGCCGCTCGCGCCTCCCGTCCGCTGCGCGGAGCGCTCCGCTGGGCGGCCGCCCTCGCCGTCTTCGCCGTGTTCGGGGCGTCGACGGCGTACGGCGTCACCCGGCTGGAGCGCACCGACGTGCCCGGTCTCGCCACCGTCCCGGACGGCCGCTGGGACTACCCGCAGCTGGTGCGGCCACCGCTGCCCGAGGGCCGCCCGGCCCCCTTCGCCTCCTCGAACAAGGCCACCGCCCACTACGCGGACCTGCGCGCACTCGTGCTGCCGGCGCCGCGGGGCGCCACCGCCGACAAGACGCTCGCGGTGTCCCACGGCTGGGTGCGCACCGGGACCTTCCTCGACGAGTACCCCCTCAAGGACGACCGGGAGCTGCTCGGCGGCGTGTTCAGGGACCGGGGGCTGCGCCACATCGCGGCCCGCGGCTGGACCACGCCGGACGGCACCCGCACCCGGATCTATCTGCTCCAGTTCGACACCGGGCTGGTCGCAGGCGAGGTGCAGCAGGAGGAGTTCGCCGGGTACGACCATGCCCCGCGCACGCTGCGCGGCGCGCCCGGCACCGAGCTGGACGGGCAGTTCCCGGACAGCTGGCAGCTGCCGAACGTGACGCACTACGCGTACGACGAACCCCGGCCGTACGGCGCCGAGCAGGTCCGGCAGGCGTACCTCCTCGCCGGAGACGTGATCGGACTCGTCGTGCAGTCCCGCAAGGGCGGTGCGCACGCCGTGCCGTTCCAGCAGACGGTGGCGCTCCAGGCGGAGCTGCTCGGCTGAGGCCCACCTCGGAAAGAGAGCCGGAGCCCGGCCGCGTAAGCTGGGCTCCGGCTCTGTCGTATGCCCACCCTCGCTCAAGGAGCACCCGTGGAGATCTTCTTCGAAACCCTGCTGGTCCTGGTCTGCGTCGGCGTGCTCGCCTTCGCCTACCTGACCGTGAAGAAGCTGTACCAGGGCCAGCGCTGACCCTCCCACCAGGAAGCACCGCTCATGATCGAGATCCCGTCCGACCTGCACAAGGACCTCGTCCCGCTCGCCTTCCTCCTCGGCGACTGGGCCGGCGCCGGCGTGCATGACTTCCCCGGCTCCGAGAAGTGCAACTTCGGCCAGGAAGTCACCTTCACCCACGACGGCCGGGACTTCCTGGAGTACCACTCCCGTACCTGGGTGCTGGACAACGACGGCAACAAGGTCCGCCCGCTGGAGACCGAGTCCGGCTTCTGGCGGATCGACGCCGGCCGCAAGGTCGAGGTCACGATGACCCGCGACGACGGCACCATCGAGATCTGGTACGGCGAGATGGCCGACAAGAAGCCCCAGATCGACCTGGTCACGGACGCCGTCGCGCGCACCGCCACCGCCCGGCCGTACACCGGCGGCAAGCGCCTGTACGGCTATGTGAAGAGCGACCTCATGTGGGTCGGCGAGAAGCAGACCCCCGAGGTCGAGCTGCGCCCCTACATGTCCGCCCACCTGAAGAAAGTCGTCACCCCCGAGGACGTCGAACGCTGGGCCAAGGCCCTCCCGGACGACATGCCGGACGACGGCATCGCCTTCTTCAAGTAGGCCCGAGGGATCCTCGGCGGCTCTCGGTGCGCCGGGCGTGGTTCTAGACTCGTCGGTGTGGTGAGCACCGACTGGAAGAGCGACCTCAGGCAGCGCGGCTACCGGCTGACTCCGCAACGGCAGCTTGTCCTCGAAGCCGTGGATACCCTTGAACACGCGACCCCCGACGACATCCTCGTGGAAGTGAGGAAGACGGCGTCGGGGGTCAACATTTCCACCGTGTACCGCACGCTGGAGCTCCTGGAGGAGCTGGGCCTGGTCAGCCATGCCCATCTGGGGCACGGTGCGCCGACGTACCATCTCGCCGACCGGCACCACCATCTGCATCTGGTGTGCCGGGACTGCGAGAGCGTGATCGAGGCGGATGTGAGCGTGGCGGCGGAGTTCACCGCCAAGCTGCGGCGGCAGTTCGGGTTCGACACCGACATGAAGCACTTCGCGATCTTCGGCCGCTGCAAGGACTGCTCCCTGAAGAGTTCAACTACCACGTCGTAGGCTTGCGCTTATGAAGAGCCCCCTGCTGTCCCTGCCCGGCGCCGTCCCCGCCGAGGGCGTGGACGAAGGCGTCGCCGCCCACTACGGCGATCTGTTCCGCGAGCAGCGCGCACTCGCCGACGGCACCGGATTCGTCGACCTCTCGCACCGCGGAGTCCTCACCGTCACCGGCGAGGACCGGCTGAGCTGGCTGCATCTGCTGCTCACCCAGCACGTCAGCGATCTACCCACCGGCGAGGCGACCGAGGCGCTGATCCTCTCGGCGAACGGGCACATCGAGCACGCCCTGTACCTGGTGGACGACGGTACGACGGTCTGGGCGCACGTCGAGCCGGGCACCCGCGAGGCGCTGGTCGCCTACCTGGAGTCGATGAAGTTCTTCTACCGGGTGGAAGTCGCCGACCGCACCGACGAGTTCGCGGTGGTGTACCTGCCCGCCGGGTCCATCGCCGAGGTGCCCGAGGGCGTCGTCGTACGCGAGACCCCGTACGGCCGTGATCTCTTCCTGCCGCGCGCCGACCTGGAGTCCTTCGCGGCCTCGCACGGGCCCGCCGCGGGCCTGCTCGCGCACGAGGCGCTGCGGGTCGAGCACCACCGGCCGCGGCTCGGGTTCGAGACCGATCACCGCACGATCCCGCACGAGCTGGGCTGGATCGGTACGGCCGTGCATCTCCAGAAGGGCTGCTACCGGGGGCAGGAGACCGTCGCCCGGGTGCAGAACCTCGGCAAGCCGCCGCGCCGGCTCGTCTTCCTGCACCTGGACGGCAGTGATGTGCATCTGCCGGCGCCGGGCACGGAGATCAGGCTGGCGGACGAGGGCCCCGACGGCCGGAAGATCGGCTTCGTGACGTCCTCGGTCCGCCATCACGAGCTGGGCCCGGTGGCGCTCGCCCTGGTCAAGCGGAACGTCCCCCTCGACGCGGCGCTCCTGGCCGGAGACACGGCGGCGGCGCAGGAGGTCGTGGTCGAGCCGTAGTCGAGCCGTAGCCGCCCCCGGGCGGTCCGGGGCGGCTACATCTCCAGCAGTACCGTGAACGGCCCGTCGTTGGTCAGCGACACCCGCATCTTCGCCCCGAACCGCCCCGTGGCCACCGTCGCGCCCAGTGCCCGCAGCTGGGCCACGACCTCGTCCACCAGTGGCTCGGCGACATCGCCGGGGGCCGCCGCGTTCCAGGTGGGGCGGCGGCCCTTGCGGGCGTCGCCGTAGAGGGTGAACTGGCTGATGACGAGCAGCGGGGCGTCGAGGTCGCTGCACGAACGCTCCTCGGACAGCATCCGCACCGACCAGAGCTTGCGGGCCAGCTGCGCCGCCTTCTCCTTGGTGTCCTCATGGGTCACGCCGACGAGGACGCACAGGCCCTCGCCCTCGATCGCGCCCACCGTCTCGCCGTCCACGACGACGCTCGCGCCGTCCACTCTCTGCACCACCGCTCGCATGCGGACCATGATGCCGGGTCCCCGGATCGAGGCCGCGGGCGGACCTCCGGGACGCGTTCACAGGTAGAGCTTATGGAACCCTTACCGCCCATCCGGGGCTGTTCGGGGGCACTCGGTCACATACGGTGCGCCGGGGGTGGCACGATGCTGTCACACGCCGGTCGAGGGGACGGTCCGAACCACATGAGCACATCCAGCACCAGTGAGCTGCCGGTTCCCCAGGGGACGTACCGGCCGCCCGTACAGCGGGCCGACGAGCCCATGATCACACCGGCCGCCGTGCGGCCGGCGGCGCCCGAGCTGTCCCGGCTGAGCCTGTCCGAGCTGCGCGCGCTGCGCCGCGACGCCCAGCGCGACGAAGCCGATCTCAGCTATGTGCGGCGCCTGTTGCAGGGCCGGATCGACATCCTGCACGCGGAACTGGCGCGCCGCGGCCGGGCGGCCGTGCCCGCGCCGAAGGACGCCTCCGTGGTCGAGCGGCTCCCGGAGATCCTGCGCGACGCCCCGGCCCGGCACCGCTCCTCGGCCCGCCATGTCACCGTCGGCACCCCCCGGGGCGAGGAGGTGCGGCGGCTCGCCGCCGAGATGCTCGGCGAGGTGGAGCTGAGCGATCTCACCGCCCGCACCGACCCCGAACTGACCGCGGCCATGGGCCGGTTGGAGCGGTACGAGCAGGAGGTGTCGAGGCGCCGCCAGCGCCTCCAGCACACCGCCGACGGATGCGGCGGGGAGATCGCCCGCCGCTACCGGGTGGGCGAGGCGCAGGTGGACGACCTGCTGGTGTGACGGGACCGTGCGGGGACCAAGGGGCGGAAATCGGCAGGACATCCGGCGGGAGGGATGCCTACCGTGGGCTCATGAACGACGTCCGTACCGCGACCGAGGCCGACTTCGACGACTGGCAGCGCGCCCTGGCCGTTGGATTCACCCAGCCCCCGGCCCTGGCTCGTGAGCAACTCGACGCCCGACGGCGGAAGTTCACGCCGGGCCGCTATCTGGGGGCCGTGGACGGCGGCCGCTGGGTGGCCACGTTCCGCTCCTTCGAGCAGGAGCTGACCACGGTGGGCGGCGGGGTGGTTCCCGCCGACGCCATCAGCGGTGTGACCGTCAGCCCGACGCACCGCCGCCGCGGTCTGCTGAGCCGCATGATGGCGCAGGATCTCGCGGCGGCCCGGGAGCGCGGGGACGTCGTCGCCACCCTGCTCGCCGCCGAGTACCCGATCTACGGCCGGTTCGGCTTCGGTCCGGCCACCTGGATGTCCCGGTGGACCGTCGACGTCCCGCGGGCCGGCCTCGACCCCCGCTGGTCGGGCCCGGACGACGGCGGCCGGATCGAGCTGCTGGACGGCGCGGAGGTGCGCAAGCTGGGCCCCGAGCTGTTCGACCGGTTCCGCCGCGGCCAGCCCGGCGCGATCAGCCGCAATGAGCTGTGGTGGGAGCAGTTCACCGGCGCCCTGCGCGCCCACGCCGACTATGTGGAGCCGACGCACGCCCTGTACCGCTCGGCGTCCGGCGAGGCCCAGGGTCTGGTGACGTACCGCAGCGACGACACCTGGACCGGCCAGCAGCCCGACCAGACCGCGCGCGTCGAGCGGCTCTTCGGGACCACCCCGGCCGCCGAGCGGGCGCTGTGGCACTACATGTGCTCCATCGACTGGATCACCAAGGTCGACAGCGGCGGCCGCGGCCCGGACGATCTGCTCCCGTTCTTCCTGCCCGACCCGCGCGCCGCCCGGATCGCCGAGCAGTCGGACATGCTCTGGGTGCGGATCCTGGACGTCGTACGGGCCCTGGAGGCGCGGACCTACGACCAGGAGGGCGCGCTGGTCCTGGAGATCGTGGACGACGCCGGATACGCGGGCGGGCGCTACCGGCTGGAGACCTCGCCGCAGGGCGCGTCCTGTACGGCGACCACCGCGAGCCCCGATCTGACGCTGGGCGTCCAGGAGCTGGCGTCCGTATGGCTCGGCGGAGAGTCGCTGCTGCGGCTGGCCGCGCTGGGCCGGGTGCGGGCAGCGCGAGAGGGCGCCGCCCGGCAGGCCGACGCCCTGTTCCGCTCGCCCGGGCGCCCGTGGTGCCCGGACGACTTCTGACCGCTCCCCTCATCGGCGGCGCTGAGCTGTTCATCCGTAGCGAGCTGTTCAGTTGTGGCTGTGCTGGGTGTTCTTCGGTTGTGCGTGTGTTCAGTTGTGGCTGTGCGCTTCGTCTTCAGTTGTCGTCGTCTTCAGTTGTTCGCGTCTTCAGTTGTGACTGTGCGCTTCGCGGGCCGTCCCCGATACGGCCAACCACTGGAAAGCCTGACCATGTCAGCCGAGTTGGCTGCCAACTTATCTCTAGTTATCTCCGCCGGAAGGCGTCTCATAACCAGCTGTCGCTGAACTGCCGCAAGTTGGCGGGAAGTTGTAGGGTTTTCTCGTGGACCCGGAGCACGCCTCCGCCAGGGAACCCCGCGCGTCCCGCGCGTCCCATCGGGAGATCGCCGACGAGCTGCGCAGCCGGATCGGATCCGGCGCACTGCGCCCCGGGCAGCGCATGCCCACCCAGGCCGAGCTGGCCGAGGAGTTCGGTGTGGAGCGCGGCGCCGTCCGCCAGGCCCTGGACATCCTGCACGCGGAGCGACTGCTCACCGGGGTGTCCAAGGGCAGCCCGGCCAGGGTGGCGCAGGACGCGTGGCCGGGGTGGTCCGCCGCGCCGCCGCAGCCCACCGTGGTGGGGCTCGGCCCGCGCGTCGCGGCTGCCTTCGCCGCCCCCCGGGTGCGGATCGACGCGCTCTGTCTGACCTCGGTGTCGCTCACGCTGGCCGTCGGCGAGCAGCTGCGGCTGATCCATGCGGGGGAGCTGAAACCGGCCAAGATCGATGTCCGGGTGCTGCTGCCCAGCCACCGGATCGAGCTGGCCTTCCCGACCCCGGTGGACCCGGTGAACGCGGGCGACGGCGGGCTGCTGCACGAGCGCTGGCTGGCGGTGCGCAACGCCCAGGGCCTGGTGCTGCGGCAGAATCTGCTGGCCCTGCGCACCACACACGGCATCGATGTGCGGCTGACCTTCCGCGCGCTGCCGTTCACGCCCCCGGTCAAGCTCTATCTACTCAACGAGGCCGAGGCGCTGTTCGCGTACTACACCCTGGGGCGCCATGAGCAGCGGGAGTTCGGCGGGGAACCGCTCCAGTCGTACGACGCGGACGGCACGCGCTCGATGCTGTTCGCCTTCGGGCCGGGCGCCGGGACGCGGGATGCCGAGACGGGGGATGCCGGGCCGCGGGACGCCGGAGCGCGGGACGCCGCCTTCGTGGCGGAGTCCCGGCGGTGGTTCGACGCCCTGTGGGAGACGATCAGCTCCGATCTGGAGCTGACGTAGCTGAGCCCTCGGTGCTCAGATCGCGGGGCCGGTCAGGAGCACCGCGAGCAGGATCGCGCCGACGGAGCTGACCGCCGGGCTCTTGGCTCTGTGGCCGACGGTGAACAGCAGCAGGCCGAGAGCGCCGGCGGTGCCGTACCTCCACTGCACGAGCTGTTCGAGGCCGAGGGCGAGGGTGGCGGAGAGGAGGGCGGGAGCGGGCACGGCGAATCCCCCTTCGGGTGCCGGTGGAGCAACGACGGGAGGCAAAACTTCCGCCAACTTGGAAAAGTTGGCAACCAACTCTGTTTAAGTTGTCCCCACTTGGTGGCACTACATAAACAACTTCTCAGCAACTCCCCTCAGATGGACGGAAGTTATAACGTTTGGTGGTGACCCAGGAGCACATGGCAGTCAACGGCAGCGGCAGACGCAGCCCCCAGGAGATCGCGGGCGTCCTGCGCGAGCGGATGCGCGCCGGGATTCTGCGGCCGGGCGAACGGCTGCCCACTCAGGCCGAGTTGGCCGAGGAGTTCGGCGTCGAGCGGGGTGCCGTACGCCAGGCGCTGCGGGTGCTCCAGCAGGACGGACTGCTCAGCGGTGTCAGCAAGGGCAGTCCGCCGCGGGTCGCCGAGCAGCGGTCCGGAGTCGGGGAGCCCCAGCCCACGATGGTGGCCCTCGCGCCCCGGCTGACCGACGCGTTCGCGGCGCCGCAGGTGCGGATCGACGCCGTCTGTCTGACCGCGCAGAGCCTGATCCCGGCCCTTGGTGAACCGTTGCGCCTGATCCACGAGGGCAAGCTGCGCCCGGAGCGGATCGATGTCCGCGTCCTGCTGCCCTCGCGGGAGATCAGCCTCGCCTTCCCGGTCTCGGTCGACGCCGGGAGCGCGGAGGACGACGCGGTGCACCAGCGCTGGCTGGCCATGCGCAACGCCCAGGGGCAGGTGCTCCAGTACAACCTCCAGGCCCTGCGCGCCACCCATGACATCGACGTCCATGTCACCTTCCGGGCCCTGCCGTTCACCCCGCCGGTGAAGCTGTACCTGCTCAACGGGGCCGAGGCGCTCTTCGCGCACTACATGATCACGCGCCGCGCCGAGCCCACCGACAACGGGACGCTGGAGATGTACGACGCGGTCGGCTCCGAGTCCCTGCTCTTCTCCTTCGAGCGGGGCGCCGGGCAGCGGGACGCGGTGTTCGTGGAGGAATCGCAGAAGTGGTTCGACGCCCTCTGGGAAACCATCTCCACGGACCTGACACTCTCCTAGTGACTTCTGATACGACTTCTGATGCGAGCGAGATCGAGAAGCTTCGTGTACTGATCACTTCCGCCCGGGTCGTGCTGTGGGACTTCGACGGCCCCATCTGCCGGCTGTTCGCCACGCACAAGGCCGAGCGGATCGCCGCGGACCTGGTGGCCTGGCTGGAGCGGCAGGGCCTGCACGGACTGCTCACCCCGGCCGAACGCGGCACCCTGGACCCCCAGGTGGTGCTGCGCGCGGTGGGCCGCCGCCGGCCCGGCAGCGACCTCGTCACCGGCCTGGAGGAACGCCTCACCCAGGAGGAGCTGCGGGCCGCCGCCTCCGCGCTGCCCACCGCCTGGGCCGACCCGCTGATCCGCACCTGGACCGCCGTCGGCGCCCGGCTCGCCGTCACCACCAACAACTCGCCACGCGTGGCCCGCAGTTACCTGGAGTCCCGGGGCCTGACCGCCTGCTTCGCGCCGCACCTGTACGGCCGTACCGAGCATCTGCACCACCTCAAGCCCGACCCGCACTGCCTGCTGCGCGCCCTCGGTGCCATGGGTGCCGCCCCCACCGCCGCCCTGATGATCGGCGACACTCCCTCCGACCTCGCCGCCGCCCGCGACGCCGGGGTCCCCTTCCTGGGCTACGCCCGCAACGAGGCGAAGGAGAAACCTTTGCGCGCGGCCGGCGCCGAGCACGTCGTACGGTCGCTGGAACCGCTGTTGCGCCTGCTCAGGGGCGGCCGGGGGGTCGGTTAGCATGCGGAGACGCGGCCGGATCACCGTCCGGCCGCGGGTACACGGGTGCGGGGCGCGGCGAGGTGCCGGGCCCCGGGCGCCGGATCGGCACAGCCGAGCGGCGGACCACCCGTTGGGCTACTCCACCGCGCCCGGCGGCCGTACCGGCCGCCACGGGGGAATAGCGTTTCCCCGGACCTGTCGCCCGACCGGTCCTCCCCCTTGTGCGATCGATCCCGGAGCGGCCAGTGGGCGCACCGTCCATTCCCCCTACCGTCGTGGGGAAGCGCGCCGAAGCCATGCGGACGGATGCCGCCTGCCGTGCCTTCGTGGCCCGTGCCGCGGCGGCGGGGGCGAGTCGCGAGGGCCCGCGCCATCGCGACCACGTACTGCCGCTGACCGAACCGCTCGCCGGTCTGCTCGGCTGGGCCCCGGGCACGCCGGTGACCGTGCGGCTGCCCCGCCCGGACGCGGCACCGGCCGTGCGCACCTGGGAGAGCGAGGCGCAGATCCTGCGCGCGGTCCACCGGGTGCTGCCCCGGGCGCCGGAGTGCCTGGCCGCCGGGGAGGGGTACGTCATCCACAGCCATGTGGACGGCCGGACACCGGACGAAGGGCCCCCGCCGCAGGACATCGCCGCGCTGCTCGCCGCCCTCGCCCAGGTGCGCCGCACCGCGCTGCCGCCGCTGCCCCCGCACTGGCCGCGCAACCACACCGACTCCCAGGGCTTCCTGCGCACCCTCGCCCATCTCGCCGACCGGCAGATCCGGGGGGCCGACTGGCGCAGGTACGGCGGCCTGTTCACCGCGCTCGGCGTCCCCGAGGACGCGCTCACCCGCCTCGCCGAGCGGGTGCCCGCGCTGACCCGCCGCCCGTACGTCCTGCTCCACGGCGATCTGCGCCGCGCCCAACTCGTCGTGACGGACGACGGGTTGCGCTGCACGGGCTGGGAACTGGCGAGCTACGGCGACCCGTTGTACGACCTCGCCGTCCACCTCGTACGGACGCGCCGCCCCGAGCCCGAGCGTGCGGCACTCGTGCGTGCCTGGGCCGACGCGGTGGCCCGCGCCCGGCCCGCCGCCGTCGCCGGACTCGGCAAGGACCTGCCCCACTACCTCGCCCTCGAACACGCCCAGTCCCTCTACACCGATGTCGTCCGGGCCGTCCGCGCCCTGGGCCGCTCCTTCGACCCGGAGTCCCTGGAGCGGGCCACCGCCGTCGTGGGCGACGCCCTGCGCGCGGCCACGGAGCCGCTGCGGCTCGGCCGGGTGCCCGGCGCCGACGAGATCGAGCGGATCCTCTTCCGGCGCGGCGCCGCCCGGCCCGGCCTGCGCCCCCGGGCCATCGCCTGGACACCGGACCGGCGGGTCCCCGAACACCCCGGCTTCCCGCACCACGCGGTCGCCGACGCCCTGTTCCTGGAGGGCGCCGCCCCGGCCGAGCGGGTGTTCAAGGGTGCCGCGCACCTCACCACCGTGCTCCGGGTGCCCGGCACCGGCTTCCCCGTCGTCGTACGCCGCGAGGTGACCGTCGTACTGCGCCGCGAGCGCAGCTTCCTCAGCGAGCACGCCGTCCTCGCCGCCATCGAACGGTCCGGGGTGCCGGTCGCCGCCCCCCGCGTCCTCGCGCTCGGCACCAGCCACGCCGCCGACCCCGCCCACCGCTACCGCGGCGACCGCTTCGCCGTGCACACCTACGAGGGCGGTCGCGACCTCGGCCGCCGCCCCGACCACCCGGTCGACGGACTGCGCCCGCACGAGGCGGACCACCTGGTCGACCAGCTGGCCGCGCTGACCGGTGTCGACCCGGCCGGCATCGACCCGCTCGGCGGCCGCCCCGGCTTCTACGGCTGGCTCAGCGAGCAGCTCGTCGCGCTGGTCGAGGCGCTGCCGCGGCAGTCCCAGCAGACGGCCCGCTTCCTCGGTCTGCCGGACGGGCCCCGGCTGCGCGAGATCCTCGCCCGGCACCGGGTCACCGACCGCGCCCCCGCCCTGCTGCACGGCGACCTCAACCCCTGGAACCTGGTGCGCCGCGACGACGGCCCCGCCCTCACCCTCATCGACTGGGAGATGGCCCTGGTCGGGGACCCGCTGTACGAACTGGTCCGGCACATGCACCTCACCCCGACCCGGCCGGAGATCCGTGACCGCATGTTCCGCCGCTGGGCGGCCCGCCTCGACGCGCGCCACACCCATGACTGGCAGCGGGACTGGCGGGTCTACCGCTGGATCGAGCTGGTCCGCTCGGCCTACGTCGACCTCGACCGGCTGGTCACCGGATCCAGCCTGGACGCGCCCAACGTACGGCGGGCGGTGGCGTCGTACGGCATGACGCTCACGGCGGCCACGGCCTCGCTGGGGCTGTCCGGGCGCCCCTGGGGACTGCCCCGGCTGGGACTGCCCCGGCTGGGACTCGGCTGAGCACTGCGTAGGCTCGCCCCATGGGTGAGTCGGAGCCGCGTGAGCGGGAGACGGGAACGCGGGAGCCGGGGCTGCGGGAGCGCAAGCGGCAGCGGATGTACCAGGAGGTGTCGGACACCGCGGTACGGCTGTTCCTGGAGCGGGGCTTCGACGCGGTGCCGGTGGCGGAGGTGGCCGCGGCCGCCGGGATCTCCAAGCCGACCCTCTTCCGGTACTTCCCGGCCAAGGAGGACCTGGTCCTGCACCGGATCGCGGACCACGAGGACGAGGCCG